>JAFUFE010000150.1 GCA_017470085.1 Treponema sp.
ACGTATTACACAGCGCGAATTGGAGCACATTCCCCCTGATTCATTTTCCGTCACGACGTTCCGCGCGTTTCATCCGTTGCGAGAAACAATGATACGCGCGCTCTCTGCGGTAACACAGCCCGCAGGATGGATTGTTGCATATAAAGCGCGCCGCACTGCCATAGAAGATGAGATGGCAGCAATCGCGACTGTTGTTCCGCACTATACCGTTGTTCCGCTTTCTGTCCCGTTTCTGCCCGATCGCGAGCGCCATCTTGTTTTGATAGAAAAGTGCTAAAGCCGAATGGCTTTTAAAAGCATGATGAGCTTTTGTTTTTCAATCAAATCGATTGGACGACCGTCAACGTATTTTTTTGCTTCTTCGGTGAACGTTCCTGCCGTGATGCAAAAACCGCGGTCGCATTTTACGTCACGTAGTTTCGCGTGAAAATCGCGCACAAATAATTCGCCGGTAGAACCGGTCGTACGGAAAAATCGGAACAGTTCTGTATCTTCCCATTTGGGTGTATCGATATTGCACAGAACGTCGACGCTTCCCTGAGACACCGTAATGTCTTCAATCTTGACGGACGCATCTTTGTAAAATGTTGTAACAAAATTTCTGCACAGTGCAACAAAGTCGTTTATGCCGGACAAAAGATATGTTTGCAAGTTGGAGTTTTGATTCAGTTCTTGATACCGCTGAATGAGCGATGTGACATCTTTGTAATTCGGCATGAGCTCTTGGATCTTTGTCAGACAAGCAAGCCCCTTGCTGATGTCGTTCATGGCGATGTACGTATTCGCAATATTGTAGAGTAGCTGTACCTTGACGTCGGGCGCAGTGTTTTCAAGTTTTAGTCCGATTTGGTAATCCTGCAAGGCAGCTTCGTATTGCCGGGCGCGTACGTGCATACCTCCTGCTTCAAGACAGGACGGCGCTCCAAATGTTGGGTCAAGCCTGAGGTGTGTAAACACCTTGAGCGCTTTTTCGGTTTGGCCGGAATCCGAAAGCGCGATGCCCGTATAGAAGAGCGCCTCTTTGTTATCAGGATGTTCGTCCAGTACACGGCGAAGGTATGGAAGCGCTTCTTTGTAGCTCTTTGCTTTATAGCAGGCGAACGCAAGCGGCTCGTAGGTGTGCATCGCTTCGGGAGAGATAAGCAGCGCTTTTTTCAAACAGGCGATTGCTTTTTTGTACTCTTTCATCTCGTAGAGCGTATAGCCTAGATAGTAGTTTTGTTCAAATCCGTCGGGAGCAAGCCGCTGTGCCTTGAGCAATACCTGTAGTGCTTGATCGTAATGCGCCATTTTGAATGCGCAAATACCATTGCGCACTGATACTTTTACCTGGTCGATTTCTACATGCAAGCTTGACAGCTCAAAGAGCGTCTGGTAGAGCGGCAATGCCTTCTCCCAGTCTTTTTGCGCGTAATAAATATCAGAAAGCGCTGTGAGCGCGGGCACGTTGTGCGGGTCATGGGAAAGCCGTTTTGTGCACTCCTTGATGATAGTGCTCTGGCTTTTCTGTCTGGTTCGTCTTTTTGTCTTCTTTTCCGAACTTCCTGCCCGGGACATCAGTACCAGCAACAGGGCACCGCCAACGATGACCGCTAAAAGAATTGGAATAATCATAGTTTGTCACCTCATCGTTATGGTAGTATGCTGTCCGCATCGGAGCCACCGGCACCTTTGAACGGCAGATGTTTTTTTAACCAAAATCCGTCCAGAACGATACACCGCTTGATGCTGCGCTTTCTGATTTTGCCCACATATCGCATATACGCGTTTACTAATTACGCCTATTGGAATCCGTGCAAAAACAATCATCGCTTCACGTTGCGCACAAAAAGCGCGATGCGCACAAGCGCTTCCTTTATTTTGTTAATATCGGTTGCATAACAGCATCTGATGAATTTTTCTCCGCCGGAACCGAAACAGGCGCCGGGAACAACTGCCACGTGCTGCTGTTCAATCAGCTGGGTTGCAAATGCTTCTCCGGACAGTCCTGTTCCACTGACGTCTACAAACAGATAGAACGCGCCGTCAGGTGTTGTGCACGGCAGGCCGATGTCGTCAAATGCTTTTTTCATAAAGTTGCGTCGCTGCTGATAGCTGACGCGCATTTTTTCAACTTCCGCCCATCCGTGGCGGAGCCCTTCCGCCGCTGCATATTGGCTCATAATCGGTGCGCAGATCGCCGCATACTGATGCAGTTTACAGACTTCCGCTGTCAACTCCGCCGGCGCGGCAAAATAACCGACTCGCCAGCCCGTCATGGCGAATGCTTTTGAAAAGCCGTTGATGATGACGGCGTAATCTTTCATGCCGGGCAAGCTTCCGATCGACACGTGTTTTTTGCTGTCATACACCAGCTCGCTGTAGATTTCATCGCTCACGCACCACAGCTCGTGCGCCTGCACCACGGCGGCAATTTTTTCTAACTCCGCGGCGGGAATCATACGGCCGGTCGGGTTGTTCGGTGAGCACAACATGAGCGCCTTTGTTTTGGGCGTTACGAGCCGCTCGATTGCTGCTGCCGTCGGATAAAAATCGGTCGCGCTCGTGTCAAGGTGCACCACTGTCGCATCGCACAACGCGGCGAGCGGTTGATACGACACATAGCACGGTTCCGCCACGATGATTTCATCTGTCGGATTTAGGATTGCTTTGAGCACAGCGTCTACCGCTTCAGAGCCGCCGATGGTCACGAGAATTTCATTCTGCGGATTGTAGTACATGCCGTACCGCTCAAGGTAGCGCGCAATTTCCGTGCGAAGCTCAAGCAGCCCCCAGTTTGACGTGTACGACGTTCGCCCCTTTTCAAGATGATAGAATGCTTCCTCGCGCATCAGCCACGGCGTCGGAAAATCCGGCTCGCCCACACCGAGAGAAATAACGTCATCGCGGCCAATCACTAAATCAAAAAATTTCCTGATGCCCGACGGCGGCGTTTCCACCACCTTGCGCGAAAGCCGGTCTCGGCGCGTGTTCATTACGCAGTTACCCCTTCACGCCGGTCGCGATCATCCGCCACGTAGAGAATATTGTTTTCTTTGTATGTCTTCAAAATAAAATGCGTTTTTGTCGACCGCACGCCATCTATTGTAGCGAGTTTGCCAGACACAAAAAATGCCACGTCCTGTAGCGTCTCGCCTTCGATAATGACTTTTAAATCGTAGCCGCCGCTCATCAAGTAGAGCGACTTCACCTGCGGAAAGCGATAGATTCTGTCTGCAATCGCGTCAAAGCCGCGTTCTCGTTCGGGCGTCACCTGAATTTCAATTTCTGCATGCACCGCACCTTTCGCTTTGCCGTCTTTTTCAGGATTCACAATCGCGGCGTATTTCAAAATGATGCCGTCGTTTTCGAGCGCTCTGATGATTTCGCGGACTTCATCCGTCGTTCTGTTTGTCATAGCCGCAATATCTTCAACCGAAAGACGCGCATTTGCTTTGAGCAGTTCCAGTATCTCTTCCATGAACTATAAAATAGCTTTTTTCCGGATATTTAGCAATGCATTTTTTTAGACGAAGCCCGTACGGCTACCGGTGCTCCAGAATTCCGGCCGATGCCTCCATCGTCCTCGCTCCGCTCCGGTCGACGCTCCGCGTTCTTCCGCCCCGGCGTCGGATGCCCCGCTGTCTTTTTGTGGCAGCACATATTTCTGTGCGCCGGTGTGCATTGCCCCGCTGTTCAGAAAAAGTGGCGGTTATTTTTTATTTCGTGCGTTCTTTTACTTGTCAAATGCACACAAGCAGTGTAAAATATATAGTAAGGATTACACAAGCAGTTCATACCATATAATCTGTGAGGAGGATACAATGGCGAAAGAACGGAAAGCTGCCGTTCAGGCAAAAGGTGCTACGCGCACAAAAACCGCACCAACGAGCAGCGCGCGTACAATGACGGATAAAAAAGCAGCTGCACAAAAAAATACGGCAAAGCGCCCCGCCGCCGAAAAGGTGACGGTTGACGGAAATACTGCGGTCGGGCGAGTGGCACACTCATTGAGTGAAGTGATTTCAATCTATCCGATTACGCCGTCAAGCCCGATGGGCGAAGTTGCCGACGACCTTTCTGCAAAGAACGAAAAAAATATCTGGGGAACCGTCCCAGCGGTCATTGAAATGCAGTCTGAAGCGGGTGCGTCCGGTGCTGTCCACGGCGCGCTGACGAGCGGGGCGCTGAGCTCCACGTTTACGGCGTCGCAGGGGCTGCTCCTGATGATTCCGAATCTGTATAAAATTGCCGGTGAGCTGACGAGCACCGTTTTTCACATTGCGGCGCGCGCCGTGGCTACAAACGCCCTGTCTATTTTTGGCGACCATTCCGACGTCATGGCGTGCCGTCAGACTGGCTGGGCAATGATCGCATCGAACTCAGTGCAAGAAGCGCAAGACATGGCAGTCATCGCCCACGCGGCAACGCTCCGCACGCGCATTCCGTTTATGCACTTTTTTGATGGCTTCCGCACTTCGCACGAAATTCAGAAGTTCGACGAGATTTCGTTTGCAGACATGCGCCAGATGATTGACGACGATCTGGTTCACGCGCACCGCGCCCGCGGTTTAAATCCGGAACGCCCAGAGATCCGCGGAACGGCACAGAACCCCGACGTCTATTTTCAGGGGCGCGAGGCCGTAAACAAATACTATTTGACGGTGCCGCAGGCAGTCCAACAGGAGATGGACAAGTTCGCCAAAATCACCGGACGAAAATACAAGCTGTTTGAGTATGTGGGCGATCCGAACGCAACCAAAGTCATGGTCATCATGGGCTCCGGTGCGGATGCCGCGCACGAAACGGTTGAATACCTTGTCAAGCAGCAGAAGAAAAAAGTCGGTCTGGTAAAAGTGCACCTGTACCGGCCATTTGCGGCGGACCGGCTGCTCAAAGCGATTCCGGAGACTGCAAAGAAAATCGTCGTCATGGACCGCACCAAAGAGCCGGGATCAATCGGTGAGCCACTTTACGAAGACGTCGCGACGGCATTCAATGAAGCGGGGCGTAAGGCGCTCATTACCGGCGGCCGCTACGGCATCGGTTCAAAAGACTTCACCCCGGCGATGATTATCGCGTGCTTTGACAACCTTGACGCGAAAGACAAAACGATTACGCACTTTACCGTCGGCATCACTGACGACGTAACGAAAAAATCGCTCAAATACGATGAATCGTTCTTCATCGCAGAAAAGGGCATGACCGAAGCGATGTTCTACGGGCTCGGTTCGGACGGCACAGTCGGCGCGAATAAAATTGCGATTAAGATTATCGGTGATGCGCGCCCCGACCTCTCTGCACAAGCGTATTTTTCATACGATTCAAAGAAATCCGGTGGCATCACGATTTCCCATTTACGGTTCGGCAAAGGCCGTATCCGCCGTCCGTACCTGGTAACATCTGCAGATTTCTTGGCGTGTCATAAGTTTGCCTACATGGATGCCTACAATATGCTCAAGAATCTGAAAGAAGGCGGTGTGTTCCTGTTGAACAGCCGCTTTGATAAAGACCACGTGTGGGACGAGCTGCCGGCGGAACAGCAGAAACAGATCCTTGCCAAAAAAGCACAGTTCTATGTAATCGACGCGTTCAAAATTGCGGAAAAAGCCGGCATGGGGAACCGCATCAATATCGTCATGCTCGCGGCGTTCTTTAAGATTTCTACCGTGCTCAAAGAGGCTGAAGCGGTTAAGTACATGAAGAAGTTCATCGAAAAGACCTACGGCAAAAAAGGGCAGGAAGTTGTCAACAAAAATATTTCCACGATTGAGCTGGCGCTGGCTGCCGTTGAGCGCGTGGAACTCGCCGGACGGAAAGCAACGAGTAGCCGCCATATGGTACCGTCGATCAAAAATACGGAAGACCCATTCATCAAAAATGTGCTCGGTGCGCTTGCCGCACAAGAAGGCGACAAGGTGCCTGTCTCAAAGATTCCGGCGGACGGCACGTACCCTACAGCGACGACGCAGTACGAAAAGCGCGGTGTTGGCGAAACGGTCGCTTCGTGGATTGCAGAAAAATGTATCTATTGCGGGCTGTGTTCCTTGCAGTGTCCCCATGCGTGTATCCGCATGAAGCCGCTCACCGATGCAGAGGCTGCCGCGGCACCGAAAGGCTTTAAATGTGCTGACGGCAAGCCGAAGGTTGAAGGGCAAAAAATGGTGCTTGGCATCTCCGCGGAGGACTGCACGGGCTGTTCAATCTGTGTGGACGCGTGCCCCGTTCCAGGCAAAGCGCTTGAAATGGTGTCGTTTACGCCGGAATACCGCGATCAGGAGATACAGACGTGGAACTATTTCCTCAATCTGCCCGAACCAAATCAGGCGCAGCTCAATATGAGTTCTCCCAAAGATCTGTCGCTCAAACGGCCGCTCTTTGAGTTCAGCGGTGCGTGCGCCGGCTGTGGAGAGACGCCGTACATCAAGATGATCAGTCAGATGTTTGGCGACCGTGCGATGATTGCAAACGCCACCGGCTGTTCGTCAATCTACGGTGGTAATCTGCCAACGACGCCGTACGCCACGACGGCAGCGGGCACTGGTCCAGTGTGGAGTAACTCACTGTTTGAAGATGCCGCGGAGTTCGGTTTAGGCATGCGGTTGACGGTTGATAAATTGACTGAATACGCGCATGAAGTCGCTGAAAAGGTTAAAGCAAAAGGCCTTGCCGTAAAGGAAATCGATGCGCTGCTTACGAACGATCAGGCGGATGAGGCTGCCATCGACCGGCAGCGCGCGAACGTCGCCGCCTTGAAAAAGGCGCTTTCCGGCAGCAAAGATGCGCTTGCAAAGGAACTCGTCTCCGTTGCGGATAACTTTATCAAAAAAAGCAACTGGATTATCGGCGGCGACGGCTGGGCGTACGACATCGGTTTTGGCGGATTAGACCACGTGCTCGCCTCTGGACGCAATGTTAACGTGCTCTGCCTTGACACGGAAGTCTATTCAAATACTGGTGGGCAAATGTCAAAGGCAACCCCGATCGGCGCCATCGCAAAGTTTGCTGCAGGTGGTAAAGACATCGGCAAAAAAGACCTTGGGATGATTGCTATGAGCTACGGTTACGTCTATGTGGCGCAAGTGTCGCTCGGAGCGAATCACTCACAGACCATTAAGGCGGTTCGCGAGGCAGAAAGCTACGACGGGCCGTCGCTCATTATTGCGTATTCGCACTGCATCAGCCATACCATCAATATGGCACAAGGCTTGCAGATGCAGAAAAAGGCGGTGAACAGCGGACTGTGGCCGCTCTATCGCTACGACCCGCGCCGGGTGGCGGAAGGTAAAAACCCGTTCCAGCTTGACAGCAAGGAACCGAGTTTTGAGCTTGCCGACTACATGTATTCGCAGGGACGGTTTAAGGCGCTCAAAACGGCGAATCCGGATCGTGCGAACATGCTGCTTGACCGCGCGGCGTTGGCAGCAAAACGACGCTGGCAGGAGTACAAATATCTGGCCGACCGTCCGTTCTAGCTGTTCTGCGGCGGTTCCTCTGTTGCGTTTTTCAACGGGTGCAGTGCGTAACCGCTGGCACGATGCCCCGCACCGGTAGGTGCGGGGTGCTAAACGGATAATCTCCCTGTTGGCCAGATGCGCAATATGACGCCGCGCGTCGTTCTCGCTGTTTCGCGGAGCGAAACAGCGAGTGGCGTTTGCCGTGTTCACAACTTTTTTCCTGCAAGAGAGGGGTGTGGTGAAGACCACCCGCTGCGTTCAGTATCACGGTGCAAGATACCATTTTTGTATCATCGTTCACTGTTCAAAAATAAGGAGCGATTGTTACTTCCACGCGCGGGCGGGCTGAACCCAGGGGAGAGACTTCTCCCCAAAAAAAGTTATTTTTTGTGAGTAAACGAGTAATCTCTCTGGTAACTTTTACGCATTTCTAGTATGATAGGCGCATGGCAATCTTGGCGGCAGAACAAGTATGCTATACGTATCCGAATTGTACGATCCCTGCGGTGCGGGACGTTTCGCTGCGCTTTGAGCGCGGTTCATATACCGCTATAACTGGACTCAATGGAAGCGGGAAAAGCACGTTTGCCCGGATTTTGTGCGGCCTGCTTACGGCGGATTCCGGTACGATTGTGCGAGAGCACGGGGCGAGCGTCCGCATGGTGTTTCAATCGCCCAAGGAGCAGATTGTCTGCGGTACGGTAGCGCGCGATACCGCCTTTGGGCCGCAGAACTCTGGGCTTCCTCCGGGCGAGGTGGAGCTCCGCTCGATTGAAAGTTTAAGCGTCACCGGCATGCTGCCGCTTGCCGAGCGGCGTACGTTGTTGTTGTCGCTCGGACAGACACAGAAGACGGCCATAAGCGGCATAATCGTGCTTGAGCCCGACGTATTGATTTTTGACGAAGCGGTCGCGTTGCTTGATGCTGCTTCTCGTGCGGACATCTTTCAGTTTCTTGCGCACTGGCACAGCACGGGGCACACCATTATCCATATCACGCATGACCGGGATGCTATTCGTCATGCGGAGACGGTCGCTGTATTTGTCAATGGCGTGGTAAAATTTACCGGTCCAACGGATGTCTTTTTTTCACGTGATGATTTGATGAAACTCGTTCTGGGCAGCCCGCTTCCGGCGCGGTATCGTCCTGAAAAGCCTGCCCAGCAGCCGGCAGTTGGCAGCGAAATGGCGCTCGTTGTGGATGCGGTGTCGTTTGCGTATGACACACACGAGGTGCTGGCAGATGTTTCTTTTGCCCTTGCCGCAGGCACTTTGACCGCGTTGACTGGAATTTCGGGCAGCGGAAAATCGACGGTACTGGAACTGTGCGCCGGCCTATTGGTGCCGAACAGTGGTTCCATCTGTGCTCGAGGACGCCCCGCCATAGCGCTCCAGAACAGTGACGACGCGCTGTTTGAGCAGTTCGCTGCCGATGACGTTGCTTTTGGTCCGCGGAATCACGGTGTAACAGGGGCAGCGCTTGTTGCGCGCGTCAAGGCTGCCATGGAAAACGTTCGTTTGCCGTTTTCAGAATTCGGTGAGCGGCGGACGTTTACGCTTTCAGGCGGAGAGAAGCGTCGGCTTTCGGTGGCGGGCATTATCGCGCTGGGTGCTCCGGTGTTGCTCTTTGACGAGCCAACTGCGGGTTTGGACGGTCCTGCCCGGTATGAAATTATGCAGTTGTTCAGACGGCTCACCGAACAGGGCGTCACCGTTTTATTTAGCACGCATCATCAAGATGAGGCTGATTTTTCCGACCGTGTGATTTCATTGGCACGGGGAACGATTACGTGCGATTCGCAGGCGACTTTGTGGACGGGGGACGAGACGCCCGCCACAGTGACCCGGCAAGAGCCGCTGGCAGGGACCACGCTGCTGAAGACGGTGCGCGCTGCTGCGGCATATGGAAGCGATGCTGTAATGCACCGCCGTTCTGTCGTTGGGCGATTACCGGCGATAGCCAAGCACCTTGTGTTTACGGCGCTGTTTGTGGCGGGGCTTGCGGTGCGGCCGACGTGGCTGTGTGCGGTGGCGGTCGGCGTTTCCGTGCTGTATGCGCTTTTGGCGCGGTATCCGTTTGGGAAACTCGTCAAATCAATGATACTGATTATGCCGTTCCTGCTGTTATTTTGCGTTTTCCAGATGATTTTTGCCTCGCCAGTTCCCGGAGAACCGGTGATTCTGCCATGGAAGTATTTTTTTGTTACGCCGTCAAAAGTGTGGCTGTGTGTGCGGACGCTCTTGCATACCGAGTCTGCGCTGGTAGCGATACTGGTATTTATCCGCACGACGTCCGAATACGAACTGATAGACGGATTGTCTATTTTACTTTCGCCGCTCACCCTGATGCATGTGCCGGTGAAATATGCGCTCGTTATCATCGAAATGATTTTTCGGTTTATCCCACTGCTCATAGATGAAGCTGCTGCAATCATAAAAACACAGCTTGTGCGCGGCGGTTTAGGAAAAACAAAGAATGGATTTGCACGGGTGCGCATTATGCTGCCGCTGTTCATCCCGCTCATCATACAGACAATCCGTCGTTCTGAAGCGTTTGCGGACGCATTGACGGAACGAGGATTTTCATGACGGATAATGCGTTTTCGTTTTGTCCGCGGTGCGGGAATGTAAAAATTCAAACGATTGGTGTGGTAAAGTGGCAGTGCCCCGCGTGCGATTTTACGCTTTACAATAATGTTGCCGCAGCCGTTGCGGTTATTCTGGCGGATGCGTCAGAGTACGTGCTGTTTGAAACGCGCGCTCAAGAACCGCGGAAAGGTTTTTTGGCTTTACCCGGCGGATTTGTTAACGGTGATGAAAGTGCCGAACAGGCGGTGCGCCGGGAGTGCCAGGAAGAGACAGGCATCGTTCTTTCGCACGTTGAGTTTGTGACGTCGTTTCCGAATACTTATGATTATAAACGTATTCGGTATAAAACCTGTGATTTGTTTTTTAGCGCCGGATTGCCTGCGGGAATTGAGTCCATTGCCGATCTGATTGCGACAGCGCAAAAAGACACGGCAGAAGTGCGTGCGCTGTCTGCGGTGCGCATTCAAACGGCAGAAGAACTTGCCGCTGTGCCGCTTGCCTTTGACTCTGCGCGTCAGGCGCTCGCTGTATGGCTGTCGTGGAGGCAGCGGTGAGTATCCGATCAGCGGTGGTGGCAGGCCTCGGCGTCGCACTGTGCGGTGTGCTCGGCGCCATCATTCCGTTTCGAAAAAGACGCCTGCTTGCACGGGCAGGTACGTGCGTTCTTGCGACTGCACGCACATCGCTGCTCCCATACGGTGTGTTTGTGTGCGCGCCGCTGCTTGCTGCACTGTCTGGGTGCTGTTCCTTTGCACTACCGATACAGCTGATTATATGCGCCGCCGCCGTGCTCGGTATGGAAAATGGCGTGCGTGGTTTCTTTGAGCATACGGTAAACGGCGTATATGCAAATGGCGTGATTGTGGCGGGAACATTTTTTCCGTATACGGATATTATTTCCGTGCCATTCCTATCACTTTCACCGGAAGAGCACGCACGCCAAAGTGACCGCACGCTTGTTATAAAAACGGCATCCCGCGATACAGTGGAATTAATCTGCCGGGACGCAGCTGAATGTCAGGCAGCATGTGCCGCGCTTTTTGCCATGGCGCCGCACGTACGGTAACAGTTCTAATTTCAGATCTGTACGTCGATTGCGGAACGACTGAACAGCGCGTGTTATCCGACGGACGCCTCGTGCACGGGGAAACTGCCACCACTAGACAGTGTATATAAAATAACAGACAATACTCTTGCCACTGAAACGGCTGGATGATACTATTAGTTTTACACATTTCAAATGCGTATTACCATAGCGTGTGCGTTTTAACTTCTATTTTTGCAAGTTATGCTGCACTTTGCTTGAAGCTGCGCCGTCGTTCGCTCGAAACTATGTTGCGGTGCATTCCGTAAACGTGTTTATCCTCGTCTGCGCGGGGGCTCCGTATCACGGCGGGCTGTAACACAGACCGTCGGTACGGCATTATATATATACAGTTTCAGGTGGTGTAGCCGGTGGTTTGTGGTACACCGGGGCATCGCACTGAAAACGACAGAGTAATTTCTTATTGACCTGCGGTACGCGCGTTGTGCACCTTATAGGCACTTTTTGTCGGCGATGTATCGCACAACGAGTTTCAGGCGAACAGACCGTTTTGTTTCCTGAAAGCGCCGTTGTTGCCGGGGAAATAATAGGGAGGTAATCATGAAAAAATACGGCATTATCCTTGCGGGCTTTTTTTTGTCTGTTTCGTTGTGGGCACAGACGATTCTTTCGCCCACTGTACTTGACAAGGTGCTTGCGTCAACGTTTGAAGTCGTGGTGGAAAAACCGACAGAAGACGCAGTTTCCTATGAGCGTTCACTGCCGCTTGAGCGCATCCCGTTCTCAATCCGCAATGACGCATATCTGCCAATCGGTACGGCATTTTTGATGGACGACGGGCAGTTCTATTCTGCGGCACATGTGTTTACGCTGTATCAGCGGACAATGTACTCGGATTACTATATCCGTGACCGCCACGGAAAAACATACAAGGTTTCCGATGTTACGCATTTTTCAACTAACCGTGATTTTATTTCTTTCACTGTTAATGGCTATAAAAAAGAGGCGCAGGCGGGACTCTCTGCAGGAGACATGGCGCCGTTGAATTCCCAAGTGTTCTCCGTCGGTAACGCACTCGGCGACGGTATCGTTATTCGTAATGGTGTGTTTACCAGTCAAACACACGAAGAACAGAATGGCGAATGGCAATGGTTGCGCTTTTCTGCGGCGGCAAGTCCGGGAAACTCTGGCGGTCCGCTGATCACTGCGGATGGTCTCGTGATCGGCATTGTAACGATGAAAAGTGAAAACGAAAATTTAAATTACGCGTTGCCGTTTTCAGAAATTGCTTCCACCCCCAATCATACGGGGCGTACCCGATTTCCGTTCTATTATTCGCTGCCGAATATTTTGTCTGATAAATTCTATCGTGTTTTTGAATCTGAACTCAAGCTGCCGATGCCGCTCAAATCAGTGCAGCAGAAGGTGACGGCTGAGTTTGACGCGTTTGTTGCCGGCGTAGTAAACGATATCAAAAAAGACTACGCGCCGACCGGGAAAAACGGTTTTGCCGTTACGAATGGCAAGGCGGAAATGCTCATCGACTATACGCTTGCAACGTTTCCGTATACGATGTATGTGGATAAATCAGGGAAATGGGGATTTGCGCGGCCGTCGGAGAAAAAGGATCACCCAATCGACGGAAACGGAAACGTTTCTTTCGGCGTGATGATGAACCGCTATTTTGCAACCATCGAAAAACCTACTACTGTGCCGCTCGCCGAATTCGTGTCGAATGCGAAGCAGTACATGGACTATATGTTTGAGGCGGTGCATTTTACGCGTAATGTTACCGGCGAGCGCATCGCCATCACCTCGCTGGGGGAGCCGTGTCGTTCAGAATCATATGTCGACTATTTCGGGAGAACATGGCTGGTCAACTATTGGAACTTACAGTTTGTTGACCAAATGCTCATTTCATATGTACTGCCGTTACCAGACGGTCTGTATTTGATGCTTGACATAGACAGCACCGGAACGATTTTGAATTCCGGGGCACTGGATTTAGCGTTTATCGCTGATTTTGCTATTCCAACGTATAACGGCACGTATGCCCAGTGGCTTGAGTTTTTGGCATTGCCGGAGTCGTTGCGCGGTACACGCCCTGACTATCTTAAAGCCGTCTCATTTACCACTGACAAGACGCACACCATTTTTTCTACACAGAAGTTTTCGTTAGACGTTCCGACGGATATATTTGCGCTCGATGATGAGACGTGCTTTTGCATGGGAACAGGATTTGAGCTTGCTGATGGGGCTGTCATCATGGATAATTCCGTTACCTGTGTCTATTCTCCAGCGTATTCGGAAAACTATCATTATGTATGCGTTGTCGATATCAAAAAACCGGAGTCATCAGCGCTCAAGCAGACTATGCAAAACTGGCAGCAGAAAATAAACCGTGAAACACCGTACAATGCCGAACCGTATGTTCAAAAGCAGTACACCTATGTTGACAAAATTATTTATCCGTCCGGCATCACTTATGAAACGCGGGAAAAAGCGGACTCTGTCTATCTGTTGAGTCTGGAAGTAAAGGGACAGAACAAAACGGACGAAGTAACTGCTTTTGCCGCTCAAATGGAAGCGGGACTGAGCATCAAAAAACGCTGATTGGGCGAGAGGGGATGTACATATGAAAAAACAACTAACGATTGCGCTTGTAGCGCATGACCGCCGTAAGGCTGATATGGTGGAGTGGGCGGTCTATAATGCGGAATTGCTCTCGCGGCAGCGGCTTTTTTGTACTGGGACGACGGGGGGGCTTATACAGAAAGCTTTTGAGAAGAAGGGTATTGCAGGCAATATAACGCGCATGCATTCAGGCCCGCTCGGTGGCGATGCGGAAATTGCAGCGATGGTAGTGCAAAAGCAGATTGATCTTGCCGTCTTTTTGATAGACGACCTGAATCCACAGCCGCACGAAGCCGACATTCAGATGTTGCTGCGCCAGTGCCGCGTTCATAATGTGCCGATTGCGTGTAATCGCTACAGCGCCGACTTGATGATTACCAGTACGCTCTGGGATGAAGATACCTATTCGCCAAGCGATCCGCTCTATGTTGAGTTTAAGCGTACTGAATGATTGTGTCGGACACTGCAGATGCGTTTCCTTTGAGTGACGCCCAGCGCGCTGCTGTAACCGCGACTGAAGGATTTGTCCGTGTCATTGCAGGCGCTGGTTCCGGCAAAACCCGCGCGCTGGTGTATCGCTTTGCGTATCTTGTTCAGGAAATCGGCATTCTTCCGGAAAACATTTTATGCGTCACCTTTACGAATAGAGCAGCCGCAGAAATGCGCGCGCGTATCAAACGGCTGACCGGTGATAATGATACCGGTCATATCTGTACGTTCCACAGTTTTTGTGTAACGGTGTTGCAGGAAGATTCGCACGCGGTGGGCTATCCCAAAAATTTTTTAGTACTCGATAACGCAGACATCAATACAATGCTGCAAACAATTTATGACGAACGCGGTTTAACGTTGCGGAACATGACGTTCGGCAATGCGCGCGACATGATAGAAATGTACAAACTGTTCAAAAAGCCTGATTACTATCTTGACATGATTTCGTTGTCGCTCGAAGCGGTTCACCAAAAATATATGGCGGCAGAAACGGTGCCAGATATTATTTTTTACGGCTATCTTTATCAAGAGAAGAAATGTTTTGCACTCGACTACAACGATTTATTGAAATTTGTATTGTACATCTTTGAGCAGAACACGGTAATCCAACAGAAATGGCAAAATCGTTTGACGTATATCATGATAGATGAATTTCAAGATATCGATATGATTCAGTATCAGCTTATGGAAGCGCTGTGCGGCGTTCACAGCAATTTGTTTGTTGTGGGCGATCCAGATCAAACGATATACACGTGGCGCGGTGCAAACATCCGCTACCTGCTTGACTTTGCGGAA
>JAFUFE010000151.1 GCA_017470085.1 Treponema sp.
ATGGACTGACACTGTCACCGATTACCGTACGTATTACTACGCCGTCATAGCGACAACGCGCAACGGCCGCTACGAAATACTGCTCCCCGCTATAAACACGACGGTACGGGGGACTGCCCTGACCATTGCACGCGGCGGGGCAGCGGCAGATACAAGCACTCAAAAACAAGAAAAGCTGTACCCCGCTGGCACACTACGAGAGATGCCGCTGCCCGCACTAGACATTATCGAAAACATGAATCAACAGCCGACGGTTTCGGCGCAGTCCCGTGCCGCAGCGATAGACCTGCTTCCGCACAGTCCGCCGGAACCAGCGCCGCCACTCACGCCGTATATCTTTGAAGTAGACTATTTTTCTCCTGACGGTGGGGATGACTACCTGCTCTTTGACACACTCCGGAAAACCTTTGCCCAACAGGACTATGCCGCCGCCGTTACCCAGTTGGAAACGCTCACCGGTACCAACCTTGCGGCGCCGGTCATCACGCGGGGTATGTTTTACCTTGGACAATCGTATTACTTTACTGGCAACTATCGGAACGCCATCCGCTGCTTTTTGGCCACCCGCGATCAGTACCCAGCGCTCTCAAAGCAGTGGATTGATTCATCGCTCGGCTACATCGCGCTTCCCTGACCGTTAATAGATGCCACGGATCAGTTCAACGTAAACAGGGACGCGGTGCGGGCGGATATCCGCTGCACTAATAACCGGCGAACGGGATTCCGTCAGCGCCGTACCTGTTGCAGTCGCCTGAGGAGCGGTCGCCACAACGGAAGCTAGCTCCTCTGTGCGCTCACGTTCAGGCATGCTTACTAACACCACCTCGTCGCCCACGTTCACCCGGTCGTAAAAACCGTTCGGAGAAAGCGTTCCCTGGGAAATCTCTTCACCCGTTTCATCGATCACCACAGTACCGAGAACGTCCCCCTCGCGATAGGCGACGCCGTGCCCGTCATCTGCCACAGTTACCCCCCCCTTACGGACAACGGCAAACGTGGCACCGTCTGCAACCAGCTTGGCACGTCCGACATCGACGAGTACATCAGTTCCCCTGCGGCCAACAATCTTTCCCCGCACGGCGAGCTGGTCAAGCAGATACGCGCGAAAGCGACGGAGCACCTGTGCATAACGATTCACCCCAACGGCATAAAACGACATGCGCTCCACCTCAATGCCGGTCCGTCCTGCGTACAGCGTCGCCGTCAGCTGTATGTCACGCAATCCTTCATCCACCGACAGCAGCACAAAATAATCTAAACCAGCTGTCCGGGCAGCGTGGAATGCAGCACCGAATCCGGTGACAGCCTTTGTTTCCGCTGAAACTGCCGTAACCGCAATGCCAGAAAACAGATCAGCTGCCATGCGCGCAGTGATTTCGTTCAAATCGGCGTGCACCAGCTGCAAGGGCACGGATACTGTATACAGCCCCACGTTCCAGCGCACCTTGTCAAAATAAAACGGCTCGACATTCCACCGCCGTGCAAGCGCTCCTTCCAAAAGAGAATCGTATCCCTCTATGATGTCATCGCGCTGTATATCGGCGTACGTGCGGGAAGCGGTATTTTCCTGCGCAGGTACAGTGTCCCGCAGAAACCGCAGTTGTTCAAGATATGATTCGTGAAATCCATTTTGCACTAAAATATCCGCAAACGATTTCCGTGCAACCGCATTGTCTGGTTCAATTTTCAGCGCGCGCTGATATTCATAGCTTTCCCCCGGCACATCATACCGCCGGGCGTATTCACGCGCCTGTTCA
>JAFUFE010000152.1 GCA_017470085.1 Treponema sp.
AATTATTAAAACCATCGATTGAGGTATTCCTTCATTCAATCACCCAAAAATACACACTTCACACTCACCCGACCTTGGTGAATATTCTTACTACCACAGACGTAGGTTGGGAAACTCTTAAAACGCTGTTCCCAAATGCACTTTTTGTTGATTATGCAACACCTGGAATAAAACTCGCGGCTCACTATTTCAAAGCATTCAAAGCGTTTGGTAAAAATCCAGACATGGTTTTTCTTAAAAATCACGGTCTTGTTGTAAGTGACAAATCTGCTAGAGAAGTAATAAGAAAGACAGAAAAAATTCTTAGATTAATAGCAGAAAAACTGCACATTGATATGAGCCGCTATCATAATGCGACCACAATATATGATATAACACGAACAATTCCACAACTAAAAGATAAAATCGTTTATCTTTCCCAAAATGCTGATATTTTAAAAGGAATTGAAAAGTTCGGTGCTCACCTTTGGAATTATCAGTTCTGTCCAGATTGTCTTGTTTATTGTGGAAAGCATGTGCTTTCTCTGTCGGATGATTTTTCAGCTTTTGATTTTACACATCATCTTTCCCTGCACGGGAATCCTGTTATTCTTACTTTTAAAAACAACGTATACATACTTGCTGACAGTGTAAAAAAAGCGAAAGAGATTGAAAGTGTTCTTGCGTTCAGTGCGCAGGTTGCACGTGCAAATAAAAATCAGGGAATTCTTACTTTAAGTGACGACGAACAAAATTTCCTATTGAATTGGGATGCTGAAAAATATCGGCAGAACATGAAATAAAAGAAGGAGATAAAGTAAAAAAATGCAAATAATAATTCCGATAACAGGATATGGCTCGCGTTTTGTAGCGGCTGGTTACAAAGAGTTAAAACCTTTTATTCTGGTGCAGGGAAAGCCTATAGTTCAATGGATTGTAGATGGAATGTATCCAGATGAAAAGAATATTCTTTTTATCTGCCGCGAAGAACATTTGAATTCCATTCCAGATATGGAAGAACGTCTTAAAAAAATTGCACCAAGCGCACGGATTTTCGCGATTGCTGAATGGGTAAAAAAAGGCCCGGTTTTTGATATCCTTCGTGCTGCTCCACACATTGACGACAACGCCAACGCAATCATCAATTACTGCGATTTTTATATGACGTGGGATTGGCAAGAGTTTAAAAGAGACGTCGCAGACCGTGCTTGCGACGGCGCGATTCCATGTTATACAGGGTTTCACCCACATCTTTTACCAAAGAAAAACCTGTATGCTTCGTGCAAAATTGATAACAAAGAAAATCTCATAGAAGTCCGGGAAAAATTCTCATGGACTGAAGACAAGACAAAAACGCGTCATTCTCCCGGTGTTTATTATTTTAAGACAGGCGCATTGCTTAAAAAATATTGTCAGAAACTTGTGGATTCGAACGAAATGATAAACGGCGAGTATTATGCCAGTCTTCCGTATAATTTTATGGTAAAAGACGGATTAAAAGTCTGGATTCCAGCACATGTTGAACAATTCTGCCAATGGGGCACTCCGGAAGATATGCAGGAATATCTTTTTTGGACGGAGTGTGTACGCACATGGAACAATCGGGGAGCGGAGGAATGAACATAATTATACCGATGGCAGGTGCTGGAAAACGATTTTCTGACGAAGGATATAAAATCTCAAAACCGGCAATTCCAACCATCGACCGAAAAAGTGGGAAAGAACTGCCTATGGTTATTTGCGCAGTAAGCGATTTACCGGGTGTTGATAAAGACGGTTCGAACGTAATTTTTATAGACCGCACATTCCATAAAACCAATGGAGTTGAAGATGCCATTAAGAGGCATTTTCCAGCTGCTTCGTTCATAACGGTTGAAAAATTGACCGAAGGGCAAGCCTGCACCTGTCTTCTTGCAAAAGATAAAATCAATAATAATAAAGAACTTTTGATTGCTGGTTGCGATAACGGCATGGTGTTTGATGAGGCAAAATTTGAAGAAGAAAAACAAAAAGCCGACTGTCTTGTTTTTACATACCGCCATAATGAAGCAGTTCTTAAAAAGCCAAATGCTTACGGCTGGATGCGTGTTGACTCAGAAAACAATATAATTGGGACTTCAATCAAAAAGGCTCTATCGGAGAATCCTTTGGAAGACCATGCGGTAGTAGCTACATTCTGGTTTAAGCACGGTTCAGATTTTGTTTCTGCAGCAGAAAAGATGATAGCTGAAAATGACCGTATAAACGATGAATTTTATGTAGACCAAGTTGTAAAATATATTTTGGACTTCGGATTAAAAGCCCGTGTGTTTGAAATTGAGCGTTATATCTGTTGGGGTACTCCAAAAGATTACGAAGAATATCAGGCGACCATAAAATATTGGGCACACTTTGTTGCTGACAAAAGGTTTTTGGGAGCATAAATCGTGAACGTTGTCGATTGCACAAAAAAATATAAATTCATTCTTGCTTTTGGATTTATACTCGTTGTAAAATTTGTTCTTGCGGGGCTTTTCTCTTCGGATTATCAGGACACCCTTTTTATTCCGTTTGTACAGGAATGGATTAAAAACGGCAGGAATCCGTATGAGCATTTTATCCAAACACAAATGTTTCCCTATCCGCCGCTCATGCTTTTTATTGAATCAATCGGTGGATTCTTTATTCACTTTTTCGGCAAAAACATTTTTCTTACAAATGCGTTTTTTAAACTACCGATTTTTGCATTTGATATTCTGTGTTTTGTTTTTCTTTCCAAATTATTTCCTCACAAAAAACGTCAGATTACAGCAATATACTTTTGTTCTCCTATTTTGCTCTACGCAAGCTATATGCATGGGCAACTGGATATTATTCCAACAGCCTTACTGACCGGCGCTATTTATTATCTTCTTTCTCAGGTCAAGTACCATGACATCATTTCTTCATTGTTCATTTCTGCTGCTTTGTGTACAAAATTCCACATTATTGCAATTATTCCACTACTGTTTATTTTTAAAGCAAAACGTACCGATTGGAGAAAGGCATTTTTATATGAATTTTTTATTCCTATTTTTGTTGCGGTAATTGTAGTTGCACCGTTTTGGAGTGAAGGATTTGTCAAAAATGTTCTTTTCAATCAGGAACAATCCGTTCTTACGCAGATAGCGCTGGACTTTGCTTTACTTAAAATTTACATTCCGATTCTTGCAGTACTGCTTATATATTTACGAATGATTATTGTTGCCCGAATGAATAAGGAACTTTTCTTTGGATTTTCGGCAATCCTTTTCTCAGTATTCTTGATTCTTGTTCCTCCTATGCCGGGATGGTATTTGTGGGTTTTGCCTTTTTTTGTTATGTTCTACATCGATATACGTTCAAACAGAAATATCAACTTGCTTATTTTTTCACTTTTAAATGTGATGTATATTTTATACTTTGTTTTTTCCCATGACACGCATCTGATAGATTTATCATTTTGTGGGAAAAATCTTGATTGTATAAAAATTAAAAGCCAAGAATTAAAAAATATCTGTTTTACTATACTTTTTGCAGTTCATGCGTATGTCGTCTACTACATTTACTGTACTGCCCTAAAGAGCAATAGTTTATACAAGCGACAGAACACTTCGTTCATCATAGGAATAAGCGGCGATTCCGGCAGCGGAAAATCAACACTTGTAAGTATTTTTAAATCTCTCTTCGGGAACAATAAGATTCTTACTTTAGAATGTGACGGAGACCATAAATGGAGTCGTTCGGATGAAAATTGGAAAAATTACACGCATCTAAATCCTATTGCTAACT
>JAFUFE010000153.1 GCA_017470085.1 Treponema sp.
GTCCAAAATTGCACCGGGTACTATCAAAGAGCTCTTTAAACAGCGGTATGTAAACTGTCTGCTGTCTGGAACAGATTACAGCGATGCGATAAAGGCAATGCGGCACATATCACGTGAAGATATTACCTATGCAAGAGACGCGCTGGAGAAAATGAATGATGCCATGGATGTTTTTTTGCGAGATTTAGATGCAGCAACGCGCACAGTAAAAAGAACGGCACAGCTGTTGAAACGCACCCATGATGATGAAACTGAAAACGTTGAACAATTTCTTGACGGTATAAAAAAACAAATACTGGAATTTGTACATGAAACAAAACAAACAGTCGCTGTTTCTTTGAAAGAAAAAGAAATAGCGGCAAAGTATTACACAATTTCTTTTATGGGTAGAACAAAAGCAGGAAAAAGTACGCTCCACTCTATCATTCTTGGCGGCATCAATAAAGAATTTATCGGCATCGGCAAAGAGCGAACAACAAGATTTAATCGAATATACAAATGGAACGGCATACGAATTATAGACACGCCGGGCATTGGTGCGCCCGGTGGCAAATCGGACACAGAAATAGCCAGGAGCATTGTAGAAGAAAGCGACTTGATTTGCTATGTTGTTACCAGCGACAGCATTCAGGAAACCGAATTTGCATTTTTAAAAGAGCTGAAAAATCAAAATAAACCGATAGTTATCCTTTTGAATAAAAAAGAAAACTTAGACAATCCTATTCATAAAAAGAAATTTCTTGAGAACCCGCTGTATTGGTATGAGCGGAAAGATACTGATTCGATTGAAGGGCATCTGACACGAATCAAAGAATATGCTGAAAAATATTATAACAATACCTATTTTGATATTTATCCAGTTCAGCTGCTGGCTGCCCAGTTAGCTATCAACGAAACCGATGTAGAACGTAAACAAAAATTCTACCATGGTTCCCGACTACAGCACTTTTTAGATACACTCAGAGTTCAGATTCTTGATAATGGAAAAATTAAACGCTCGCAAACTATGCTCAATGGGACCATTTATTCTCTCGGAACATATAAACACGTATGTGCAGCGCGGCTCAACGAACTGAACGCCATGAAAACATCTTTAGAGGAGCACGGAAAAGTTGCAATAGAAAAAATTAAAAAAGCAGGAAAAACGACAGCCGCAAGCTTAAAAGAAGGAATTGAAAGTATTTTTAATTCTTTTATACAAGAGGAAATACGCAGTTTTGCCAATGCGCACTATACCACAAAACGCACTGAGTTAAATTCACAATGGGAACAATTTCTTGCGGAAAGCAGATTTGAATCTAGGATAAACAAACGGGTGAAGCAGGAAATTGAATTGTATAAGAATGCAGTAGAAAATATCATTCAGACATTTTCTGAAAATATAACATTCGCATTTGAGAATTGTGCAATAAATTTTAATGCGAAAAACACGTTTGATACAAAAGGATTTATACAGATTGGTAGTGGACTGCTAAATGTTGTCGGTAGTAGTATTATTCTTTTTATAAACGCAAGCAATCCGGTAGGCTGGGTTCTTTTGGGTATAGGGGTTGTGGGAACGCTCTTTGCCAATGTATTCAAGTCAAAAGAGAAAAAAATAAAAGAAGCGCAGGATGCATTGTACACAGCTTTGGTAGAATCGTTTGAAACCAACAGAAATGAGACTGTTGGGAAAATTACTGCCGATTTTAAAAAGACTGCCCATAAAACTGAATCTTTAATAGAAACACTATTTAAAACAATAACAGAGAAATTACATGCAATAATTTTAACATTACAACCAGTACATGATGTAGCAGATAAATACGAGGCAGCGTTGAATAAAGTATATGCGCTGCGTGTTTTGAATTTTGCAATCGGAAAAGATGCTTTTTCTGTCCATAACGACTCTCTGTTGAACAGAGTTGTTGTTGTGCATGACTTTGCAAAAGAATTAATCATAAAGACTGATTTACTGAAAAAAGTGAACACAAAAAAGCTGTCGCGCATTTTGCAGGAAGATGTTGTTTTGGAGGATATATGAACGAAGAATTGCAGTTTCACCAGTTTGCGGTACGGAAAGATGATATACAAAAGGCTGTTGTGGGCATCATTTCTGCACAGAACAAAGCTGCTGCGAACGAACTTGAGCAGCGCCTTGCCGATTATGTAGATGAAAGCAAATTAAAGATTGCATTTGTAGGGCAGCATAATTCCGGTAAATCAACCATTGTCTCTGCATTGACCGGTAATAGACATATTAAAATCAGTAACAATGTTGAAACAGATGTGCCGGCGGATTACGCATGGGAAGGCGTGTTACTGACGGATACGCCGGGATTATATGCCGGCAAAAAAGAAACGCACGACACGCTCTCTTTGCAAAAAATAAAAGAATCAGATTTGTTGGTATTCTGTATTACAAGTTCGCTGTTTGATGATTTATTGATGAAAAACTTTGTTGCATTGGCGTACAAACAGGCATACCAATCTAAAATCTATATTGTCGTTAATAAAATGTCACAAGAAAATGGTGAGTTCGACCAATTAGTAAAAAACTACACAGAGACATTGGCAGAGACCTTGAGTAAAGCAGGCGGTGACTTTGCCGACTTTCCGGTTTCTTTTATTGACGCGCATGACTATATAGAAGGGGTAGAAGATTCCGAACCGGAATTGATAGCGTACAGCCATTTCAATGCATTTATTGTTGGACTGAATGATTACATTAGCAGAAAGAAACTGTTTGCGAAACTTGATACACCGTGCCGTATGATGATAAGTGCTGTTGATGAAGAAATTGCAAACACAAGCACTGAACTTGATAAAAATATGCTTGCAGTACTCCGTCAAGCTGAGTCAGTCGTCAGAAGATATAAAAAAGAATTGCAATTTTACATGGATGATGCAGGCATGCAGTTGCGAAATGCCATTATGGCAAAGGCGAACGCGCTCATTGCAAAAATCGGCAGTGAACGGATTGAAGAAACAGCATGTGATGCTGTCAATAAAGAAATACAGATGCTTTCAGAGAAAAAAATTGAAGAGATCCAGCAGCATATAGAAGACATTCAGGAGCACATGATTACCGATATCGGAGATATTGTGCAATCCGATATAGCCGCTTTTGTTATGGAGCAGATTGATAATGAGGGTACCGCCGTTGATATGCCTGTTATCAGAGATTTCTCTCAATTTGTTGCCCATTATAACCACGTGTCAGAACTCGTATCTCAAGGTGGAAATCACGTGCTGCATATGGTAGGCGGAGCTGACAAACTGGCAAAAGCAAGCATGGTTTCTGGCTCTTCACTGCATGGCATTGTTTTAAAAGTCGGTCACTTTTTTGGAGCTTCTTTTAAGCCGTGGCAAGCGGTACATATTGCGTCACAAATCGGTAAGGTAGCTACTGTTTTAGGGCCTGCTTTATCTGTAGTAGCCGTTCTGATTACGGTTGGCACAAAAGTACAAGAAGAAAAACAGATAAAGGAAATTCAATCAGCAAAAGAACAGACATTTAATCAGTTTTCACAGATAGCATCTGATATCATCACAGAAATTCAGAAGCAATATGAGGCTTGCAAGCAGGAAGTCTTCGATGCAAAAACAAAAGAAATCGATGACATACGGAATGCTTTGATTCGCAACAACAATAATAATTCTGACTATGTAGAGCGTCTGAAGCGTTACAGAAATGATTTGCGCGCGCTTATTGACGATATTGCAACGGCATAAACATGCGCGCACCGTGCGCCCGTACATCAGTCCGCCCCGCCACCTGACCTCTGTACGGGCGCCACGCTTTAGATGAGCATGATAATTATTGCCTGCTTCCAGTGTGCAGTATGCAAAAAATTGCATATAAATTTGCCTTTTGGCCAAGGGATTGAGTATATTAAAAACAACAGGCTGGAAACCGATTTCGCTCCCTACGCAGTTGCTAGGTCGGAACGGTAATTAAAAAAAAGGCGGGTCTGCATGGAGGACAGACACGATGTTTCTTTGGTGCAGCCCGCTGGAGAAACACATGAATTTGAAAATTCGAAAAAAAGCTAATCCCTTTTCATCGGGAAGAAGAAAAATTTTATCTGATTCCGTCATATGCTGGGGAGTTGACACTCGACAGCCTTGCAGAAGTGTTGAGTAATGCCTGCACTTTGAACAAAGCAGATGTATATGCGGTGCTGAAAGCGTTTTCAGAACAGCTTCCGTGGTATCTCCAGAATGGATTTATCATTGCGCTCGACAATTTTGGGCGGCTCCGCTTATCAGTCTGTTCGCGCGGTCAGATAAAGGCAACTGACGTCAGCACTGCTGACATTATAAAAGCACGCGTCCTGTTTAATCCGAGCATCGAAATAAAACGGGCGCTTATAGACACGTCTTACCGCATTGTATAGTGCGTAAGGCACATTCCGAATAGTATTTTTTGAAAAACCGCTGTGCGTGTACGGCGTATTCCCAGGTATTTTATAGCGTGCCCGTTGCGGGCTGTTTTGTAAATTATTTTTTTGAAGATGAACCGTCGTGCGGCAACTCGTACTATGCGGTTCACGGAACGTTTGGAAACGCCGCTACAGTAGCGCGGCGTTTTTGATTGCAAGTTTTTATCCGTATGCACTGCCGTGCGTTGCAGATTTTCCAGCCTGTTAAACGCACAGCGCAGGCATTTTTCCAAAAAGAACAATTTGTATGCGCGTTTGCGTTCCATAACAATGGACGCACGCGCATTTTTTATGTCCGCGCGGGCTATCCGTTATATACAGTGTTTACCGCTTGCCGTGCGGGTTATCGGTGCAGCGGCGTGCGGTTTGCATACGGCATGTGCTGTGTGCGTCTTTCATGTGCAATTACCGCTTGCTTGCGCGTTCTGTCTGCCTGTACTCTCCCTGTATTGAGTGCAACACGCCTATGTGCACAAAAAATGGACTGCGTTTAAGAAAAATTCTGACTGTGTTTTAAAAAAACAGACCACGTTTTTTTGATGTGTGACTGTGAATTTTAAAATATGCAGTACGTTTTTGTGTGGGGAGGGCACCATTTTATAGGCACGGCGAATAGTGAAATGTGTTTTCGGTGTATCGAAGTGTACTACCTTGAAGTTCAGCGATTTTCTGTTGTGCCGCTTTTTTTACGGTACCTGCCGTGACGCAAGCGAATGGAGCACATCGTCCACGGTTTTACGGTTGAATCCGTTCAGCCTGCGGTACTGGTCAACAATATTCTTGTATTCTGATGGCAGCAGAAAACGATGGTCACCTTTTTCAGAATCGCCCAACGTTAAATATTCAACTGAAACGCCCAGCGCCTGCGCAATTTTGACGGCATTTTCAACACCGGGCTGTACCTTTTTGCCGAACAGATATTTGTCCAAAGTATTTTTGCTGATTCCCGTTTTACTTGAAAGCTCTTTAATCTGAATATCCTGAAAATCAAGCTCCGCCTTTACGTTCTCCGCAAATCCCATACTGTATCAGTATAGCCAGAAATGGCGTTTTTCCATTTGACAAAACGTAATATATAGCGTACAATACTGTCTGTTAGCGCCATATATTACGTGTACGCTCAATAAAACACGTATAGTATGGCTTATACAAAATTTATTCCGAGGAGGAAAAACAGATGGCAGTATGGCGAGTAAAGTATGAAAAGAAAAATGGCAACGTAACCACTACGCAGGTTACGGCAAATTCAGAATCAGAAGCAAGACAAAAAGTGATGATGTCTACCGATACCAAACGTGTGATGGCTGCAGTGAGAGTATGAGAGAGAAATTGTGAGGAAAGAAAATACATATTCTGGCAGAATGGAGCATATAATATGGACTGGTTGGAAATTATAACAAACATTGCAGATGGGCTGTTAAAAGCTGCAGACATTGCAGAACTTGGTAAAAATTCAAAAGCATTCAATACATATATTCAACTATATGCCTTGTTACGTTATTTAGCAGACAGGAACGTAGAGTGTAAAAGTACCGAAGGTCAACTCCGCCAAAACGAAATAGACAAACTGACTGCCGATTTTGCTATTTTTATGCAAGATGAATATGATATCGATGTACATCTACAATTAAACTGGAAATAATGTCAAGGAGCGCTATTATGAAAAAATCATTGAAAATAGCACTTCTTGTCGCGGGTGTTATTTTATCCTCTACATCATGTGGGAAAAAGGTGATTGAGAACAAGATAATCTCCACGGTGCGAGATGACTATTTTTCCGTAGAACAGACCGCCACCATTGGAAAAATTCTTGACACTATCACTGAAAATGGTAAATGGACTTACACCGAGGAAGGTATGGGTTTACTTGTGGAATTCGAAGGAGAACGTAACGGAAAACCACTAAAACTCGTATTCTATGTTACAAACTTCATGGGGGAGATGGTTTTTCGACTGAACGGCTTTCTGTTCGGGGACTCATACCTAACGAGTGAAACTGATATAGAAGCAGTACCGAATATTTTGTATCAGTCATACCTCGACGAAAGGGGGAAATAAATATGGGATTTGGATTTGAAATTTTTAAAGGAAAGATAGGGGCCGCTCTTGCGGACAGCGTTATAGACGGTGTTGCACAGGCAGTTGAGAGCAATGCTATTGCACAAGCACAAGCCGCTCAAGCGGCAAAAGAAAAAAGCGATCGACAGGATATGCTCAAAACATTGATATTCATGGTTTCTTATAACATGAACCTTGAGCGGAGCGGAAAAAAGGCGATAGCAGGGGCACTTTCCCGATTTTACGATGAGGATATTTCTCTCTTTTCCATAGAGGACCAGATTGATGCCGCATATACTGAACTTGCGGGTAAAAATCCGAAAGATTTTTTTAACCGTATTGCTGCAATAAACGATGACAGAGCACACGCCATACTTATGTATACATACATTTTATATTTGTATACAGAACTGGCTTCTGAAAACTCCGTTACACCGGCACATGTTTACAATGTATATTTGATAAAAAAGTATTTTGCTATGAACCGTGCCGAACTTGCAGAATGTTACAAAGCATTAGGTGCGCTGGTGGAGCAAAGTACCGATGACGTTGCAGAATTGTTTGAACCGCTTACTGGAGAAGAGGCTATACGGCTACTGAAAGAGCAAAATCCCGCCTTGATTTATGAGGGGGAAATCAAGGCGATTCCAGAAATGGATATTTCGCAACAAAAGCAGACAATATTTGAAACAGATCCAAATGCAGAAAAATTGAAAGAAATAGAAACACTCTATTATGAAGCAGTTCATTCTGTCGGTGACACGAATTTCGCTACGCGTGTCATCCTTCCCGATCTTCAACCTGCGGTCGTGCATATGGCCGTCGCGACGTATGCAAAGGATTGTGCGGGAGAAAACGCAGTGTTGCTCTATGCCGATGATATAAACTGCGAGGGAAAATCCGGGTTTTTACTTACAAACAAAAAGTTCTATTTTTATGCGGGTACCGTTTGGGAAAAGCCTAAGTCTATTCCACTTAAAACGATTATCTCAATGGAGTGCAGGGCAAAAAAGCAGGAATTCGTAATCAATGGGATGAAAATCATTGTACCATACCTGCAAAAACCTGCACCAACGGAGGCATTGTTCAATCTCTTGCAAAAAATCATTCCATTGGCAATGGAAATAGAATAATCAGAGTGGGGTAAAGAATTATGATTATCGGAGCAACAGGACAGTCAGAAATAAAGCCGGTGATATCGCCAAAGAAAAAGTCAGTAGCAATTTTGCTTAACCTCATTTTGTTCGGAGCATTTGGTTTGCATCGGTTTTATGTTGGAAAAGTAAAATCGGGTGGACTACTTTTGGTTTTTTCATTTCTTTCTGCGGGGTCGGTCGGAGTTGTTTGGGGATTGTATGATTTATTTACATTGTTATTTACAAATAAATTTACCGATGCAGATGGCTTGCCGTTGAGCTAATAGGTACATTCATTTGTAACAAATATATTTTAGGAGGCATAATTATGAAACGGATAATCGGATGTATTGCTGCTATTTTGTTGTTTACCCTTGCAATGGGATGCACAACTACTTCAGTAAAAAGCTCTCATATCAAAGGTACTGCAGCAAAAGTCAATACCGGTAAACGCGTTATTATTGATTATCAAGGCGCAACGCTTGGCAAGGCTGTTCCTATGTGGGTTGAACTTTTAGTCGAAGGACAATACAGTCAGCAGGTTCTTTCCAAAGTTATGCCGGGACTTGACGGAAAAAAAGTGTTTGTTACGACAGGTCGTGGCGATAATCTTGACTTTGTGCGTACTTGGAGTGATCTTGTTGATATTGAAACAGAGGTTGCCGGAAAAGCTGTCGAGGCAACAATGGAAGGCACTTCTGCCGCACAGGGAAAAAAAGCTGATCCATCAACGGTAGAGCACACCGTTACTATGTACCGTGATTCTTTAGTAACAGTGCGTTTAAGTGGACTTGAGCGCATAGCAAGCTACTGGACAGAAACGCAAGTCATAAACGGAAAGGCTGTTGTTGATGACTATTTTGAATATTATTCTGTATGGGCAATGGATGAAGCATTGTTTGATAAACAGCTTAAGGCAGCGATGGAAAGAATCGATGAGACAACAACTGAAGCCGCAGAACTTAAGAATTTGGTTAAAAGCAAATTGAAAGAAACGCTTGCCATTTCAAATAGTGCTGCTGTGACGGATGCCGCAGATGTGCAGATTCTTAATATGGTAAATAATTGAATTGCTCATAAAAAACAGATTTTTTTCATTGTATTGAATATGGAATTTCTGTTCTATAATTAGTTTTGTGTGGATATAAAATGTATAGAAGATATACAGGTGCATTCATTCTTGTATTATTTGTGACACTCTTTCCGATGGCGGCTGCAAAAAAATCTCAGCCGCCTAAATGGATTGTTTCGGATACACTTGAGGCGGTATACTCCAGTGAAGCGTACATCAGTGCAATCGGATGGGGTATGTCTCAAGAAGAAGCACTTGTTTCGGCAGATGCAGGAATCGGCAGGTATTTTCAACAATCTGTTAACTCCCTGATAGTGGCAACACAGAACGCGAAAAACACTTCTGGTGTGACTGCGAGTAATGAGCGTGAGTTACAACGTCAGATAGTTATCACTTCTACTGCAAAATTGTTTGCTATCCAGCACACAAATCCATGGTATGAGGAGAGTTCACAGCGTTATGCAGTATGTGCATATATTGAACGTAAAGAAGCATGGAAAATGTATGAACCATATCTGAAAACAAAAGTGGAGACTTTTTTAGGCTTATATACAAATGCAAAGAATCAAAGTGACGATTTTTTGTCAGTGATTTTATATTCCAAAGCTGATCAATATGCGCAAAGTAATAATCTTGCAGACATAATTATGTTTGGGCATGCTCTTTATCCGCACGGTGCACTGTACTATAACAATGTGCTTGAAAATATATCTCTGCTTCCTGCTGATATACAACGGCGTGCCACCGCCTGCTCTATAGTGCTTATCTGTCATGCTGATTGCGATGGTTTGGTCAGCGCAGCAGTGAGCGAACGCTTTGAAGAATTGCAATTTTCTGTTGTACAATATGAGACGCACTATTGTTGTCATATACTGGTCGCAGAAAACAAGCAAGAATTGGCAGCAGGGATATTTTATACACCGTCAGTGCAGATAACGGTACAGAAGGAGGGCGATGTCCTCTATTCATACAGTAAAACAGTTCCACGTACTGGTGCACGAAATACGATTGTTGCTCAACAGCGGGCATACAAAGCGCTTGTTCAAGAAATACGCGCTTCATTTTTATACTGGACAGAATGATATTATAGGGAGAAATCTGTATGAAGAAAAAATATTTCCCGCTTTGTTCGGCAGTAATCTTCTTGTTGACGGGCTTCACAGCATGTACAAGTACTGTAAAAACAGACGTGATGCCTTCTTCTGTTTCGTCTGCATCGAAAGCACAAAAGACGCTGTATAAAGGCGAAGGGTTCGTCATTGCTGTTCTTGCGCCGCGTATTTCCAGTTGGTCAGAAGATGATTGGATGCCGCAATCGTTTCAGGGTAATCTGACGGGATTATTTGCAACATACTCGCGTATGACTGTTGTTGACCGCAAGAATGAAGTATTTGCCCTTGCGGAACAGGAACTCTCTGAAAGCGGGTTTTACAGTGAAGAACATATTGTTGAAATTGGAAAAATGACAAATGCGCAGTATATAACTGTCGGTACGATTAGGAAGTTAGGAAATGTGTATGAATGTAATTTCCGTATCAATGAAAGTGCAACAAATGAAATAAAAGCCGCATATTCTTCCCGCTGTTCCTATGCAGATATAGAATCGGGAAAGGTAGTAAAAGTTGTTGCTAGAGAATTGATGGAAAATATCGGTATTGAATTTTCTGATACGGAACTTGCAAAATTGCTTCAGGACAATGATACAGAAATTCAATCAACTACATTGCTTGCACGAGGAGACGCTGCAAACAATTCTAATAGGTACATCGAAGCGCTTGCATTCTATAGTCGAGTAGGCGGGACAAGACGGTCAGAAGCAGGGGCTAGTATACATAGTATGCTGTCAGGTTCTTTTGATACGACGAGTATTCAGTCGCGGGTTACATACTATAAAATGCAGACTGAAAAGTGGAATAAAATTTTTCGTGAACTTGAATCATATGTAAATAAAAATATTTCAATCATAGTATATGATTTCTCTTTGGCAAAAGATGTGCTCAATATGCAGTATCGTACAGTTGATTTTACTATTACGCCGGGTATAAAAGTTTTTGCGAATAGGGAAACGATCGTTGTGTGGAAAACTGTGCTTGATGAATGGCGAGTGCTACTTGAGAATAGAGAAAATGATGTGTGGACAGGCAGTGTCGAAAAACCGTTGTTCGGTTACTATGATGGCGGACGATTGACCGCACAACGGTGGGTTGCGTATAACATCCGTTATGAGTATGTAGTGACGGTTGGTGTGTACAACGGTTCAGGTGAGCTTGTAAAAAAAGTTGCATTGAAACCTGCGTTTGAAATTACTGAAATGCCATACTACGCTGATGCAAATAAGTTAAATGAACCAGAACTGAGTACGCAAAAATCATATTATAGAAATGCGGCTTTCAGACCGGTTTATATAAAGAACATAAAACTCGAAGATATAGAAAATGGTATGAATTTAAAAATAGTGGATGTGCAGACACGATTATCTGACGGTTCGTATATGAGAATAGACACAATATATAGTGATAGCGACTGGCAACAGATGTAAAAAATAAATATATAAAGTAATTATATTGCAATAGGGTATTTTAGACAGGTGGGCATTCATGATATTATTTCTTAATGTATTCTTATCTGCTATGTACTGACTGCTGCGGAACTTTGGTCAGCACATATACCGATGGTCAGGTAGGTGGATGCATAAAATGCAAGTGGTGATGTGAGGGTATGGCTTGCTTTCTGTTCCACTGTGCAAAAGCCACCGTTGCCTTATGAACTATAGAAAGATGACAGCATCATCCAGTCTTGTAATAGGTTGAAAATGGAAGCACATACCATTAAATTTTAACTTATATCAAATTTTTATGGTATGTATGATAATACCAAAGATAAAAGTAAACGCTTCAGAACATGACAGTCAATTGGTGCAATATAAAAAGATTATTGAAGACGAGTATGGCAAAAATATACGGCTTGGTTGTATATATCTAAAAACTGGGGTTTGAAAGTGTTGATGACATTCAGAAAATCAAGGATAAAGGTTGGGATTATATCAGCAGAAGAGGCTTTTTAGATTTTCTCCCAAGTCAGAATCCCAAATGAGAATTTCTATTATTACTGTTAGCCCTCTGTAATTGATTGCATTGTATAGAAATAAAACTATTTCAGTCCAGATATCCCATGCAAATAAAAAATCGGTAAAAAGAGGCTGCACAGCTTGAAACTCGGCAGATTTCCCGTGATTTTAAGACCGTTTGTTACCTGTTTTGTTTCCTCTGGCTTGCCCTCTCTGCAACGTGTCAAATTGAATGTCCTTAAAAAACGATACTGTAAAGCACTTGACTTTTTAGTTCACTTGGATATAAAATATAATCATCAGCAGGGTTCCTGCTGGAAAAAGAGGCTCCACCTAAGTAGCTTTTAGCAAAGATGGGTGCTTTGCCTCTTTTTTTATTTTAAAAAGAAATTTCTGCCATATGTTAGAATAGTACCATTATAATCGAGCAATAAAGTTTGCAATGGGATATTTTCTATTTCTTCTGCAATAATTTTAAGTATTCTGTCTTTTTGCTTTTGTGATTTTATATGGACATAGACAATTCTCCCTTTTTGTTTTTTTTACTTTTTTGCTAATTGATCGATTTATGTAATACAGCGTGTTTCGGAAAATGCTGATCACAGCGACAAGAGTGTACATATGTCGTACTCGCAGGTTGTATTGCCGAGTATGCTGTCTGCAGTCGTTATGTAGTAGAGCACAGAGATGCGGTCACTCTGCTAATTGCCCTTTTCATTTTTCTGCACATATATACGAATCTTTAAAGTGTATATATTTTACGCTACTCCTAATAATTTTTTTTCTAAAAAGTGGGTGCACATACTTCTTGGACTATGCAATGATTTTGCGAAACAATGATTATCCGGTGCAAACAATCTAACACCGATGTATGCGCTGTGAAAGCGTGCGAGAATGGTATCGCTGTCGCACTGTACTCTGCGCTTTATAGTGGGACAACGGTACCGTGGAAATGTTCAGTAAGCTGATTGTAAAGATCGAACAACAGTGCGTGCTCAGCAGCTTCTTTGCTTCTGTCAGCATTCAACGGATTTCCCGATAAGAGCAGTGCCGGATGTACGCCAAGTGCCTGTCCCCTGGCAATGAGCAGATCAAATGACGGCTTTGCAAGCCCGCACTCAATGTGCCGATTGTACCGGTGAATACATCGCATAACTCTGCGAGCGCTGCTTGTGAAAGCCCCTTTTGCGCGCAATACTTTTTTACATTGCATATAAATTCGTGCTGGTACTTCTCCATATTTTATCAGTATAAAGTGATACATTAAATGTTGACATAATTAAAATTGGGTATATAAATATAATTATCATTTTAATTGGGTAAAATGTTATTTATTATAACTGTTAAGGAAGTTTTTGTAAAAGGTTCATCTATAAATAAACAGATGGGAGCACAATGCGTACCGATTATTGTTGCGAGCGAAGGTCGTAATTCACTTGTTTGTGCAATTTAAGGAAATGAAAATGGCGAATAAAGATCTGCATTGTTTTCTAAACGAACAAAACGACGGCAAATTTAATTGCCACGCTAGTAAGGGAAATGGTGCAGGTGTAAGTCGGTGATTCTGGTTGTACAAATCTTTGTTGCCATGCATTAAATAGTTTTGCGAGTCAACGTATTCGTTGATTTTTGATAGGAGATTTCGTTATGGATGCTAACAAAATAGATATGTTCTTTGTAGCAAATGGGAAAAAATTACCGGCCGAAAAAACGGTAATTGTTCGTGAAAAAATGGCACAGGTTGATGATTCAAGATATGCGACGTTAAGCTCGATAGAGTTTAAGGAGCCGACAACAATGCTTTTGATAAGTATTTTTATTGGTGGGCTCGGTGTAGACCGGTTTATGATGGGAGAGACTGGCATGGGCATCTTGAAACTTCTGACGGGGGGACTCTGTGGTATTCTTTGGCTTATTGATGTGATCGGCATTTCAAAGAAAGTCAAAGAATATAATTTCAATGAGCTTATGAAGATTCTTTAGATTTTATAGAAAAGTATTCATAAAAAGGCTTGTCCGTCAGGGCAAGCTTTTCCATACTATGACCTGCATAATAAGAGAACTGTTTCATTTTCCTTGTCCAACTTGCGGCGTAACAAGGGCTTTACTTTCTCTGATGAAAGGCGATGTACAAAAGTATCTCTACTATAATGCAGCGGCTGTTCCACTGTTAATTGCAACGATTTTAATGGTGTTAGGGACAAAAAAACGAATAACGATATGTACAATAATAAGTTGTACGATATTAATCATAAATATTCCGTACTATTTCTTTAGGATGATTGTTGGCATAATTCCGTAATTCTTATCGGTAGGGCGGTTTATTTGTTGTAAAAGAATTTGTTTTCTCTATCTGTGATATTCCGCTGTGCAAAAGTCGCAGTTTCCAACATGCTCGCAAGCTGTATACTCGCTACCGTTCATACTGTCAATGGCAACGTCCGAATACGTCCAGCGTTTTTTTTGTTCTGCCTCAGTATCGATACTGGCTATATCGAGTTTCTCTGTCATAATGCAGCGCGTTTTGGAAAATACCGAACAGCACCGATGGCTTTGTCATTCTACAATGACGTACAATAATCATCCGACACAATTCTGCAGGTTGTAATGGTGTGTCTACCGTAATTTTTTGCGTCGATTATGCAAATGTCTTGTATGCGGAAAAAATTGATGAAAGGGATGAATCAATACAAACGTTTATTTTAGTTGCACAGAGATTAGTCACAACAGTGTAATAAAATATGTAAACAGCACCAGTCCATCGGCAACAGCGGGGGTAAAAAAGTCACAGCACATACGCTCTGGGTGCCACTGCACTGCGATAAACGGTAATGTTTTATGGCAGAGTGCTTCTATTAGTCCGTCATCGCTGTGTTGTACAGCAACAAGGTCATTACCGAGAGTTTCTATTGCCTGATGATGTGCACTGTTTACGACAAGTTTTTCTGTTCTGTATATTTTATATAAAAATGAATTTTTTGCTACAGTCGTTGCATGTATTTTATCTTGTGTATGTTGCCGTTCGTGAATAGCACAGTGGGGAACATTCTGCATGAGTGTTCCACCAAAAAATACGTTTAGCATCTGAAGTCCGCGGCATATTCCAAGAATTGGCTTTTGCTGTTTTACGGCACATGCAATAATAGATACATCGAGCATATCAAGGGAATCGTCTATGTCACGCGAATCTGTGTTCGGCTGTTTGTACAGTTTTGGATTTATATCAGTTCCTCCCGGTAGTATAATACCATCACAGTTTTTTACAGATTGAGCAGGATGTGTCAGATTGCAGAAAACCGCACGCGCTCCAGCGGTTTCTACAGCATTGCAATAATTTGCGCTGTATTCACAATCTTTGTTACTTACAATTAAAATTTGTTTCATTTTATGCTCTGTGGTAAGAGTGATTGCAAGAAAACTTTTGCTCTTTCGGTTTTAGGATCGGTAAAAAAATCATGTGGAGTACCTTCTTCAATAATGGTTCCATTATCCATAAATATAATTCTATCTGCAACATTTCGCGCAAAATTCATTTCGTGCGTTACAATCCCCATCGTCATACCATCATTGGCTAACTTTGTCATAACATCTAACACTTCATTTATCATCTCTGGATCTAGAGCACTGGTAGGTTCATCAAAAAACATAGCTTTTGGGTTCATTGCTAAAGCGCGTGCTATGGCAACACGCTGCTGCTGTCCGCCAGAAAGTTGCGATGGGAATTTGTGTGCTTGAGATTCTACACCGACACGTTTTAGTAATTCTAATGCGTTTTTTTGTGCTACGCTTTTTTTCATGTGCAGCACATGTATTGGTGCAAGCATAACATTTTCTAGTACACGTTTGTGTTCGAATAAATTAAATTGTTGGAATACCATTCCTATGTGCGAGCGTAATGTAGCAAGCGCTTTGCCTTCTTGTGGCAAAGGACGCCCTTCTATTATAATTTCGCCGGAATCAATAGTTTCTAATCTGTTTATTGTTCTGCACAAGGTTGATTTTCCTGATCCAGAAGGACCAATTATTACTACCACTTCTCCCGCATGAATGCTTAAATTTATATCGTTGAGAACGTGAAGATTTTCAAAATATTTATGAACGTGTTTAAGCTCAATCAAGATTTCTGCCATGATATAGTTCTCCTCTGTGCAAGTTTTTCTGATAATGTATTTAGTACATAATTTATTGTAATGTATAAAATTGCAACTAACACATATACAGAAAGCATTGCATCATAATTTGAGATAAGGACTTTTGCATTTTGCATAAGGTCTGGGAAACTGACGATGTATGCAAACGTTGTGTCTTTTACTACAATGACGATTTCGGAAATGAGAGATGGAATGACATATCGAAAACCTTGTGGAAAAATTATTTTAGTAAACACGTGCCACTCCGTAAGTCCTAAAGAAGCAGCTGCTTCTGTTTGTCCACGAGGTACCGCTAAAACGCCTGTGCGCAAAATTTCTGCTACGATGCCTGAAGCCGAAATTGCTACTGGGTAGGATATTTTGAGTAAGGCCTGCATTTGTATGCCCATTGCCGGTAAAGCCAGAAAGAAAAAATAAATAAGAAGCAGTGTTGGTACACCGCGCGTAAACTCAATGAAGGCAGTGCATATAAAACGCACAACTGTGTATTTGCATATGCGTCCTGCCATCATACAGAATCCCAAAATAAATGCGAGTATGCCAGCTACAAAAGCTGCTTGCACCGTTCCCCAGATTCCAGAAAGCACAAATTTCCATGTGGTAAAGCGGGCAAAAAAATACCAATGCTGTCGTGCAAATTGACCGGTCGTGTAAAATCGTAGCGTAATTGCAAAGAAAAGCGCCGCCAGTAGGCATCCAGAGATCACTGTTGCAATAGCAGTGAGGCGTTTCGTGTTCGGCCCTGGCTCTTCGTATAAGTAATTAAAAATACTCGGTTTAGCTTTTTTCATCATTTGATACGTAATTTTTTGTCTATCACGTTCCCTATTTGTCCTATGACAAGAGCAGTAGCGCAATACAAAATTGCAGAAATGGTAAAGGCTGTAATTCCACCGGTGTCGTGCGTGTTTATGTAGTCGACAATGCCAGTTAAATCGCGTGGATTCATAGGGACTTGTGAAGCAAGCGCTGTTGTGAGCATAGTTGCAATAAGCAGGTTTGTTAAAGAAAGGATTGAAGTGCGCAATGCTTGTGGAATAATAATGAGTCGTACCATTTGGGCAAATGATAAACCGAGCGCACGGGCTGCTTCTATTTGACCAAGCTTAATAGTGTTTATGCCAGAAAGAAGATACTCCGAACAAAACGCAGATGGAATGAGCGATGTAGCGATTAACACACACGTGTAATACGAGAATACGATGTTTAGATAGGGGAGTGCATATACTAATACGATTAAAAGTGCTGCACCCGGAATGTTTCTAAAAATTTGAATAAAAATATTTGAAACTGTGCGTAACACTGCAATGGGGCAAATGCGCAATACGGTAACAAAAATTCCTATAACAAATGCAAACAGAAACGAAATGGCGGTAAGCTGCCATGTTGTAAGCAGTGCTAAAAAATACTGTTTCCCATAGTGCGCAAATAATTCAAAAATACTCATTACTGAATTGCAGGAAAGGTTGGAGCGGTTTTTATGCCCGTTCTTTCACCTAATGTTATCAGCCAAAGCTTTGTCCACGTTCCATCGCTTTCTATTGTTCGTAGAAACTGATTGACAAACGCTCTGCCGTCGCTCTGTAACGGCACCCCTATCCCGTAAGGATCTTCTGTGCCAAAAGGAGCGCCTGCAATTTCGTAGGTATTTGGGTTCCGCACAATTGCATTGAGCAAAAGCGTGTAATCAGTCACATACGCGTCGACACGCCCTTGTTGCAGTGCCGTACGAGCTTCTGTATCATCTTTAAATTCTTGTACCGTTGCTTTGGGCGCATATTTTGCAATTGTTGCCGGCCCTGTTGAACCTGCTTGCGTTGCAACGATTTTTCCTGCAAGGTCGTCAACGCCTTTGATTGCCGTTTGTCCCGCTTTTACCAATATCGCAGATTGAGACGTAAAATACGGGCCTGCAAACGAAACAAGTTTTTTGCGAGCATCGGTAATTGAATACGTTGCGAATACAGCGTCTACTTGGCCATTTTGTAGCACCGCTTCTCGAGTGCTTGAATTCACCTGTGTAAGTTCGTATTTGTTTGAATCGCCTAAGATGTAACGAGCAAGCAGCTGATATAAACCGGCGTCAAAGCCACGCACTTTTCCATCAGTTTCGTCTAACTGGCTAAATAAAAATGAGGTGCGAGTACCACCGACTCTCAAAACGCCAGCCTTTTTTACCGCTTTCGCCCAGCTGTTTGCTTCAATTTCTGCATCGCGTGCAACGGGTCCCGCTGCAACTAATTGATCAAACGCTGCTTTGTTCAGTGTATTGGTGACTGTTGCACTCACAGAATCTTTGCTTCCGCTTGCAAAAACAAGCGAAGCTGCAAGTACCGCTACCGCCGTTACACAAATGCTCTTTTTCATACATGATACCTCCAAGATTTTCTGTGCACACAGGGAATCACCACTCTCGTTACACGCGGCGCACTATGATGTTTTCTATAAATAGTAGTATTGCAATCGGATGTATACCTGTTAGTGACGTATGCATCGCTGTGTTGAATCCTTTGCACGAATACACATATAGCACATATTTCATATTTATACAATAGGTTTTGAGGGTATTTTAATGTGCCAGTTGTTTTGCCAGTAATTGTCGGCGGCGCAATGAAGCGGTACGATTCACCACAGCAAAATCGTATGCAGAGAAACAAAGAAATTCCCCAAACCAAATAGCAAGCGTTCAAAGCATCTGTGACGACGAGTTTCAAACTCCGTGAAGTATACCCGCGTTTACACACAGGAGAGTATTCAGTGATGAATTGTGCCCAGCTGATTGCCGCCGTTATTTTCTGCAATGCGGGTAGTGAATGAAACTCGTTCGCGCCGGCGCAGCTGCTCGGTACAGCGGCGTGAATAGGCGATGTATAGTGCGTATATGATCGGCATGCCGAGGTTTGTTTCGAGCAGCGAATTGACAATAAGCGGCCGCAGTTTTTCTGCAATCGTTTCAAAGCCGGCGCTGCGGATACCACCGATGAGCAGTCCTGCTTCCCAGCCGAATTGCACCAGAATGCCGATAGCGAGCAGCCACGGAATATGGATGCGCCGTGTGCTTTCTTTTTGCCACAGGTTGTATAGTACCAGTGCCGCGTATCCAACGAACAGGATGATTGCCATGTATCCGTGGTACGCACCTGTCGTGCGCTGGATGATGATCGGTGTTCCATTTCCGGCACCCACTGATGCGATGAGCGGACAACAAAACCACCACGAAAGAATCAAAAACGACCATTCAAAGAGTCGTTCGTCTTTTGAAATCCACAGCCAGATCCACGTAAAGTTTGTAAAACCGTAACTCATCGACATCCACAAAAGCACCCAAAACAAACTGTGCCCCTCAGATATAGAACGTGAATGCGTAGCGAGGTGAAATATACCGTAGTCTACCATCATGTACAACATGCCCATACAAAGCCCGACGAGCACAGTGGCATATTTTTTCTTCCACAGCAGCAGTGCCGCATAGAGCACTAAAAAAGCGATATCGAGCCATAGGTAAAGCGGCGTGAATTGTCGCCGCGCGATAATTTCGTTCATACCATTCATCCTCCGATTTATCGGTAAAACTGTTGTGGCAATACTGGGAGCGCGTGCACCGGTGTACAGACAGTAAGTATAGTATATTCATTTTAAATGCAAATTGAAAGGAGCTGGGTCCGTCCCGTGGTGGTAGTGTGTGTGTTGTGATGGGGGGGGTAAAGCGCCGTTTTTTTTGTTGCGTCTTGCGCTCGAAGGTGATTCTCAATCGCGCCGTATGTGGTTGTGGTGCCGTACTGAAAAAAATTGCTGTGCTACCAAGAACCACATATTTTTTTCGGAGCAAGACGCGGCCATATGGCCGCTCATCGGAAAGCCGCACTTCCGCTACTCACTTACGTTCGGCGTCCTCACCGTCTGTCTGTGACCGACGGTTGCGGTCGCTGCTGCGCATAGCTCCAGCGCGGGCTATGTTGCTTCCGCAGAAAATACGATAAGTACGTCACTGCAACAAACGCTACTTATGCACAATGTACCGTCCCACCAGAAAATACGAGAAAGTAATGAATAAACTATCAAGTTGAAATGAAAAAAGTGGCATTTATACCAACAGCGTCAATTCATGAAGGGTATACAGGATATGTTGGATCTGCCAAAAAACTATTTAAGAAAATGGGAGCTTCTTTGACCGAGATCAACATTGCAAAAGAAGCTTACTCAACGATAAAGTCAGTTTTTTTAGATGTGGATATCATTTATTCGTGCGGAGGGTTCAATACCCCGACGCCGCTCGAAACTTCGTTGCGAAGCTGCGTCGTAAAAAAAGGTATTGAACCTGACTGCGATACCGTATGAGAACACCATACCCCGCTGCTCTGTGGCGAGGTTGGTGATTTCACCGGGGGAAATTCTTTTTTCCTTATTGATCAATTACGTAAAAATGAAGTCGATGAACTACTAAAGGAAGAGTTGGTGAATGGGAAATTGATGATTGGTGAGTCTGCGGGAGCAATTATATGTGCACCAACAATTTCTTATATTGAACGTATGGATAAAAAGTCAAAGGATTATTCACAAGAAGATGATGCAGAACTACATTTGATTAGTTTTTATGTCCTCCCGCATTATCTTACCGCGCCGTTTAAAAAAACTACTGCGATGATTTTGTCTGAATTTTCAGATTTGAATCTATGCCCAATTAACAATCAACAGGCAGTTGTTGTTGAAGGTCAATCATCAAAAATAATTTGTAGTGACTAATTTTGAAATGAAATGTTTAAAACCGCCGCTGAAATGGCGCGGTGTTTTTAGTTTCGAGTTTTCTTGAAACTGCGAAACGTGCGTCCATTTTTTGCGTTAGCAAAAAATGGGGAAAGTCCTCCAGCGTTCATGCGGGAGGACTGACGTGCACTTTGTGCAGCCGCACACTAATTGCACACGATCGCACATTGAAACGTGCACTTTGTGTAATTTCAAGGAATGTTTAAAATACACACTGAAATAGCGTGCACATTTTCACATGCAGTTTGTAAAGCCCCGCCACAGTTTTTTGTCGGTGGCGCCGTTGTCGGAGCGTCACCTGTTTGCCACGGCTTCAGCATAAAAGAAAAATTATCATGTAGATACAGTTTTTATGGTGAAGCTGTCACCTGTTTATTGCCCACCATTTTCTGTTTCGTAGTTGTCGGAGAGTAGCACATTAAAACTTGCGTCTTTGTAAGTTTTTTGTTATGCTCATAATGAATTGAAAGGTGAGAAAAATGACTGTACCACATCAATCACTTTGGAGTATTCTAGCAGCTAAAAAAAATGAAGAAAAAAGATTTCATTAAAATGGCGGATATATCAGAGAATTGTATTACCAACAGGGGTACTAACAAATATGTATTTACTGCAAATATTGATCGGATATGTAAGACAGTAAAATGTACTCCGAATGATGTATTTCAGTTTTGTGCAAGTGATGAAAGATAAGGAGGAAGGAGCTATGACTAAAAATTCAAGAAAGAAGAATATTGTTCTTTCCCCTGTTGTAAAGTGGGTTGGCGGTAAACGACAATTATTAGGAGATATAGTTCCACTTATTCCAAAGAATTTTTCTACTTATGTTGAGCCTTTTGTAGGCGGAGGAGCAGTTCTGTTTGATGTTCAGCCTAAAAAAGCAATTGTAAATGATTTTAATAGTGAGTTGATAAATATTTATGAAGTCATTAAAGAGAAACCTAACGAATTGATTTTAGCTTTAGAAGAACATGAACGACTTAATTCAGAGGAATATTTTTATGAAATTAGGGCATTAGACAGGAATGAAAATTATGCCGGAATGAACAATGTGGAAAAGGCTGCAAGGATTATTTATTTGAATAAAACATGTTTTAATGGATTGTTTAGAGTTAATCAAGCGGGACAATTTAATTCACCATATGGGAAGTATAAAAATCCCAATATAGTTAATATGCCTGTTGTGTTAGCTATGTCAAAATATTTTAATTCTAATAATATCAAAATAATAAATGGAGATTATAAAAATGTTTTGAGAAACTTGAGAAAAGGGGCATTTGTTTATTTTGATCCACCATACATGCCAATTTCATTTTCATCGTCTTTTACTGGATATACGGAAAATGGCTTTGACAAGCAACAACAAATTGAACTTAAAGAAGAATGTGATAAATTAAATTCTAAAGGAATCAAATTTTTATTATCCAATTCTGACCATCCTTTTATTAGAGAGTTATATAGGGAGTATAAAATTATTATTGTAAAGGCAAAGCGTTCAATAAATAGTAGTGGAAATAAACGCGGTGGAATAAATGAAATATTAGTAAGGAACTATGATTAACATGAATGTTAATGAAGCTTGAACTAAACTTTTTGAAAAATACAATATTCTTAGTAAAATTAAGAAAGACGGAGCATTTTATATTACAGCTAATCAAATAAAAGAATTTAAAGAACCAAGATTGATGGCAAAATGGGATAGTTCTGAAAACTTACCAAGTATATTTAAAAAGCACACTATTAATATTTTACCAGTTAGTAGGACTGGATATGTTTTAAGCGATTTTAAGTTATATGAACCAATTCCTGAACGAGGAGAACATATAACTGAAATGCAAAAAGTAGAAATTCCAGAGTATGAAACTATTGATATTGGTAATATATCATCGGAAGCTAATGCGATTAATGTTTTAATGCTTTCAAGAATATTAGATGATTTTTTAGATGAAGATGATAATGTTGCTACATTTAATGGAAGAATGGGGACAGGAATTTTCAGTTTTCATGTAGATAGACATCGAGGAACTCCATTTCAAGTTGATGTTAAAAATGCACAATGTGAGATAGATGGAGGAATGGAAAATAATAATTCCGTTGTTATTTTAGAAGCAAAAAATGTTGTTCATCCGGATTTTCATGTAAGACAACTCTATTATCCGTATAGATTATGGGCAAGTAGGGAAGAAAAGCCTATTAGACTTGTTTTTTCTATCTATTCGAATCAAATATATAGATTGTTTGAATATGAATTTGAAGACAAAGATAATTATTCATCTATAAGATTGGTAAAATCTAAAAATTATTCTTTACAAGATACGGACATTGCTTTAAATGAACTTTATGACGTGTATTCTGATGTAAAAGTTGTTTATGATGACAATCAAAATAAGACCAATATTCCTTTTATACAGGCTAATTCTTTTGAAAGAATCATATCACTTATGGAGATTTTATTTGAAGAAGATAAGACCACAGAAGAAATAGCTGAAATTATGCAATTTGATTCAAGACAGTCGGATTACTATTACAATGCCGGTAAGTATCTTGGATTATTTGAGAAGAAGGATGTTAAAGATGAAGAAAAAACTGTAACAAAAGTTTCATTATCTAAATTAGGAAAAGATACAGTAAAACTTAGATATAAAAAACGTCAATTGAAATTGGTTAGTTTGATTTTAGAACATGAAATATTTAATAGACTATTTTTAAAAGTTTATAATAGTGGAGAGTTGCCTTCTAAAGAGGAAATTCAAAATATTATGAGAGAAAATAATGTGTGTAATGATGGACAGATAGTTAGACGTTCAAGTTCAGTTTATTCGTGGCTTAAATGGATATTTAATTTACAAAATATATAAAGTATGTTTTTAATGTAGTGAGAAATCGCAGAAATGGTATCTCTATTTTTATTGCTCAAAATCAAAAAGAACACAGTACAGAGATCACAACGATAATATATTGAAGTTAATTACAGAGAAAATGAGAAATAAAGAAACAGTAAAGAGATGTGCCTATGGCCTTGACGAATCTTTCCGAACAGTACCCCCTTATTACACACACAAACATACATACACAAGCCGTGTCTACCTACTGTCAGTGGGCAGACCACGGCCAAAAGAGTATGATGCACAATAGTTTATTTGCGGTTTAATTGTACGGTTATCGTGCATTGCTACTTTTAAAAAAATAAAGTAGTATAAACGTATGGCAACTCACACATCGATTGATGAAACGACGCTTGGAAATCTTTTGGAGCTTTCGCGTCTTTCTGCTGACAGCACGAATTTAACAATTTTGAAAAAGCAGGTTGATGAAATTATCGGCTACTTTGAAGTGCTCTCGAAATATGACGATAGCGAAAATCCCTACGACGCGTATCCAACGACGGAAGCGGACAAGTTGCGCGAGGATGAAATTGTTGCGGGGCTTGCGATGAGCGATGTAAAAAAAGTGTCGAAAGATTTTATGGACGGCTATTTTCAAGTGCCGAAAGTGCTCGGCGAGGGCGCATGATGAAATACACAATCACTGACATACGAAACGCGTTGCAGTCGGGCGAGACGACGAGCGCAGACATTGTTAAAAAATTGATTGCAGCTGTTGAAGCAGATACAAAATCTTCCGAGCCGTTAAACGCATTTCTTGAACTGTACGACGACGCGCTTGCAAAGGCGGAAACGGCAGACGCAGAAATTGTTGAAGCGCGGAAAAACGGCGCGCTCAAAAGCTTGTTCGAGAAAAAACCGCTTTTAGGCGTACCGTTTGCAAACAAAGACAATATCTCTGTAAAAGGCAAACGCTTGACGTGCGCGAGCAAAATCCTTGAAGGCTACATCGCGCCCTACGATGCGACAGTTATCGCGCGACTTGAAAACGCGGGCGCAATTCCGCTTGGTCGCTGCAATCAAGACGAGTTTGCGATGGGCTCTTCTACGGAGTATTCGTCGTATGGCGCAACGCGCAATCCTGTAAACCGCGCGTATGTTTCAGGCGGCTCGTCGGGCGGCTCGACTGCGGCTGTGGCGGCACATCAGGCGGTATTCGGTTTGGGCACAGAGACGGGCGGCTCGGTGCGCCTTCCCGCGAGCTACTGCGGCGTGTACGGCTTAAAGCCCACGTATGGCGCGTTGAGCAGATGGGGCGTTGTCGCGTACGGAAGTTCGCTTGACCAAGTGGGAATACTTGCGCACACGCCGAGCGATGTTGCCGCGTCGCTTGCCGCCATGTGCGGAAAAGATTTTTACGACGATACGAGCAGCGACATGCCGCGTGCGGAACTGCTGCGCGATGTGCAGCAGTATGAAACGATGAGCGCGTTGCGTGTTGCCATTCCGCGTCAGTTCCTTGAAAGCAAAGGGCTTGATGCTGATGTTGCCGCTGTCTTTGACCAGACGCGCGCGTGGTTTGCAGACAAAGGCGCAACAATCGATGTTGTCGATATTCCTGTGCTTGATGCGGCAGTTGCAAGCTATTACGTGCTCGCGCTCGCAGAAGCTGCTTCAAACTTGAGCCGCTTTGACGGCATCCGCTACGGCCGCCGCGTTGACCCGGGTGAGGGCTACGACGAGCTGTACGTGCAAACGCGCAGCGAAGGGTTTGGTCCAGAAGTGAAGCGGCGAATAGTCATCGGCAACTACGTGCTCTCGGAGCAGTTTTCGGGCGACACATACAAAAAAGGCATGACGGTGCGCGCGCGCATTCAACGCGATGTTGCAGCTGTTTTTGAAACATACGACATTATGCTGTGCCCAGTGTGCCCCACACCTGCATTCAAGCTCGGGAAAAAAGTTGACGACCCGCTTGCAATGTATTTGAGCGACTTGTTCACGAACTTTGTGAACCTTGCACGGAACACATCGCTTTCAGTTCCTGCAGGCGTTACAAAGGAAGGGCTTCCCGTCGGCATTCAGTTTATCGGTGCCATGTTTTCAGAGCCGAAGATTTTGCAAATTGCGCACGTCTGGGAAAACGACCACGTGGGCTGCGGCTTTCCGATTGCGGAGGAGTGATAGGTGCACGACAGGAACATATGGCGGTGTGACGGCAGAATTTTTGTAAATGCAGTTGTGCGGGTAGAGGAACAACGCGATATGTGTCAACGCAGCGTGCACGTTACGAATCAGAGAGCTATGCGACGTGCGCTGTAAACCGCACGCGGCTTTAATGGTGCGGTGGTTTTGAAAGGCATATCGGTATATCAGGCAGTATCACTATTTTTGTACATGCTTTATGACAAATAGTGCAACAAGAACACTAAGCATAATAATTCTCAGTATCAAACTAAATTTTGACATCTTCAGTTTTGCTGTTTCTATTTCATAATCAAGTTTTAGAAATTTAAATGGATTTGCCCATGGATTGAAACCAAACTGAAAAATCTCGTTTTCAGTTTCCAATTCAAGTACATTCACCGGAATGAACAGGTACTTTGTTTTATAAATTTTTGCCCGTTTTACTGCTGCAATAGTGATTGTCCAATTTCCGCATTTTATATAATTTTCAAATACAGACAATATTCCTCGTCTGGCAATCATCCAATTTGCAGAATATCTTGGATTTCCGCGTTCATTTTTTGTCGCTTTTGTTATGCAACTATACAATTTTTTGTTACCCATACGTCATTTACTATACCACATAACTTATTCTGCTGTCAAAAAAATAAGGCTCAGCCAGAACGAAATACCGAACGGCGAGCCGTGTGCACTTTGCTAGATTTCTGCTACAACAAAATTACGGGAACAATGTGGTAATTGCACTCGCATCTACACAGATAGCAGGAACGACAGACATTGCTTTATACGCTCCTCGTCCTATTCCAGTAGTAGATGACGACTTAAATACATGTCCAAATCCTGTAATAGAATAAACAGATATTTCCGATGAAGGTGCTGTTCTAGTCCATATTTCACCGCCTGGGTAATCAACGGTTATACCGCCATTAGTATGTGACCATCTTCTTCCTTCACGAGCCATTGTATAGTCAGTAAGCTGTTTGCGACGTTGAGTTTGACTATCTACATCTAATTCACTCGTTTTGAAGTAAAATTCTGGCTCTTTTATGCCTAACTCATCGTGACCTAGCACAAATATGCAATCTTTTGTGCCAACATCGTCAAGTTCAATTTCAACGAGCAAACTCTGAGAAGAACTATCGAATGCTCTCTGCAAGAAACCTCGCTTTTCTCCGTCCTTATAGAACTTTTCAAGTAGAACTTCGGGATTACCTCCAGAACCTCCTGTATAAATCTGCTTGTAGGATTCAAGGCTTTGCTCATCCCCTGTCTCGTATTCGCCCCGGAGGAATGCTCTTAGAGTGCTATATTTATAGTTTCCCCATTTTATTTCTTTGTCGCCTATGGTGCGGATAGATTTTCCACCACCTATAAGACCAGCGCCATTTCCAACATCAGGGGAATAACTATCTGCAAAATATGGTATGCGATCTAAAGCCTTAACACTCCATAACAAAGCAGCACCCTTGTGATTAGTAGAAAGCACTCTCCAAACAATGGGCTCTACCTTAAACCAACACTCTTTTCCTACAAAAGCACTCGCTGTTGTACCATCTGAAAATTTATATTGACTATTATCACCGGCAGCAGCACCTCGTTTAGCAGAATCTACTTTAACATAGTAGCCGCCATCTTCCCCAAGATACATATCCATACCTCCAACAGTCTTTTTACGACTATCAATTTCGTATACATATGTACCGTTTCCATCGACACGCGCCACCGTTTGAGGATAATCACCAAAGGTAACAAATTTTAGCTGGTCTACAGTTGCGTTTGCGACAGTTCCACTTTTGTCCAGTTGGTCGTTTAGAACTTCTACAGAAATCAACGTCCCTGTAAACTTTTCTATATCACTATGGAACTGATACGGCTTAATTACAGTGACACCAAACCCTGGTTCAAACCACAAAGTATCTGTAAGTTCAATTCTGCATTTTACATTTGCAATCCCTGAACTTCCAGGTTGTATTTCAAATTTAGTGCCGGCAGAATCAACATCACCTGTGGCGGTTAAACTTATCTTTTTGAAAATATCAGATGTAACAGGATATGTATCTGTAGATTTTTTGCTTCCGGCACTCAAGTCTAAATTTACACCAGCTGTTGCAAGATAGATATCCTTTACATACTGAATAGACTCTCCTTCAAAATAAATTAGATCTTTTCCACTGGGTTCTGTAATGGTAATGTTACTAACCTTGTAAATAGTTACATTGAACGAACATTCTCCAAGAGAAGCAGTTTTATCATCATTCCAATATCTTACTGTAAGAGGCAAGGTTTCTGCTTCAGTGCCAGAATTCCAACCAACCAATTCCCATCTGCCTGTAAACTCTTGTCTGCTAGTAGGTTCAAAGAAAGTGTCATGTGCAGAATTAAGGTGTTGTATTTTTATCTTTAGTCCGCTTGGAGCAAATTCTTCACCTATTATGTATTCACAATCTGTAGAGGCATTAACAAGTTCGATTCCCGTGATCTTATCTACAACAGAAATAGCAAATGTGACACTATCTGACTTGCCAGCTGCAGTATAAGTTACAGTGATGTCTTGCGAACCTTCTTTACTTCCGTCAAAGCCTGTAATAGTCCATTTTGGCGCCACAAATTCTGCCACATTATTAACAGTTACTTTGCTACCATCCTTTAAAGTAATGGCAATGTTTAATCCTGTAAGGTCAAGATTAATTGAACCATAGTCGTATTCTGTCTTGTAAGGTACTTGAATAAGCTCTATAGCTGTCCATGCATCAGGGTCATAAATTTTCATAGTAAACGTCGCGGATTCAGTTTTACCACCTGATGTATATTCAACAGTTACTTCCAAATCATCTTTCTCTGCACTAGAATCAAAGTTTTTGAACGCCCATTTAGTTGTATCTGAAAAATCAATGACTTCTATAACGCTGTCATCGTCTAATGTAATTTGAACGACAAGTCCAAATGGGTTCAAGCTACTTCCAACAGCGTGTGGTTGTGGTCCAGTTCCATTTTTTACAGTAATTGATTTAAAAGAATCTGGGTCGTAAATACGAACAAAGAAAGAAGCAGTTTTTTGAACCCCTTCATATTCGTAGGAAATTATAATTTCTTGATCATAACCAGTTGTTGCAGCACTTGAATCAAACTTATCGGTATTTATGTTCCAGCCATTTTCTATAAACGAATCTGATTGCGCAGTAGTAGAGCCATCTGAGAATGTAACATTAACAACAACTCCCTTTGTAGAAAGTTCTGTTGCATCTTTCGCAACTGCAATTTCTGTGCCCGTTGCGATTTCAATTTTCTCAAGCGTTTTCGCTTTCGTGACCTGCGGAACAGGGTCATCGTTCCCGCCGCCGGTTGGATGCTTACAAGCGGGGAACGTCGTAAGTGTCAAAAAGACAGCGAACACAATGGCTGCGGATGCTTTTGTACGCGTGCGGGGTGCTGCCACCGCGTCGATTTTAGGAGTTGCAGCGGAAAGTATCATCGCCAGCACAGATTTTTTGCTTCGGTTGTCAAAAAATTCTTTCATAGGTGTTATCTCCGGTACGTACGTTGTATTTTTTGCGTGATAAAGCACAATGCTCACGCCATGAGAGCACTGATATATTTATTGAATATAATGTATTTTTTAATAAAAGTAAATCTTTTTTTGTAATATATTCAGAAATTATTTGTATCTTTTTGCTGATTTTTTCTGGTATAACAATGTGGATTCGTGGCTGGCATTTGGTGGCAAAAAATGCGGTAGTTCAACGGCATACAAAAGTTTCAATGGGCAAAAGCATTCAAATAGGCGTCTCTTCTGTATCGCTGTACGGGCGCGTGTGCAACGCAACCTGCGGCGCGACGTCAAGCAAACCGCACGGTAAAATCGTCACTCCATTTCAGCGTGTATCCCCACACGCTCTCTCTCATTACTACCGCCCCATATCCATGTCCGAAAATGGCGAGATTTATTTTTAATATGTGCTATACTCGTGTTTGTTATGAGGAGACAGCGATGAGCAATTGTAAGAAATTAAAACAGTTTACCATTGGAGAACGCGCACATCGCTCTGCCTGTCACCCGCCTGCCAGTCGGACAGGAAACGGCGAGTTAAATAATTTCCTTAAACCGTTCGTATCGCGACGTGATACAGGCGCTCTCCACGCGAATAAACTCTATGAAATATTCAAGGCAAAGGACGCGCGCTTTGATGGCAGATTTTTTGTCGGTGTGTCGTCTACCGGCATATACTGCCGTCCCGTTTGCACAGCGCGAATACCCAAAAAAGAAAACTGCTCGTTTTTTTCTTCTGCGGCGCAAGCGGAACAGGCAGGTTTTCGCCCGTGCCTTTTGTGCAGACCAGAGCTTGCGCCTGGAACAGCGGGAGTTGATGCATCGTCCGCGCTCGCCTCATGCGCAGCAAAACTGCTCCAAGAAAACTGCGGCAGCGCAGAAAGCATCGCGTATGTTGCACAAAAACTTGGCTACACAGACCGTCACGTGCGGCGCGTATTCACAGAAGCATTTCACGTTTCTTCGTCACAGTATGTGCAAACATGCCGCTTGCTTCTTGCAAAGAGCTTGCTCACTGACACACAGCTTTCGATGATTGCTGTCGCGATGGCATCGGGATTTGGAAGCGTCAGACGGTTCAACGATGCGTTTCAAAAGCGCTACCACATGCCGCCGAGCGCAGTGCGAAAAGCAGTGCACGCGCGCACTATAAACAGCGCCGACATCACTATTTTGCTCGGCTACCGTCCGCCGTATAGATACAACGAGCTGCTCGATTTTTTTGCACGCCGCGCAATTCACGGCGTAGAACTCGTTCGTGATGGCGCATACATGCGCACCGTGCGGCTGACAAACTCAGACGGAAATGTGATTTCAGGCTGGCTGCGTGTGCAACATGTTCCCCACAAGCACGCGCTGTCGCTTCAAATAAGCGAGTCGCTCATTCCTGTCTTGCCGCACGTCATAAGCAAAGTGCGCAGCATGTTCGATGTAGACAGCACGCCTCATACAATAGCAAAGGCACTTGCTTCCATGAACCGCGTGCGCCCAGGCTTGTTTAAAAACGGCACGCGCATGCCCGGCTGTTTTGAACCGTTTGAAATGGCAGTGCGCGCAATTCTCGGACAGCAGATTACGATGAAAGCCGCGTGCACGCTTGCAAGCAGAATCGCTGCAACATACGGAACAGCGATTGAAACAGAGGTAGACGGATTGACAACAGCATTTCCAACGCCGCACGAGCTGCTTCGGCAAGGCGCGTCGATCACAGGTGAACTGAGCAAACTCGGCATCATTGCTGCGCGCGCACAGACGATTGAATCGCTTGCAAAAGCGTTCGTAAGCGGCACGCTTTCATTTGACATTATTGCCGCGCCCGAAGATACAATACAAAAACTGCGCGCCATGAAAGGCATTGGCAACTGGAGCGCACAGTATATTGCGATGCGCGCGCTGTCGTACACCGATGCATTTTTGGAAACAGATTACGGCGTAAAAAAATCGCTTGCAGGATATACACCACAAGAGATTCGCGCATTATCTGAAACATGGAAACCGTGGAGGAGTTATGCAACAGTCAGCTTATGGAACTCATTGCAATAACATTTTTGCACGAATACATTTATACCGCGCACAGGATGCGGCATAATTTTTAATATGCGAAACTTTATGGAGGAACGATGCAATACACACAACAGTATGTGTCACCGCTCGGCACGATTGTGCTCGCGTGCGATGACGACGGATTGATTGGGCTTTGGTTTGAAGGGCAAAAATATTTTGCGCGTGTGCTTGATGCGGCGGCGCGCATGTCGCTTGAAA
>JAFUFE010000154.1 GCA_017470085.1 Treponema sp.
CGCAGCAGTTTTATTCACCGAATGATTCTGCCGCTGCACGGATTGTATACGTTCGCCCGGCCGCTAATGGATGGCAGGTACAGACCGTAGCTCCGTTGCCGTTCGTGCATCGATTTGACATTATCAGCCGCGGCGGGGTCAACTACCTTATTGCTTGTACGATTAAATCTGACCATCACTATAAAGATGATTGGTCGTCTCCGGGAAAAGTATACGCCGCAGAACTGCCGGACGACATTGCTCGTGCCGGTGCAGTGCAGCCATTGCATTTTACAGTGGTGCAGGACGGGCTGACGAAGAATCACGGCTATACGCGCGACATGCATGACGGTGTTCCAACAGCCATCATCAGTGCGGAGAACGGTGTGTTTCGATTCACCCCCCCGGCGCATCGAGGTGGTACATGGTCGGTTGAGCAACTACTGGACACGCCAGCATCGGACGCTATCTTGTGCGACCTGGACGGTGACGGGAAAAAAGAACTCGCCGTGATGGCGCCGTTTCACGGGGATTCGTTTGCGATTTATGCACCGGACGGAGAACGGTATCGGCAGGTGTATGTTCATCCGGAACCGATGGAGTTTCTGCATGCGATTGCTGCAGGACCGGTGTGTGGCAAGGAGCGCGTTATTATTGGGCATCGTGAGGGAAAGCGTGCGCTCATGGCATTTACGTTCGAACGCGGCGCTTATCGCGCTGAAGAGATCGACCGTGACTGCGGGCCAGCGAACGTCTGTGTGCTTCGGCGTGACGGCGTCGATGTAGTGGTGAGCGCACATCGTGAAACCAATGAAATTGCGCTCTATGAACTGTTGCCGTGACGGATTGTGCCGACGGCAATCCGGTAGGCGGGCGTAAAACGCGCCGCGTTTTTTCAAGTGCCGTTTGAGCGTGTATGCATGCGGCATGTATTTTCTTTCGGCGACGAAACTGCCGCCGTGTTCTCGAGGAGGAGAAACATGAACGAACTCATTGGAATCTGGGCATTTTTTCAGAACAACATTCTGACAAAGCCGGCTTTTTTTGTGGGGCTCATCGTATTTCTGGGATACCTGTTACTCAAGAAGCCAGTCTATGAGGCTGTTGCCGGCTTTATCAAAGCGACGGTCGGTTATATGATTTTGAACGTTGCTTCTGGCGGCCTCGTTGGAAATTTCCGTCCGATTTTAGCGGGCTTGAATCAGCGATTCAACTTGAACGCTGCAGTCATCGATCCGTATTTTGGGCAGGCTGCCGCTCAAGCTGCTGTTGAAAGCATCGGTCGTTCTTTTTCAATGATGATGCAAGTGCTACTCATCGCGTTTTTGTGGAATGTGGTTTTGGTGCTGCTCCGGACAATTACCAAAGTTCGGACAGTGTTCATCACCGGACACATCATGGTGCAGCAGTCATCGACCGCTTTGTGGATTATCCTGCTGTGTTTTCCGGGATTAAACGATCCGAGCGTCATTGCGCTGCTCGGCCTTTTGCTCGGTACGTTCTGGGCGGTTTCGTCGAATCTTTCCGTAGAAGCAACCCAAGAGCTAACCGACGGCGGCGGTTTTGCCGTTGGGCATCAGCAGATGTTCGGCATCTGGATTGTCGATTTTATCTCACGGAAGATGGGCAAAAAAGGAACCAGCAAAAAACTTGAGGACATTAAATTGCCGGGGTTCTTGTCGATTTTCAATGAAAATATCGTATCAACGTCGGTGCTTATGACGCTGTTTTTTGGCGCCATCATCATTATCTTGGGACCGGAGATGATGCGCTCCCTCGATGGCAGTTTTGCCAAAACGCAGAACTTTGGATTTTACATTGTTGAGAAATCGTTTACGTTTGCGGTGTACCTACAAATATTGCAGCTGGGGGTGCGGCTGTTTGTCGGCGAACTGACCGAATCGTTTCAGGGGATTTCAAATAAGCTGCTTCCTGGCGCCATGCCCGCCATCGACTGCGCGGCGACGTAGGGTTTCGGGCATCCGAATGCTGTTACCATCGGTTTCTTGTTCGGTGCGCTCGGGCAATTCATCGCCATTGCAGGACTTATCGTTTTCCGCAGTCCTATTTTCATCATCACCGGGTTTGTTCCTGTCTTTTTTGACAACGCGACGTTTGCCGTGTTCGCGAATAAAAAAGGCGGCGTGCGTGCGGCAATGCTGCTGCCGTTTTTGTCCGGCATCATTCAGGTGCTCGGCGGTGCTTTTGCGGCATTCTACTTCGGGCTCGGAAAATTCGGTGGCTGGCACGGAAACTTTGACTGGGATACTGTATGGCCGCTCTTCGGTGTACTTATGAACAATTTGAAATATGTCGGTGTTGGTATCTGTTTTGTAGTGTTGCTCGCAATTCCGCAACTGCAATACTATTTTGGCAGATATCGCAAAGAAAAATATTTCCAAGTTGCAGAGGATTTTGGAGCGGCGTCACAGGGGATTGTCTAGACGGCAATGTATTTGAGGCAGGGGAGATACGACTATGTGCCCCTGCTTTAAAACAATATCTGCTCACGTGCATACATGAGTGGTGTTTCAGCAGTGGGATGGCCTATGCACTGGTCAAGAAAGGATGGTTGTAAATATGGTAAAAATTATAGTTGCATGCGGTAGCGGCATGGGCTCGAGTCAGATGATGAAGATGAAAGTGCAGAAAGTGCTTGGCAGCATGGGGGTGAATGCTACTCTTCACCACACGAATATCGGTGAGGCGAAGAGCACCGCGGAACAATACGATGTCGTCATTTGCCCGGACAATCTTGCAGGTACGTTTTCTGCACTTGCTGCAAAAGGCAAAGTTATCGTTAGCTTGAAAAACTTGCTGGACGAAAACGAAATTAAAAGCAAGCTTGTGGCGGCTGGTGTAGCATCGCTTTAGAACCGGGCGGAGAATGTCGTCATTGCTGTCAAAAACCGATATCCGGCTCATTGTTACTGATATGGACGGTACCTTTCTTGATTCTTGTGCCACCGTGCCGGAAGAGAATCGCAGCGTGGTTAGGCAGCTTTCGGCAAGTGGCATCCCGGTTATTTTTTGCACGGGACGTCCGGTGTCATTTGTGCGAGAATATGTGCGCATGACGGGTGCGTCGGAGATAGTGATTGGATGCAACGGTGCCGCCATTCAAAACAGTACCACAGACGAATTGCTGGAGGCAACCGTTATTGCGCCATCTGCGGCAGAGTCGGTACTGTCATTTTGTACGGCACATCACCTTGATTGCTGCGCGTATACGGCGAGCGGTACGGTATTTTTTTCAAAAGAGAGTGAACGCATCGCTGTATTTCGTGCCTATAATGAGCGAGCGGCGTACACGGGCGGCATTCCCGTTCCGCTGCTTCCTCTGGAAACGTATGGTGAATCAGTGCTGCCGCCGGTATGTAAAATACTGATAACTGAACTGCAGAGCGGTGATATACAGCGTGTAACGCAGCATCTACAAAACAGAGATGATGTCTCCGCTGTTTCTTCCATGCACGGCGTTTTAGACATTATGGCAGCGCCTGTGTCAAAAGGGGTGGCAGTAAAAAAAATTGCAGAAATTTTTAAAGTGCCAGTTAAACAAATAGGTGCCATTGGGGATAATCGAAACGATGTGTCGATGTTCTCTGTTGTCGGCGTTTCGGTGTGCATGCACAATGGTGTTGACGAAGCAAAGCGGCGTGCGACGTATGTGACACGCAGGACAAATGATGAAGCGGGGTTTGCCGAAGCGGTACGTATAGTGCTGCGCGGAAAATAGTCGATACGCAACGAGGAGGATACGGTGCTCAAAGAGTTTATTTTAGACAATGAGGCTTTTGCACTTGGCGTTTTAGCAGAGAGCTGGCAAACAGCAGTCAAATGTGCGACAGACATACTGGTGAGCACTGGTGCCGCTGAACCGCGGTACTTTGATGCCATCGTTCAGATGACCGAGGAACACGGGCCGTATTACGTTGTTGCTCCGGGCATTGCTATGCCGCATGCGCGTCCTGAGTCCGGTGCACGCAAGACGGGATTCGCGCTCTTGACGCTGCAAAAGCCGGTGTGTTTCGGACATGCGGATAACGATCCCGTCGACATCATTCTCTGTATTTGCGCCGCGAATGCAGCAGATTTAAATGAAACAGCGATTATCGAAGCGATGACACTCTTTGACGATGAGGCCGCGCTTGAAAAATTGCGTACTGTAAAAACAAAGGATGAACTTCGAACAGTGCTCGCTGCTTGTTCAACTACATGGTGAATGCAACACACTGCGCGCGCTGCATTCAGCGAATACAGCGCATGGGGCAACATTCGATATACAGGGGGTGAACCTATGGAATCCAAAGAACTGACCGTTACCAATCCGACCGGACTGCACACGCGGCCGGGTACGGAATTCGTAAAACGTGCAAAGAATTTTGTTTCTGATATAACTATCAAAAAAGGAGAAAAAACAGCGAACGCCAAAAGTATAATAAAGCTGCTGCAAATCGGTATTTCGCAAGGAGATACGATTACGCTGACAGCATGCGGAGATGATGAAAGTGTTGCCATTGCAGAATTGGCAGCATATGTTCAATCGCTTTCTGAATGATTGCGTATGGTAACAGAGATGAGCGTTATAAATGGTGTAGCGTGTGCAGACGGCATTGCGTTGGCTCCCGCGCTTGTTCTTGAGCGGCAACACATTGCACATAATAGAAACTGCATTTCTGCAGACCAGTATGAAGCAGAACTTGCCGCGCTTCAGCGTGCGATTCTAAAGACCGCAGAACAAATCGCTCGGATGCAACAGGAAGCCTATGCCGAGGGACGTACGGAGCAGGGCGATGTCTTCGGCGCTTACTGTGAAATGGTGCAGGATGAGGAACTGTTTACGGACGTCAAGAACTGCATCATGACGAAGTCAGTCGATTTAGTCACTGCGCTTGGCGACGTTTCGAACGATTACGCGGCGGATATGGCAGCGCTCGATGACCCCTATTTACAGGCGCGTGCCGATGATTTTCGGCAGCTGTTTAGAATGGTGCTCGATGCGCACATCGGTGCACCGGCGGTACCGGTGTCTCCGGGGGAAAATTTTATTCTTGTTGCCGATGAAATCGGCCCTGCCGACATGGCACAAGTTGATAAAGCATTTTTGTGCGGTATCGTCACCGAAACCGGCGGCAGAAGTTCTCACGCCGCAATCATATGCCGTTCAATGGGGATTCCGATGCTGTCCGGTGTTTCGTACCGCGTGCACCGCATAACGACCGGCACCTGCTTGTTGCTCGATGCCGATTCGGGTGAACTTGTCGTTGCACCGTCTGCCGCCCGTCGCCAGGAGTATGCGGTACGGATTGCTGCCGAGCGTGCACAGCGGGAGGCGACAGCGCGCTTTTTGCACCTGCCCGCTTTCACTGCTGATGGTACGCCGATTACGGTCAATGCAAATATCGGGACGGTAGAAGAACTTGACGCTGTCTTAAAAAATAATGCCGATGGCATCGGGCTGTTTCGGACAGAGTTTTTGTTTATGGAGGCGGGCGGCAATGAAATTCCATCCGAAGAAAAACAATACACTGCTTACAAAACTGTATTGGAAACGATGCACGGTAAGCCGGTTACATTCCGGACACTTGACGCCGGGGGCGACAAAAATATCGCAGCGCTCGGTATTCCAAAAGAAGAGAATCCGTTTTTGGGTTGGCGTGCCATTCGGTATTGTCTAAAGACACCTGAAATTTTCCGTGTGCAGTTGCGGGCATTGATTCGTGCAAGCGTTTATGGTACGGCGCGTATCATGGTTCCGATGATTTCATGTGAGGCGGAAGTCATCCATACAAAACGGCTTATCGATTCAGTGTATGACGAATTTACTGAACGGGGAGAAACTCCGCCGCCGCGTGTGCCGTTCGGCATTATGATAGAAACACCAGCGGCCGCGCTCATTGCCGATACGCTTTCTCAGCATGTCGATTTTTTCAGCATCGGTACGAATGACCTAACGCAGTATACTTTAGCGGTTGACCGCGGCAACGAATATGTTTCTGATCTGTATGATGAACTGCATCCAGCAGTCATGGAATTGATTCGCCGTACGATAGCGGCCGCCGAACGTGCGCACATTGCTGTTTGCATGTGTGGTGAAATGGCAGGAGATATACGTTGCACGCAGTCACTTTTGGATGCGGGGATCCGTGATTTCAGCATGGGAGTTTCCCGCATCCCGATGATTAAAAAACGACTTTCTGAATTGCATTGTGGGTAGGGGATCAGTATGCTTGAGACATTGAAAGACATTGTTTATGAGGCGAATATGGCGTTGCCACATCACGGGCTTGTTACCTTTACGTGGGGAAATGCAAGTGCCATCGATCGTGAAGCGGGAATGTTCGTCATAAAGCCATCTGGCATTGCGTATGAAGCACTGACGCCTTCGCATATGGTGGTGATGGATTTAAACGGCAACCGAATTGAAGGAACGCTGAATCCATCTTCTGACATGAAGACGCATCTGGTATTGTACCGTGCGTTTCCCCGTATCGGCGGCATTGTGCACACACATAGCCCGTGGGCGACCAGTTGGGCACAAGCCGGAAGAGACATTCCCTGTTACGGGACGACACATGCAGATTATATTTATGGAAAGATTCCGTGCATTCGCAATTTAACAAAGGCAGAAATCGATGCGGACTACGAGTCCAATACAGGAAATACCATCGTTGAATATTTTACTCGTCCCGACGGCACTATACACGATGAAGACTATAACGCGTGTCCGTGCGTCTTGTGCAAGAATCACGGGCCGTTTTCGTGGGGAAAAAACGTACAGGAAGCGGTCTATCACGCAGTGGTACTCGAAAAAGTAGCCCAGATGGCGGCGCATACTGAATGGATTAATCCGCAGGTGAATCCTGCACCGCAGGATATGCAGGATAAACACTACCAACGGAAGCACGGACCGAATGCCTACTACGGTCAAACACGTGCGCTGTAACTGTTCCGTGAACGTATGTGCGTTCGTCGATACGGATTTTTTTTTGGGGGGGGGGGGGATATAGATGTGGAAAGTTATCATGGAGAAATTATCACTTCAGTTATACA
>JAFUFE010000155.1 GCA_017470085.1 Treponema sp.
GTGGAAATTATTTAACTCGCCGCGCGCGCGGCTTGCGCATACGTCGCTTCGCTCCGTTTGCATGAGTGGAAGTTATCTCACTCGTCGCTTGCGCGACTTGTGCATACGTCGCTTCGCTCCGTTTGCATGAGTAGAAGTTATTTCACTCGTCGCTCACGCGGCTTGTGCATACGCCACTTCGTGTCGTTTGCATGAGTGGAAGTTATTTAACTCGTCGCTCGCGCGACTTGCGCATACGCCACTTCGTGTCGTTTGCATGAGTGGAAGTTATATAACTCGTCGCTCGCGCGACTTGCGCATACGTCGGCGTGTGCGGCGAAAAACGGAGATGTACCCGACTGCGATACCGTGTGAGAACGATTAATCCCCCCCCCTCTCTCTCACCGAACGTTCTGCGTCGGAGTTCGCTCGCGCGACAGGGACATATCTTGCAGCTTGGCGCAGTTTTGTTTATTCGCGCACGGAAGAACCCGGTATTACTGTTTGCCGGAAACAGGTCGTAGCCGCGCGGCGCATTCAGGAAAGCCGCACGGTAAGTTCATTTTGCTAGAATCGTTTTGAGCGCGTGGTCACACAATTATTCCGTTGAATCAGTATTTCTATCGGTGCGTTTTGAAGCAATGTGAATGACACGCCCAGTCCGTTTGATGCCGTCATCTTTTTTTTCGGTTTGTGTTTCGTTATTTTTTCTGCGGTACAGCAGTTTTTCGGGGGCACCACCGTACCGTGCTTCTTGTGCCGCGCGTTTTTCTCTGGCTGCGCGCGTGCGCTCTTTACGTTCCTTTTCGATGAATGAAAGCGACTTGTCCAATCCCTGCAAAAAGAGCCGCATGTCTTCGGCAAAAACAGCAATCTGATGTCGGTCAAAATCAACGCCGTCACGGTTTTTGCTTTCTACAATCTGCAAAAAAATGTCACCTGTTCTGTTTTCTTTTACGTTAAAAAAATACGATCGATTGTCTAAAAACACCTGTGTTGTAAAGAGTTCCCCGCGCATTTTTCAGTATCCTTTGTGCAGAATTCTCACGCGGTCATGGAAAACCGTTGTAGACCGGTGAAGAACGTGATGCCCCATTGCTTTCAGCGGCAGCCCACATTCAAAAGACAACGCCGCATATCCGCTGCACCTGACAGTGTGTTGTTCACGCTTAGTTGGCGCACCTGCTGGTGACAGGTATATATTTATAGCATACCTGAAACAGTTTTTCAAGTAATGGTAAGATGTGCTTTCTGGTAGCAGGATGCATTCCGCCTCCAGCTGTCATAGCGTTTCTTTTATTCGAAAGAGAATATATATGTCATGCGGCTGTTTCCTATAACGTGGACAGGCACGGAAGCGGTGTCACGGGCGCTGCAGTTCGGAAAGCATAGTGCTGAAAAAGCTGTGCGCAGCATCCGCGCTGACATCCGATGGCGGCTCGTGGTAGGTTATCAGACTTTCAGGAATTTCTTTTAAAAAACGAGACGGCGTGCATTCCGTGACGGTCTGCATTCTGCGCCGCGTTCGGCATGATGATATGAGGAGCTTGTCTTGAGCACGCGTGATGGCGACGTAGAACAACCGTCGCTCTTCTTCAACGTTTCCTCCGCTGTCTTCCACGGAGCGAAGATGCGGTAGGATGCCTTCTTCAGCTCCAGCGATGAACACCACTGGAAACTCCAGTCCTTTTGCCGCATGGATGGTCATCAGGTTAACTTTGCCAGTGTGCGTCTCATCGTCAAGGTCATCGCGGGAAAGGAGCGTTATCCTGTGCAGGTAATTGAACAGCGACGGGTCAAGGTTGTCGGGGTTGTGTTCCCACGTATCGATTGATTGTATAAAAGTGTCGATGTTTTTGAGTTTAAACCGGGCGGCCTTTTCGTTGTGCGCGTATTCGGCCAGAATGTAGTCGCGATAGTTGATCGCTTCGACTAGCGCGCGTATTTTTTGTGAAAGTCCCTGGCCGCGGAACAACTGGGCACGGTGCTCTACGAGCAGTGCCAGAAATTCTTCAATTGATTCTTGTACCGCTTTGCTAAAAGCGGGAACGGCTTCTGAACGTACGGCGCGGAGTGCGTCGATTATCGGACAGGAGCGCGCCTTTGCCCAGTCGGTGATGTGTTTGAGCGTTACGCGCCCGATACCGCGGTGGGGCGTATTGAGAATGCGCAGCAGGTTTACGTCGTCGCGCTCGTTGGCAATAACGCGTAGATAGCTGATGATATCTTTGATTTCTTTGCGTTCAAAAAAACTGGTGCCACCGCTCATGGTGTACGGGATGTTTGCATTCAGCAGTGCCTCTTCAATCGCGCGGCTCTGTGAGTTTACGCGCATCAGTACGCCGAATTCATCGTATCTATGACGATCGGTCAGCGCCAGTCCCTGAATTGATTCGGCAATAAAATCTGCTTCCGCCGTTTCGTTCTCTGGCATGAATAGCTCAATCGGTTTTCCCCCCCCGTTACCGCTCCACAGTTTTTTATCTTTCCGATTTGTATTGTGTGAGATGACGCCGTTTGCCGCTTCAAGAATTGTTTCGGTTGAACGGTAATTTTGCTCAAGGCGGATTTCCGTTACATCGGGGAAATCCTGTTCGAATTGTACGATGTTGTGATAGTCTGCTCCACGCCAACTGTAGATAGATTGATCATCGTCACCAACCACTGCGACATTGTTGCCTGCAATAAGGCGCATCAGTTCATACTGCTGATGACTCGTGTCTTGAAATTCGTCTATCATAATATAGCTGTACCGTTCTTTAAACCGCGTACGGATCTCCGGATGTTCGCGAAAAATTTTTATGGGCAGCATTATCAGATCATCAAAGTCAACGGCGTTGTATAGTTTCAGCCCTTCTTGATACATGTCATAGAGTGCGCGGTATAAGTCGTTCGCGGTTTCCCAATTTTTTCTACCCGTTTTGATGTGTGAAAATAGTGTGCGTACCGTAAAAAAATCGACTGCATCTTTTGACAATTTTAGTTCGCGTGCGCTTTCTTTTATGAGCGAAAAGCAGTCGGTCTCGTCATAAATCGAAAAATTTTCCCGGTATCCGAGCACACCGATCGCCTCGCGGAGCACCCGCACGCCGAATGCATGGAATGTCGAAATCGTCAGGTTCTGCAGCTTTTTGTGCGTCAACGTTTTGATGCGCTCTTCCATTTCCCGCGCAGCTTTATTAGTGAACGTGAGCGCTAGAATTTTGCTTTGCGGAATTCCTTTGTCAAGCATGTGCGCTATTCGATAGGTGATGACGCGCGTTTTCCCGCTTCCTGCCCCCGCGATAATCAAGATGGGGCCGTCAATCGTCGTGACGGCGCGGTACTGTTCAGGATTCAGTTCCGCTTTGAGCGTTGCAAGCTGTAACGACATGGGACAGATTGTAGCGCAGCGGGGGCATTTGGACAAGACCGGCGCGTTCGCTCTGTATATGCCGCCGCGCTGATATGAATTATCGCATGCGAGTACCGCCGGTTTTACGGCAAGGCGGCATCCGGTGTATCAGGTGGCGTGCATCCTATCGGGCATCCGTGGCCGTTTGCATCCACTATTTCTTATGGATAGGCTATTGCGAGAGAAGGGACTTGAACCCTTACGCCGTACGGCACCAGATCCTAAGTCTGGCGTGTCTGCCATTTCACCACTCTCGCACAGTGGAGCACAGTATAAAAAGATTGCTTTCCCCGTGTCAACCGAGCACCCTGTTGCTGGGGCAAAAGATATATGCCGGGAACCGGGATCGAACCGGCACGACGTTTGACTGTCGAGGGATTTTAAGTCCCTTGTGTCTACCAATTCCACCATCCCGGCACAGATGCACATCAGTATACCGTACTGGTAAAAAATTTTCAAGGTGCAGGATATAAGATGCGCCGGGCACCGCGATTGCGCGACAGCGTGAGTTTTAGTACACTGATCGACATGTATTCTGATACGCATTTTCATTTTCCCCAGCTCTGCGACGGCGATGTGTCGTATGGCGCGCAGGTGCTCACCGCTCTCGTTGCCCGTGGCTGCTTTTTTGGTCTGGATATCGGCACACAGGCAGATGATGTGTTCACGCGTGAAGCGTTTGCTGCGAAATGTATGCAGCAGATTGCTGACGATGCCGTTCGGGAGCAAGCTGGAGCGCTGTTGTATTTCAGCGCGGGGATATGGCCGGCAGCTGGAGCGATCACCGCACGTACGGAGCAGGTTGAAACGCTCGCTGCTGCTATAATGCAGGTGAATGACCAGCAGCAGGTGCCTCATGCTCGCGTCGTTGCGGTCGGCGAATGCGGTCTGGATCATCACTGGAATCCGGGCGGCGTTGATGGTCGCACTCCGTTTGATGCGGCGCTCATACACGGAGAAGCCGAGCTTTTTGAAATGCAGCTTGCGCTTGCCCACAAACTACAGCTGCCCGTGATAGTGCATTCGCGCGATGCATATGCCGATACACTTGCCTGTATCAAGCGGAGCGGCTATGACAACGGCGTCATTCACTGTTATTCGTATGGTGCTGAAGAAGCCGTGCAGTTTGTAGAGCGCGGCTGGTATATCGCTTTCGGTGGTGCGGTGACATACGCAAAAAAACATGCGGTGGCCGATATACAGCGCACCATCCGTGCAGTCCCTGATGAGCGGCTACTGCTTGAAACCGATGCGCCGTATCTATCTCCAGTGCCGTTGCGCGGGCAGAAAAACACACCGCTCAATATTGAGCACACGTATCGGTTTGTGGCAGCGGCGCGCGGTACGACAGTGGAAGCTCTATCTGCACAGGTAGACGAAAATGTCAGGCGGCTCTTTAGCGTGTGACTGTTTTTTTTCAGTGCTGCGTCGGGCGGCTTTCGTAGGTATCGCACTGATTTTTTGTCTACATGCGGGAGGGGGTGAAACCGTGTGGGCAGCAGGAGAGGGGGGATACGCACGGCAGGGGGCTTTCGCGTAAGGACGTCATCAGGTGGATAGGTGCTGCCCTCTCGGAGAAGAACATGGTGTTCCCATCCGGTTATTTTTATGGTATGCTTTTATGTACTGTACTTTTGTGGTGAGGGAGCGATATGGCAGACAGTCACGCGTGTACGTTGGACAAAATCGTCAGCCTGTGCAAGCGGCGCGGTTTTGTGTATCAGTCGAGCGAGATTTACGGCGGACAGGCCGGCGCCTGGGACTATGGGCCGCTCGGTGTAGATTTTAAGCGCAACATTCAAATGGCGTGGTGGAAAGAGATGGTGCAGCTGCACGATGATGTGGTGGGACTCGACGCGTCTATCTTTATGCATCCGCGAACATGGGAAGCGTCAGGACATGTGGCGCATTTTTCCGATCCGATGATCGACTGCAAAGAATGTTCTGCGCGGTTTCGTGCCGACGCGCTCATTGAAGACTTTTGTGCCGCTCATGCGATTACGGCACCGAAGCCAGTCGATACAATGAGCCACGCGGAGATGAAAGCGTTTATCGATGAGCAGGAGATTGCGTGTCCGACCTGCGGCAAGCACGTATACACCGATGTACGCGAGTTCAACCTTATGTTTAAAACGCATCTGGGGCCGGTGCAGACGGACACGAGTGTGGTGTATTTGCGGCCGGAAACTTGCCAGGGGATTTTTGTCAATTTTAAAAACATTGTACAGTCAAACCGCATGAAGTTGCCGTTCGGTGTGGCGCAGGTGGGTAAATCGTTCCGCAATGAGATTATCTTTAAAAACTTTATTTTCCGTACGTGTGAGTTTGAACAGATGGAGATGGAATACTTTTGTATGCCGGGAACCGATGAAGAAACGTACGAGCGCTGGCGTGCGGAACGGTGGAACTTCTACAGAAAGTACGGCATTGCGGAAAAGAATCTCCAATGGCACCATCACGATAAGCTCGCGCACTATGCAAAGAATGCCCATGACATTCAGTATCGTTTTCCGATTGGCTTTGAGGAAATAGAGGGCATTCACAATCGTACGGATTTTGATCTGTCCGAGCATGCAGCGTATTCGGGAAAAGATATGGCGTACATCGATCAGAATGATGGCAATGCGCGTTTTGTACCGTATGTCATTGAAACATCGGCAGGATTAAACCGCACCTTTTTGGCGTTCTTGTGCGAGGCATATGAAGAACAGAACGTAGCCACCGACGGGGGGGAAGACTACCGCACGGTGCTCCATTTGCATCCGCGACTTTCGCCGATTACAGTGGCAGTTCTGCCGTTGATGAAGAAGGATGGGCTTTCCGAACTCGCACAAGATATCCAGCGCGAATTGAAAGAAGACTTTGTGACTGATTTCGATGTGAGCGGCACGGTGGGCAAGCGATATCGCCGTCAGGATGAAATTGGCACTCCATTCTGCGTAACGGTGGATTACCAAAGCACGGAAGACGGTACCGTGACGATTCGCTTCCGCGATTCAATGGAACAGATCCGTGTTCCACGCGATGATATAACGCGCGAACTGCACGCGGCTATAAAGCGCTATCAGCCAGTGGTGCGGTAGCGCAGGCGAACAGCTGTTTGACGGGTGCGGCATTTTTACGTGCCGCAGCTACCCATGGTGGTAGCTGTTTTGTGCCGGTGTGTCTGTTGGCGTGAATAGTTCTGCGGCGTTTTCTGTATCGTTTAGGTACTGCGGGCGGCACCGGTGCTGTCTGGCACCGAAACGGCAACAGATCGCCGCCGGTGCCGCACCGATAGTGGCAGCAGAATGTCTTGTAAGATGGGGGACGCGTGGAATATATCCGCCTGGGAAAAACTGACCTACTTGCCAGCCGTACCGGTTTTGGTGCAATGAAGCTCGATAAATCGGGCGATCAAGACAATGTGGCGCTCCTGATCAGAAAGGCGTATGACGGGGGGGTAAACTTTTTTGATACGGCGCGGTGGTCTGCTGAAAGCGAAGAGCTGCTTGGGCACGCGATTCACCCGGTACGGCAAAACGTTGCCCTGGCCACTAAGACGCGTGCCGAAACCGGAGCGGAACTGATTGCGGCAGTCGATGAAAGCCTTGTAGCGCTCCATACCGATTGGATTGAACTGTATCAGCTTGAAGTAGATCTGCTCGTGCCAGAAGACAAGGGGAGCGATGGCATCTATCAGGCGTTTTTGTCGCTCAAAGCGGAAGGAAAAATTAAACATTTCGGCATTGTAACGGAGGACGTCACTATCGCACGGCGCGCGGTCAAGTCAGGATTGTATGAGACCGTTCAAGTGCCGTTCAATGTTTTGAGCGGAAATGAGTCTGTAGAGCTGGTGCAGCTGTGCAATGTTATGGATGTCGGCTTTATCGCGATGCAGCCGCTCTGCGGCGGCGTGCTGTCAAATATTCCGGTGGCGTTCGGCTATGTGCGTCAGTTTGAAAATGTGGTTCCTGTGTGGGGCGCGCGTACGCAGGAGGAACTTGCACAGATTTTGCATTTCAGCCGACATCCGCCTGTCATGGATGAGCAGTTGCAAGCCGAGGTGGAAATGCTCCGCGCGTTTTTTAATTGAGCGGAAACCCGCATCCGTGCAGAATGCGTTTACGCCGATTCAATCGTTTTGAGGATGTCGTTTGTCTCTTCTTTTGTCAACGCGCGGAGAATTTTATTTTCTGTGTCATCAACTGGTACGGTGACCGGCTCGCCGTGAGCAGTGTGCTGTCCGACCAACTGAACAATCGGCTTTTTGGGATTGTCCGGTGAAACGGCGATGACCCTGCCGATTTTGCCGCCGTTCAGGTGAACGTAGCTTCCCACTGGATACAGTGAGATTGCGTAGAGCAGTGCCTTGACGACTATTTCATCGTACTGGCTTTTGTTGTTTTTTATCATTTCAAGCATTGCATCAAACGGGCTTCGCTCGTCACGGAATTCCCGGGGAGCGGTCATCGCTTCAAACGCACAAGCGACGGCGATTATTTTCGCATAGACAGAAATCTTGCTTCCCGGTAGATGGCGCGGATATCCGGAGCCGTTTTCTTTTTCGTGATGTTCGAATACGCCGAGCTGTACGCTTAATGGAAAGCCGAGGTCTTTTACGATGTTGTACCCGATGACGGTATGACCGGACAACTGCGTGCGATCACTCTGTGTCAAGTGTTTATCGGTGATGTACAGCTGCGGTGGAATTTGAATCATGCCGATTTCGTGCAAGACACACGCCGTGGCGATTTCAATTTGTCGGTCGAGCGGTGTATTGAGCTGCTGTGCAATGATGATGGCGAATAGTGTTGAGCGGAATGAATGGACGATGAGAAAATTTTTGCTTCGTACCGTTTCAGAAATTTTTATGCGCAGTATATCGTTGCGGTATTCGCTTACACAGTGACACAGTTTTTCCATGTATACGGCAAGCTCTTTTTGGTCGATGTCTCCGTGGGTGGCATAGTGCGTGTACACATGGTTGATGTAGGCGCTGTATTCATCGCAGATGCGTTTAACGGCAGCGAGGCGTGCTGCTTCGTCTTGTGCTGCCGCCGCATCCGCCAGCGCGCGGTCAAGCATTTCTGTCCGGGGTGCGCTCTGCTCATCCGGTGAAACCGGAGAATTTTCTTGGGACGCCTGATCGGTTGAGGGGGCGACAGCATCATGCTCTGCTGCTCCTGCCGGTTCGTCTGTAAATAGTTCGGTGTAGCCCCATTCTCGGAGCAGCGCAATCAGTTCTGCGGTACTGTCAGTTTGTGCGGGGAATACGATGAATCCGTTGTCGATAGTCAAGTCGGCGTTATACGTGCCGTTTTTTTCTGCGAGCTCAAGCGTTACCGGTTTCATGAAAGTTTTCCGATTAGAGTATCGGCAAAATGTGGACGAAAGATTACAGATATTTTTATGGGTGAGAGCGTGTGGAACTGCCGGGAGTTGTGTTCTTTAAATCAGAAAAGGGGGCGATGAACACAGCCCGCCACGGAGCCGCGCTAGTCCGCTCGCGCTTCTGCGCGGCGGATGAGGGTGACCGAACGGCGGAGCGGCGGCTTTCCAAACCGTGTGCTCCGAAATAAAACGAAATGAAAACGGGTTTAAATAAAAAAAAGTTGAAAAACCTTCGCACAAAGGTCTTTCAACTTTTTGGAAACTAGGAGGGCAGTCCGCATGGCGTCTGGATGTCGATTGCCGCCTGCGTATCCTGCTTGCTATAATTATCGGACGTTCGCCTTGAAACTTTACCGAAAAAATGCATTCGGGTGACTTTTTTTTCGGTATCTGCTATGATGGCGGTATGAAGCGTCTGCATGTGCCGGCACGTACTGCCATCTGTTTATTGTTTTTCGCCAGCGTCGGAATTTTTTCATCGTGTTCGCGGGCGATGGGATATAGCGTGCTTTTATGGGATTATCCGGAAGCGGCGTTGCAGGACGGAACAATTGTGCCGGTCTATATACGCTCGAATATTTCTCACGTGTACGTTATCGGTATTCCCGGTACCAAGGAAAAAGTGGAGCTACCGCTGTGGCAGTTGAGCGAGCCGCAATCGATGCGCAGAACACGGGCGCTTGCGGCACGGTATGCTGCCTGCCGGCATCGGTATGCGCGCGTAAAAAACGACGGACTTCCCATTCACGCCGAAGCGTCGAACGTATCGCGCAACGTGTACCGCTTGAGAAAAGACGAGGTGGTTAAACTGCTGTATGAAGGGCAGGGGCAGCCGGTGATGGTTGGGCAGAACGTTGCGCTTGAAGGAACGTGGTTCTATGTGTTGACTACAGAGGGAACGCGCGGTTGGTGCTTTTCGTATAATTTGGCGCAGTTTGAAACGGACGCATCCGGAAATCCGGTCAGTGTGGAAAGCGGTGGTGAAGAGCCCGCAGCAGCGGACACGGTATTTGAGCGTCTTGCGGAAGGGGTATGGTATCCTGAAGAATACCGTCCGCTTATTGCTGCCGGTACGATTGATTTGACGCAGATAGATGCATCGTTTTATTTTAAAATTGACCGGGGACAGAAAGCTGTCGTTATGCGGACGGCAGAAATTGACGGACGGTGGCCGTATGACGACGTGACGAAACGCGCTGATGACAGCTATCAGTTTGATGGCAGTCCCGTTGTGGTGACAGTCCATTCCGATGATTTTATCGTTGTGCGCTCTACAGATGTTTCCGGGCGTCCGCAAGACAGAGCGTTCATCAGGATTGCGGAATCGGTTGATGCGCTCATCGCGGCGGAACGGGCGCGCCGGAGTGCGCTGTACGCGGCGCTCTGTGCCGCTGCTACATCGTATCGGAGTGCGGCGTACGGCACGCTTTTGTTTGCGGCTGATGGTTCGTTTGAATGGCGCGGCTACGATTCGCTCGTGCCGTCGTTGATTCCCCGACAGGCAGGCGCGGCCGGAGTGGTGGAGATGCAGTATATTGTATCGCGCTCGCTTGCACGGCAGTATGACGGCGTCCTGACGTTCCGGTTCAACCGCGCGGCGGACGGTGCGGTCAGTTTTTTGTATTCATTGAAAGACAACGGTTTACGCCTTGAAGATGCGTCGGGCATGACGCTGAACGGTGCAATCGTGACGGGGCAGGGGTTGAGCCCACTGGTGCTTTTTTTTGAGAAACAGAACCGCTAGGGACTGTTGCAATGGCGTTTGTGCAGTTTTCTGATGTATCGCTTGCATTCGGTGACCGCGATATTTTAAAAAATGTTTCGCTCTCTCTTCAGAGCGGCAGTAAAGCGGCGTTAGCCGGTGCAAACGGTGCAGGAAAATCGACGCTCATCAAAGTCATTGCCGGTGTGATTGCTCCCGATTCCGGCGCTCGCGCTGTACAGAAAGGAGCACGCATCGGCTATCTGCCACAGTCAGGGTTGACGCACGCTGGCTGTACGCTCTGGGAAGAGGCAGACAGGGCGTTCAGTGCCGGCTATGAACTTCAGGCACAGATCGATGCGCTCGGCGAAGAACTCGCTCGCAGTCCGGCGCACACACAAACGCTCGCAGAACGGCAGGCGTCTCTTATTCAGCAGCTTGACGATTCGGGGTGGCATCGGCGGGCGGCGGTTATAGAATCGGTGCTGTCTGGGTTGGGATTTTCTCGTGACGATTTTAGTCGGATGACTGAAACGTTTTCTGGTGGCTGGCAGATGCGGATCGCGCTTGCAACGCTTTTGATGCAGCGCCCGGACATCCTGCTGCTCGATGAGCCGACGAACTACCTTGACCTTGAAGCTCGCACCTGGCTTGAACAGTTTTTACAGGAATACGACGGCGGGTTTTTAGTGGTAAGCCACGATCGCTATTTTCTTGATGTGACGGTGACCGAAGTGTATGAAGTTTTCTGCGGCACTGTCCGGCGATACACCGGTAATTTTAGCTGCTATGAAAAAACGCGTGCCACAGAAATTGCTTCGCTGATGGCACAGTATGAGCGGCAGCAGCGAGAGATACAGCGGCTTGAAGATTTGATCAGCCGATTCGGGGCAAAAGCAACCAAGGCGGCGCAGGCGCAGAGCTGGCAAAAGCAGCTCGATAAAATCGAACGCATCACAGTACCGGAGGCGTTCAAGCCGCTATGCGTTGCGTTTCCCCCTGCGCCGCATGCAGGAAAAGTGGCGGCAGTGCTTTCAGGCGTAACGAAGACGTATGACGGTGCACACATGGTGTTGGATAACGTGGACGTGCAGATTGATAGCGGCGAGCGGCTTGCGGTGGTGGGGCAAAACGGTGCCGGAAAAACGACGCTTCTGAAAATTATCGCTGGAGTGGATACGCACTACAGTGGTAGCTGTACACTCGGGACGGGGATACAGGTTGGTTATTTTTCACAGGACAGCGCAGAGCGAATAACCGGCAGCGATCGAATCCTTGACTACATTGCATCACGTGCGCCGATGAAACTCATTCCTCTGCTGCGCGACATGCTCGGCGCGTTCTTGTTCCGCGGTGATGATGTGTTTAAAAGCCTTTCCGTGCTGTCCGGAGGGGAGAAAAGCCGCGTCGCGCTGCTTGAACTACTGCTCCGCCCGGTCAACCTATTGGTGCTGGATGAGCCGACGAATCATCTGGATATGTACGCTAAAGATGCTCTGCTCGCTGCGCTGGACGATTTTGGCGGTACGGTAGTGTTTGTGAGCCACGATCGTGGTTTTATTGAAGGGCTTTCGACGCGTGTACTGGAAGTTCGATCAGGTGGCTGTCGTCTGTTTGCCGGCGATTACCGCTATTACAGTGAGCGCCGTGCACAGGAAGCTGCGGCTTTTGCGGAAGAACAAGATGTATTTGAAAAAAAACACAGCAGCGCGGTACAATCTTTGTCATCGGGGCAGCGCGACTGGCAAGCGGAAAAACGACGAAAGGCCGAAATGCGAAAACAGGAAAAAGACATCGCGCGGCTTGAATCAACCATAGCGGAACTCGAAGAGCGCCAGGCGACGCTTGAACGTGCGCTAGCCGATCCCGCAGTGTACAGCGACGGCGAAAAAAGCCGTGCCATACAACAGGATATTCAGGCCGTTTCCGAACAATTATCTCTATACATGAATGCATGGGAACGGGCGGTGGCGGAACAGTGATGGCGCTCTGTTGTTGTACCGTGTGCTCCGCTGCGTCCAACTGACCGGCAGAAAAATACAGCGGGAGCAAAAAAGTGGGACGGATATCTATACTGTGTATGCGAAAATTCACGGCTTTACCGTTTAGAGAACCGTACAGACAGAGCAACGATTTTTCTGGCACAATCGGCAGAAAAATCGTATAATGAAGTATGGCTTTGAGCGTGTTTAACGGAAAACTAGCCAGATAGGCAGAATATTTTTAGGAGTGTGATATGAAACTGTTGGTTATCGGTGGAGCAGGATATATCGGAAGTCATGTGGTGCAGGAGCTGCTGCGCGCCGGGCACGAGGTGACAGTGTTCGATAATTTTTCGTCAGGGTTGCGCCGTAATCTTTTTCCGCAGGCCGATTTTATCTACGGCACTATTTTGATTCCCGCGGATATTGCGGCAGCGTTTGCACGCGGTTTTGACGCATTCGTGCACCTTGCGGCGTTTAAAGCAGCGGGGGAATCGATGACAGCTCCAGAAAAATATTCGGTGAACAATATTACCGGTACGCTCAACATCATGAACGCTGCTGTTACATACGGATGCCGGTACATGGTGTTTTCGTCTTCCGCTGCCGTTTTTGGCACCCCAGAATATCTGCCAATCGATGAAGCGCATCCGACTCATCCTGATAATTATTATGGATTTACAAAACGTGAGATTGAACGGTTCATGGAGTGGTATGATACGCTCAAAGGAATGCGGTTTGCGTCGCTGCGCTATTTCAATGCAGCCGGTTATGATGTTACGGGAGTCGTGTGCGGTCTTGAACAGAACCCCGCAAATCTGCTGCCACGGATTATGGAAGTGGCGGTTGGCATGCGCGATTCGATCCACGTGTTCGGTACCGATTACGATACGCGCGATGGTACGTGCATCCGCGACTATGTGCACGTCACCGATCTTGCGGTGGCGCATGTGGCGGCGCTCGAATATATCGTGTCGCACGACGCAAGCCTGACAGTTAATCTCGGCAGTGAAAACGGCATTTCTGTCAAAGAGCTTATCGATGCTGCGCACCGCATCACGGGCACCGCTATTCCATCAGTTGACGATGAACGGCGCCCCGGAGATCCCGCCTGTCTGTATGCCACCAGTGCGTACGCCCGTAAAATACTCGGCTGGGAGCCTCGTCATTCCGATGTGGATACTTTGGTACGTTCCACATGGGATGTCTACAGAAAAGCGAGGGAATCCTGCGTTGTATCGTAGACGAGGCGCGACGTCGAGTATGAATATTCTGGCGTTCTGCTCTGTTCGTATCAACTGTCTAGCCGTCAGTATTCGCTGGGGAAAATGACCGCTGATGACTGGAGAGCGGCAAACGATGCGAATCTATCAGTGCGACCGTTTAAAAAAAAACACAGGTCAGCAGAGCATCTGAAGGTTTTCCGATTCTGTCTGGCGGGGCTTTGCGTCCGTCATTTCACCGGAAGCGGTGTACCGCGGTATTGAGGAGTATCTGCGTGCCGCACACAACGATACGCCAACGGAAAGCGCGGGGTTGACTGATGTTGCAAAAGCAGTTAATCACGGTTTTGAAACTCGACGAGAGCTGTAGAAAAAAATCTCAAAAATATGTCATAATCTTATCGGGAGGTTTTTTACGATGGATAATGTTGTCGTTATTCCAGAAGGAAAAATCAGGGATTATATAGACGGCTCATTGCGGAATGAAACTCCCGAAGAATATGTGCGGCAGACCGTTGAGAAGCGGCTTGTCATCGAGCACAAATACGCGAAAAATCAGATTGCTGTTGAATATCCCGTAAAAATCGGCAGCGGCAACAAACGGGCTGATATTGTCATTTTTGATAAGAATTGCACGGACAAGGACAAAACTGACCAACACAAAATTCAGATTGTCATCGAATGTAAAAAGGAAGCCGTAAAACCGTCCGACAGCAAGGAAGGCATAGAGCAGCTAAAAAGCTATATGGCGGCGTGCGCGAATTGCCAGTGGGGAATGTGGACGAACGGCATGCACAAGACCGTTTTTGAAAAGGTCGCGGCTGACGGGGACATACGTTTTGAGGAGCGCATAGACATTCCCTCTGCCGATGGTTCCACGGACGAAACGAATCGCCCTAAGCGGACATCGCTTATCAAGGCGACGGACGACAACCTACTTTTTACGTTCAGAACCTGTCACGATATTATTTTTGTAAATGAAGGGCACTCAAAGCAGGCGGCTTTCTTTGAATTTTTGAAGCTGATTTTCTGCAAGATTCAGGACGAGCGGAATCTGTTTGCTCCCGTTGAATTCTACACGACGACGTCCGAGCGCAATTTTCCTGACGGACAGGCGAGCGTGTACAACCGCATTTCAAAAATCTTTGACGAGGTGAAAAAATTCAATGCGGGCATTTTCGAGCAGAATGAGGTGATAAAGCTGGAGCCGCGGACGGTCGCGCAGATTGTGGGCGAACTGCAAAAATATTCGCTTCTCAACACCGACATCGATTTTAAGGGAAAGGCTTACGAGGAGATTGTCGGCTCGAATTTGCGGGGCGACCGGGGCGAATTCTTTACGCCGAGAAATGTCATGCACATGGCGGTGGATATGATAAATCCCAAAGAGGGCGAAAAAGTCCTTGATTCCAGTTGCGGCACGGGCGGCTTTGTCGTGACGGCGATGAATTCGGTCATTGCAAAGCTGACAGACCGCATGGCAAAGCAGTACGGTGCAAAAGAGGACTGGTCGCCAGACATCCGCGAATTGTTCAACAATGAGATAAAGAAAATCGCGGGCGAGAATTTCTTTGGCTTTGACATAAACCCCGAGCTTGTCCGCGCCACCAAAATGAATATGGTGATGAACAACGATGGAAGCGGAAACATCATTCAGCTGAATACTCTGCTTCCGCCAATCCTGTGGGCTGACGACCGAAAAGACGCGATTAAAAAGGCGATGGAAACGCCGCACGAGATAACGAATGTAAAATCAATCGGCGTTTTTGATGTCATCGTGACAAACCCGCCATTCGGCGCGAAGATTCCGATTGTTGACCAGCAGATTCTCGAGCAGTTCGAGCTTGCGCATACATGGTCGCGGCAGGCTGACGGCACTTTTTCCATGAATGATAAATTGCGCTCGAGCGTTCCCCCGGAGCAGCTTTTCATTGAGCGAATCGTGCAGCTGCTTAAGCCGCGCGGACGGGCGGCAATCGTCCTGCCCGACAGCATTCTCTCTTCCCCGGGTTTGGAATTCATCCGCCAATGGCTTATGCGGAACACGCACATCATTGCAAGCATCGACCTGCACGCGGACACATTCCAGCCGCACAACGGAACGCAGTGTTCCATTCTGTTCATCGTCAAAAAAACTGACGAGGAAAAACAAGATGAAAAACTGAACGGCATTCCCGACTTTGAGATTTTTATGGCGATGGTAGACCACATCGGGCACGACAAGCGCGGCAACACCGTCTACAAGCGCGACGACGAGGGCAATCTCATTATGGAGCACAAAAAGGTGAGCGTCCGCGAGCTTGACGGAAACGGAAACGCAGTCTATCACGAAGAGGAATTCGATGAGAAAATCGTGAACGACCAGACCATTCTTGTTGCCGATGTCTTTTCAAAATGGAAAAAGGAACAGGGAATTATATGGTAAGCGCACAGGTTGATTCAGTTTTTCTGCCCTCCCCGCTCCGTTACGCCTCCGTTTCCGCACGGAAGATAGTCGAGAACGACTACAGGCTCGATGCCTCCGCGTATGATTTTGATGCGCTCAAAGCCCTTGATTTGGTCGAGAAAAACAAGAACGGTTTTACCTACCTCTGGAGCAAGGACGGCTATGTGGCGGATGCCTTTATCGGTCCGAGGACAAAACGCGACTATGTTCCGAAAGCCGATGATTCGGTAGGCTTTTTGGGAAGCGCGGAAATGCTGGAGCTGAATCCCCGCGCGGTGAAATTCGTCTCGGGCAGCTATAAGCCGGTGTACGGTGTTGATTATGCGACGGTGCTGATTTCGCGCTCTGGCACAATCGGGAACACGACGTTTGTCTCCAAAACCCTATCGCGCTTTTGTGTAAGCGAACACGCAATCCGCGTCGTCTGCAAAAGGGACGCGGGCTATGTCTACGCTTTTTTACATTCAGAGACAGGAAAGACGATTTTAAAATCCTTCACGTTCGGGGCGGTCATCGACGAGATAGAGTCAGAACATCTGCGGAAAATCCCGATTCCGAACGCGAGCGAAGAAGTGAGGGAAAAAATCAATTTGCTCATAACAACTTCCTTTGAGAAGCGCGATGAATCCAACGACTTGATTGAAAAAGCACAGGGGCTGCTTTATTCTGAATTGCGGCTGCCACCGCTTGAAAAAATACAGCCCGTGTATTATGACAATGATGCAGGCTTTAGAAACTTTACGATTCGTGCGAGCAATTTGGACGGGCGTTTTGACGCTTCCTATCACTTGCCTGAAATAACACACATTATTACCACTATAAGAGAAAATGCAAAGGAAGTAATACGGTTGGGTGATGCACGATTAACCGCAGATATTTTTGTGGGAAATAGATTCAAACGGGTTTATGTTGAAAAGGGCAAGGGATGTGTCTATTTAAATGGAAAAAGCATAACGCAATTAGACCCTAATGGCTCTAGCAAACTTTATTTATCCTTTTCAAAGCATGAAAAACAAATCAAACAACAGCTTGAACTCAAGGAAAATATGATTCTCGTGTCTTGCTCTGGAACACTGGGGAGAACCGTTTTAGTTCCCAAGCATTGGAACGGATGGGCAGGAACACATGATTTGATACGAATCATTGCTTCTGATACAGATATTGCAGGATATATTTTCTGTTATTTAAACTCATCGATTGGCAATAAATTGATACTTCGTAATACATACGGCGCAGTTATTGACCACATCGAGCCAGAGCATATGCAATCGCTTCCCGTTCCCATTCTGAAAAATAAAAAGGCAATGGAAGAAATAAATTCCCTTGTCTTAAAAGCAAACGATTTGCGCTATGAGGCGTACATCGAAGAGCAAAATGCGCTTGATATACTGAATACTGATGTACTGTGCATGACAAACGCAAAAATAAAATTCGAATCTGACGTATAAATCACAGTGCGTGTAGACTACGTTCGCATTACGAGCATCGTATAGCGCAATGTTTACGAGTGGCAGTGGTATACCTATACTACCATCTGCTTTGCACTTTTCTTTGATCGCCCCTCGTCAGACACGTGGATTTACTGCGGTTGCGACAACAGACCGGGCATGTTCATCATGGCGCGCTTTCTTTCGCACTCGCCTCGTGCAGTCGTGCTGTATCACACAAACTCGTATGAACTTTCTGGTCTCGATGAAGACGACATTACCAGCTATTTCTTTTCGCTCATTGAGTAATTTTTAAATTGAAAGCGTCGCATTCAACAAAGCAGCTTGGCATGTCCGTGCCGCAAGCAGAAACCGTTCTCTGCGTTACTCAAGCGTCTTTTCGTATGCATCGCCTGTTTTTACAAAGCCCGTTTTTGCCAAATAGTTTTTGTGATATGTTGCAGGTCCTCTGTAGATGAGTTTTTTTACGCCGTCGGACGAAAGGCTGCGCATCAAAAATGCGCCTATGGAAAAATCGCGATATTCGGGCGTGGAGTAATCGAGCAGCAGCTCCATAACGCCGTCGCGCGCGTCTCCTACCACGATGCCCGCAGGCACATTTTTGCAGCAGACAATGTAGGCGCGGTTCATATTGTTGAAGTTGAGCGACAGACCTGGAAACCAGCGTAAAATATCATCGCGATACGATTCAATCATATAGTGCAAAAATGAGTCATCTTTATCAACTTTGACAATATCATATTCTTTTTCAGTGGTGCGCATCTTCCACAAAAAACGCATGTTTATGAGCACGAGGCACAAGTTCATCAACGCTGTTGGATACGAATGAATGATGAGCGCATATATCATAAAAATAAACCCGCCAAGTGAATTGACAAGGCGCAGTTTTACAACAGATGTCATCAAAAACGACAGCAGTACAATCGCCGAACCTGTGTAGCCAACGATTTCAATAATTGTGTGTGTGTTCATAATCAACCTCGTATGATTTTTAACAAGTGCAACAAGCAGAATTTCAGCCGTGCAGCTGGACAGCCGCTGTGTTGTTTATCGTACAGTTTCTATATTTTTTGTCAATATGTTATAGATGCCGATCATTTGCTCCCATCTATTTTAGAAATGATTTTAATCGGCAGTCTATAATTTTGGCGAAGAAAGTCTGCATAGTTTTCTTTTCGTTTTTTCGGTTTTTTATATTAAAAGATTTGTGTCACGGCTTGCAAATAGAGACTGAACTGATGCAGGGGCATTCACCATATCAAGAATGAATTGCGCCAACGTACCCGCAGCAACATCAGAACGGAAAACATCATCCAAGCATATGACAACGGCATCTCCCATGAAAATTTGTTGGACATGCTTACTCTTGCGCAGTATTTTTGGGATGGTGTTTACTAAAAAACTTTGCTGCTGATGTATTGATTCTGTTGCTTATCTTTTTATTAATTTTTTTGAGCTGCACATGCTGCCAGCACATAATCACGCTCCAAATCATATTGCAAATCAATTAAAAGATTTCATTAATTCAAATTTAGATATAGTTGCTCCCTTGGAGAATTCTAAACTATATCAGGGGACTTGCGTTCTATAGCGAAC
>JAFUFE010000156.1 GCA_017470085.1 Treponema sp.
GTTCATAGCAACGGAATAGTTTCATTTGTGCAACAATGCCCGATAGTCATTGAACAGTGCAAGGTCTGTGTCGACAATATAACTTTTACATTCTGTTTGATAGAAATTATTTTTGTCGAGTAACGCAATATACGCAAACAACGAAGCGAATCCTTCCGGACACAGACAGTCACCGGTCAACAAATACCGCTGTACGATGTGTCCAAGCTCATGCGCAATAACAAACCGTTTTTCGTTGTCCTGCAAATATCGTGCATAACTAATTATAACACCGCCGCCTGTTTTGTAGGTACGTGCTTTCCGTTTTTCACTGGCAACAGCAACCAATGAAATTGAAAACAATCGAATTCGTTTTTGTTCAATAAATTGTTTCAGTGAACGCACAGCCTGTGTGTCTTGTTCAGTATTTTTGATTGCAACTAAAAACTGTTGTTTTTCTTTTTCATTGATCATCTCCTCAATGCTCGCTACTAGATGAGACAGATAATGATTCTTTATGGCAGGTTTCAGTTGACCGTTAAAAAATGAAAGCACTTTTTCTCTATCTTCAGTTGAAACACCAAAGGCGTGTCTTAACTTGTCGGAGATACTGTCCGCTCATTCAACAGCCGCCACGTTCCCTCCACAAACACGGCGCATTCAAACTCGTATTCGTCTTTGTCGGATATCTTTTCGGGAGTGCTACACACCTCTTCCACTCCCATGCATTTATACAACAACAGGATTCTGTCTTTATAGTCAGAAATTTTCGATTCAGAGAATAGAGAATCTATCTGTTGCTTTTCCGTACACAGGTAGAGCTGTTTCAAGAGTGCATCTATTTGATCATATGCAGCAACACTGCCTTTCCGCAGCGCTATACTCATTTCCCGCCCTCCTTATACCATCGTATGTATTTATGATACGCTTTTTTTCTATTTTTGCAAGTTTTCTTAAAACAAAAAGTATTCCTTCACGAAAAAGAGTAAAGAAAAAATCACTGACAATAAGTGCACAACTGCGCACGTTCCGTTTTTTACTGCTAGCCGGTAGCAGGGAGCGCGTTGTCGCCTGAACCCGCGTATTTCTGTGTGACCGCTATCAGCGGGTAGTACGGCGTGTGCGCCCGCGACATGCTGTGCCGTCACCGTGCGCTGGTGCTGCGACACTGCTTGCCACTGTGCTAGCGCCGCAAACCGCCACTGTGCCAACGCTCCGAACCCACCGCGCTGCTGATACAAAAAAAGACTGCCCGAAGGCAGTCTTTTTTTAGATGCGGTGCATCATACTAGTTGAAGTAGTATCTCCAGTAGACAGGGATTTCATAGGTGAATACGCTCATATCTCCTGCCCCTTTACCGTAACCGAAGACTGCTTCAGCAAAGAAGCCATGATTTCCAAGACGATAGGAAACACCCGGTTTGATTTTGAAGAACCAATCGTATCCCACACCAGCAAGCGGTTTTGAGCAGAAACCGGCATTCACGAACCACTTGAATCCGCTCACCTTGCCGCTCACGCCACCAAAGATATTGAACGGCGTGACGCCTGAACGACCGGCGTCGATGTCGAAGTCGAGGTCAAGCTTTACTACCTCAAAATCATAGGTGAATGCAGCACCGATGTTTACCGCTTTCGGCATTGTCATGTAGGTGACGCCTGCTGCAAGACGGAGGCCTTGCACCTTTGTAAAATCGACATAGACACCTATGCCACCGTCACCTTTCGCGGTGTCGTAATAGCGATCTGTATTACGTCCGTAGGCTGCACCGATGTTCACGCCTGCCGGCTCAATGAAATAGTTGATTGCCGCATTGATGAAGATATTTTTGGAAAATTCGGTACCGCCCGGCAAGCTCGCCGCCACGATGAGCCCCGGAACACCGGTAAAGCCAACCGTAAAGCCGCTCTTACCGTACTGTGCCACACCAAAGTAGCTCTGTGGCCCAATGTCATCACGTGCATCGGTGATATAACCGCCCGCAAGTGCGCGCGTATAGTCGTTACCGAACACAATCTCAAGCATGTCAAACGGCCGCCAGTACAGGTTTGCCTTTTTTGCTTCGCTCTTGGCTGTTGCACCCTTTGTAAACGGAATCGTCAGATCATACCGAGCTTCTACCGTGAACTTGCCAAAGGTAACGGTACCGTGAGCACGGTTACGGAGTGCAAGGTTAGGACCAGTTGAAGTGCTGATACTTCCTATCGAGGTTTTACTCCCCTCTATAGTCAGCCTGACTTCGTTCCACACATTGAATGTTTGCGCAAAAGCTGCACAACCGACGATTGAAAATAGAGCCAGAACTGTAACAAGCTTTCTTTTCATAGGTTAATCTCCTTTAAGATGAATTTGGCTTTATTATAAACTATGCGATTACCGTTGTCAAGCTCTTTGTGCGGGCTTGATTGCGGGTACGCCGCTTGCCACCGTCTGCGCTGAAACGCTGCTTCCACCGTTCGTGTTAAATGCGGCGGTGTACGTTGTCTTACCATCTGCGCCGTCGCTAGTGGCGTACCACCATATTTTCTGCGGAAACGACGGAGCCCGCCGTGGAAGCCCTGTAGTCAGCCGCGTAACCGTGTGTTGTGCGGCGTGCTCTATTTTTTGCGGAGTGAAAAATCGGAGACATATACCGCTACTGCGTGCCTTTGCGCAGTGACGCGTTGTCAACGGCACACGAGGAGGATGAGCGTGAGCGAAGGCTGGAAGGGCGGTTTTCGGCCGCTACTCGCTCCCAAAAATAATCGGTGCATACGTTTTTTCTATAAAAATAAAGAAAGGTTGCATTGCGTTATGTGCCAAAAGACAGAAAAACAGAAGAATGGGAAAATGGCAGAGTGCGATTTTGATTGACAATTTACATATATTGTAGCATTATGTATGTGAGAGGTAATACAATGGCTACATTAAGCATTAGAATGAACGACGACACAAAGATGGCGTTTGAGGGATTTTGCGAATCTGTGGGGCTGACTGTTTCTGCCGCCGTGAATATGTTTGCAAAAGTGACGGTGCGCGAAAATCGCATTCCATTCGAGATTTCCGGCGACCCGTTCTGGAGCGAGGAAAATCAAGCGCGGTTGAAACTTTCTGCTGAACACGCACGGCACGGAAAGTTGACAAAGCATGAAATCGCTGAGGTTGGTTGATGGACAAATTATGGACTGATGAAGCGTGGGAAGATTTTTTACACTTACAAGTAGATAAACGGCTGGTAAAAAAATTGAACGCGCTTTTAAAAGACATCGACCGAAACGGCTACAATGGCATTGGAAAGCCCGAAGCATTAAACGAAGATCTTTCCGGCTATTGGAGCCGCAGAATTGATGAGTATAATCGCATTGTCTACAGAATTGTAGAGAGCGAAAGCGGACGATATATTGAAATAATACAGTGCGGCACGCACTATCATACGTAACATAAAAACGTAACTTTTTGCGCGAAGCGTGCACCACCGTAAGCGCGTTCCGCTCGCGACACGTGATACCAACAGCGACACTTGACACTACTTTTATATAAAAATATCATACGGAGAGTTTATTTTTAGCAACTCGGGGAATACTATGAGCTACAGAAAAACAGGTGCCGCTGTGCTGGTCTGCGTGGGACTGCTGTTCAGTGCCTGCCGCACGGCACGGCCGCATTCAGAGGCGATCGCAGTCTTTGTACCGGGCATTATGGCGGACAGCCCGATATATGCCATGCTCGCGGAGGGTGTTCAAGCGGCGGTGGATGCGGCAAATACGACGCGAGACGCGGACAGCCGCATTGCACTGACTCTATTTGAAGCGGGAACGAATCAGGCGGAATGGGGCGCGCAGCTGACGGCGCTCGCAGCCGAAGGCACTTACAGCGTCATTATTTCGTCAAATCCGTCGCTGCCGGATTTGGTGGAGCCGATTGCTGCACAGTTTCCGGAGCAAAAGTTCATCCTGCTCGACGCAACGAAGGCAGGGAACCGCCAGATTGCAACCGTCTGCTACAACCAGCGCGAACAAGCCTACGTAACCGGCTCCATCGCGGCGCGGATGTCGCAGTCGCACCAAATCGGGCTTATCGCCGCGCAGGAGTATCCGGTGATGAACAATATTATCCTGCCAGGATTCCAAGAAGGAGCAAACGCCGCCGTTCCGGGCACAACGGTGGATTTCCGCGTTATCGGTAGCTGGAGCGATGCATCGAAAGGCGCCGAACTTGCGGCAGCGCTACACAACACGGGAGTCGACGTTATTCTGCCGATCTGCGGCGGCGCTGCGCAGGGCGTTATCAGCACGGCACAGGAGCGCGGCATGTTCATCACGTGGTTCGACAGCAACGGCTTTGACCGCGCTCCGGGAACAGTCATCTCCAGCACCATCATACGGCAAGCGGACATGGCGGAACAGATGACGGCGGAATATCTTGCGGGAAAGACAGCATGGGGTACGGCGCGAACGGTTGGCATAGCGGACGGCTTTATCGACTTTGTACAGGACGACCCGCGCTACACGGCAACCGTGCCGCTTTCGGTCAGAGACGAGCTCGCCGCGCTTATCGGCAGCATACAAGACGGAACGCTCGCGCTGCCGCAATAAACAATCATGGACATAGCGCTCTCCGGCGTACACAAGCGGTACACGTATAAGACCGTGCTTTCAGGCATCTCTATGGATTTTCCCGGCGGGAAAATCCACGCGCTGCTCGGAGAAAACGGCGCCGGAAAATCAACGACAGCAGCGATTCTTTCGGGAAGTCTCCAACCTGACGCGGGAACGGTGCGCATCAATGGAGTACCGGTGACACTCAAAAATGAACGCGACGCCGTCCGACGCGGCATCGTGATGGTACGGCAGCGGCCGCTGCTTGCCGACAGCATCACCGTACGGGAAAACATCGTGCTCGGAAGCGAATACGGTGCTGAAACGCATCGATGGAATAAAAAAGCGCGGCAGGCAGAAATTGCGGCCCTGCTTGCGCGCTTAAATCCGCCGCTGACAGCAAAAACGCTGGCGGCAGACTTAGGAGGAGACAGCCGATTTTACACGGCGTTCATCGCGGCGCTCATCAGGCGACCACAGGTACTGCTGCTCGACGAACCGTCCGCCCTCCTCGACTGGGAACAGCGGCGGCAGCTATACGCATACATCCGCGAGCTTTCGCAATCCGGCATGAATGTCATCATCATTACGCACAGCAGAGAAGAAGCGGCGCTCTATACCGACACCGTCACGGTACTCGCCGAAGGAATGGTCGCCGCGCGCTACGCTGACAGTAGCACGTATGTTCCATCAGAACCTATCATGCAGAACA
>JAFUFE010000157.1 GCA_017470085.1 Treponema sp.
AGCCGAACAGAGCTTGAAACGCTTTCATCAGCATTGTCTGTAAATGATGCTGGCAGTGAACGTGCTTCGCTCGTTATGACATATTACGATACTCCAATTAGAAAAAAAGTTGGAGAAACACTAAGAGATGGAACTGTGCTCTTAACGCTTTCCAAGAAGAAAGCTTATGTGATTGCGGGAGATTGGGCACACGGCGGAATTTTTTCTCAAGAATTATACAAACAAAATGGTGGAACAGATGCGGTGTACTGTGTGTATACGGCACAACCTGATGAATACGGTGATTTTCCGAACGATATGAAACCAGACAGGCCGGGATACGCATGTCTTGACACAATATATATGTATACAAAGCAAAGAAAGTTTGCAACGCTCTTGCCCAAAAATTATTCTGCTGCTTCCGCTAGGAACGCAGTACAAGTTGCAAAAGAAGTGTATTACGACACCTGGCCTGAATACAAATTACCATGGTGGGAAATCATATTGCCGTTTCCATGGCATAACTCAAGCCATGACTTAACAAATAAAAATACCTACTGCACAAAAGTGGTGTACACGGCATGGAAAAAACAAGGGGTTGACCTTGACGCAAAAACTTTTGCAGGAAATGTGGTTACTCCTGACGATATTTATTCAAGCCACGTAGACCGTTATTGTTCGTTCACTATTAGAATTTTATGGTGGTCAAAAACATGGACGTGGCAAACATACTCTGCAACCTCTAACTTGCTCACGGAGGAGATTCGGTAATGCGTGGTGCGGCTTATGCTGCGCTCGGCGTGGTATTTTTATTTTGCGGTTGTTTTACGGCATGTCCATTTCATCCGTCGCTCAAGCCAGATAGCGAGATATTTGGAGATTTTGAACCACTTGCTTTTGAAGGTGACTATGATGACGATGATTACATAATTGCAGCATCAGAGTATCCCGCACAAATACAGGTGTGGAAACGTACAGATAAAAATACAGATGAGGAAAGTGCAGAACTCATTCATACGTATTCATTTCAAAAAGGGGAATTCAATAAAGACGGTTTTCGCTCAATTTCTCTTCTGTCTGTTGCGATGCTTCGTGGAAACATATGGATATGTGGTGAAGGTGTGCAGAAAAACTTTATGCGGCTTAATATGGCAAGCGGTAAGCTGACATTTCTTGAGCTTGACTGTATTCCTACATCTGTACTTGTTGTTCCCCAAAATGTTGATGGAACCGGGACAGTGTGGGTAGCGACACGTGCTGCGGAGGGTGTTGGAATAGCAATTCGACAACTTGATGATGATGGAAATATCACTGAAAAGTACAACGTTAGCCATGATGATTTAGCTGTTTTGGATATTACAGGGCTTCATTATGTGGATAACAAATATCTTTTATGTGCGTCAACATATAATAGACTTTCTTTATCAGATTATGCTGATAATTCTAAAACAAATGCCTATAAACTTATAGATTTGTCGGCAACAAACGATAATTATGTGACTGAAATCTCTTGTGTAGAAGTATTTACCGAGACTTTTCTTACCGAGCATCTTTCATCTAATGTGCCTGAAGAGTTTTTAGTATCATTTTGGTCGTATGGAAACAATAATTTTGTTTCTCCGAGTATCATAGGATATTCATCTAAAGCAGGTAAAATACTTGTTTACAGATTTTTATATCGTATAACACAGTGGTCACCAATAAAACTTGAAGCGCTCAATATCAATATAAATAATAGGATGCGAGAGGAAGATGAATTATTTTTCTTTCATGTAGCAGAAAGCGGTTCAAGTGTTTATATCACAGGAAATGTTGGGCACAATAGTGGAGATGCGTTATATTTTGATGGACTTGAAACACGAAAGTATAAAATAGATGGCAAGCTTGAAAAAACTATACGGATGGAACATGCAAATAAAATAAATAAAACCACTCGTGCCAACAAAACATGGTTCAATAAATCTGTATATGTACAAGACCAAACAACTCGTGAATGGATTGATACAGGGCAAGCAATTTACCGTCTTGACCATGACACAGAAACGGTTTGGAAAATAAATGCAGATGGCACAAAAGAAGCAATGCAAGCGGAACGTGTTTTATTAGGAAATTAAGTATTCACATTATGTTATGATAAAATTATTTTTAGTCAGTTGCATACTATTTTTAATTTTTTCTCCTGCGTACACAGACGAAAGTGCATTAGAAGGTCAACAATCATTTATTCAAGAAGGGAGCGATTCATTCACTCAAGAAGAAGCGTTACCACAATCAGAACAAAACGAAACGAAACGCTTCAAGAACAAACACCATCAAAAAAAATAAATTTTTCTTTTACGGCTGGGCTTGGCATTTCGTCTGGTGTGAGCAGCGAATATGTATTCGAAAATGGAAAGATGATAAGCAGACTTGACTGGAAGCAGTACGCTTCCCCTGTAATGAATGCAAGCGCAACGCTTTCGTTTTTTGGAGCGTTCGTACGTTGTAGTGTACTTTCTGCGCTCCCAATGAAATGCGGCTCGCTCGACGACTTTGATTTTTTACTCGCAGGTTCCTCGCTTGCATCGCAATACTCACATCACAGTGTATATCTTGATAAGCGGTTTGATTTTTGCGCGGAAACAGGCTACGCGTTCACTGTTGGAAGATATACGCTTTCGCCATATGCGGGCGTGCTGTACCGAATGCAGAAATGGGCGGCATACGACGGCTACTTGCAATATCCGACGAGTGGCGCGTGGACGGGAGCCGAGCTAAAACAACAGATGAGTGGCAACATCATAAGTTACGAGCAGTCATTGCTTTTGCCGCAGCTTTCGTTCCGCGCCGCGTGTGCTGTATCTGAGACGTGGCATATTACTGCGTGGTTTTCTGCTGTACCATATGCCGTAGTGAACACGCTTGACAGTCATTTCTTGCGGAGTAAACAATTTTTTGATTCGTTACGTGGCGGCTTTGGTTTTTCGGCAGGAGCAGCGGTATCGTATAAAAAATTTTCTGCCAGCGTTTTGTACGAGTGGCTTTCTATAAAAGATGGCACGACACATTCGAGCGCAATCGGGAACACTGCCGCACTTATGAAAGACACAAGCACGCCCGGCGTAAAAAATTGGCTGATTACCGTGCGTGTTTCATATACATTTTGAATGTGTACAAGCATAGAGCGCCATTTCAAGTATTTTTCTCTTGTATACTTGTCGTGTATACTCGTATACAAAAATCGCATTGTACAATTTCCTTCGCATTCGTTATACTGAACTGTAAAATAGCCCCTGTAATAACGCAGGTATTAGAACATCGCATTTTCAAAGTTACCTCGGAAAATTGCAGTTTTTAAAAGTTCCCTAATAGAAAATTCATTTATATTGCTTGTTCATTGTTTTCATTTTTTATATTGTTACACTATAATTTATAGTGAATAAACAAATGAAGAATAATCATCCTAATTTTACAAACGGAATTTTGGACCTAATGATAAACGGAATTTATTAAAAAATCCAATAGCAAAAAAATGCATAAAAGCAATATCTGCCATATACCCAACTGTATCAGACATAGTAATGCCGAGCCCTAGACGTTTTGTAAAATAATAATCAAATCCTACATAAAATGTACATCCAAACCCAATTGGTCCTAACCCCATATCAAGCCACTCGTAATCAATATCATCTAAAATTTTAAATGATATAAGGGATGAAATAGTAGGTCCCATAGCTAAAGTAAGATGTAACGAGTCTTGAAAAAAGCGAAACGCTCTTCCAAAAAGCAAAGACATATCATACCAGACAAGGCGTTCTATACTAGCATAATACTGTACTATTTTCTTTGTATTCTTATTCATTGATATTGATTGAGATATTCCTGAAAAAGAAAACATATTATCCCAGTAAAAGACAAAGTTGTTTTTATGAACTCCGACCGAAAAGCCAAAATGAAACTCGTTGAACCAGTCTGTACGTGTCGTGTATCAAAAAGCATATTAGATTCATGATCCATGGTAAGACGATTTTCATACCCAAGAAATGGAAATAAAAGATTTTCTGCTAATAGTGGACTTGTGAATGTAAAGCAAAGACAAATACCAATACTTTTCTCAACATAATTTTCTCCTAAAATTTATTCTATCCAGCAGCTCAAATTCGAAATGCAAAGATCTTCCATACGCTTACATTCTTAATTATAATCACAAATCATAATATGGTAAACATCCCTAGTTATTTCGTACTTTAAAATATTGACAAGTGGGAAAAGCGTGGTACACTTTTAAGTGTTATTTAGGAGGAAATTATGAAAAAACTTTCAACTGTTTTGTTTGCGGCGCTAACGATTGCACTTGCAGTTTCGGGTGCATTGACTGGTTGCACACAAAAAACTGCTGCGGCAAAATCGCCTTCTGTAAAAGCGCAGATGACTGCTGTTACGGAAATTGACAAATACGGCGACATTCGCCTATCCGTCACAACAAAAGATTTGCTCGATGCAGGATTCGACTACGCAGATGTTGTCTCTGTCAAATTCCTTGACAAAGCGCTTGAGCTACCGCTTATTCCTGCATACCGCTATGTTGCGGCAAAAGGAAGTGCGCTTGTTGCGTTCAAAGACCAGTTGGAACGCGCCGCAGAGCTTGAAATTTTCAACGGCAGTTTTGCAGACACGTACAACGTTGCAACAAAAACGACGAACGAAGATAAATCATTTTATTGGACGGCGAACAGCGGCGTTGCATTTCCAGTGAGCGTAGAAATCTCGCTTGCAAAAAAACAAGGTTACTACAAAGATTACCTCGTGTTTTATTTGAATCGCACGAACGACCGCAACAACTACGCGAACTTGTCCGACGAACAGTTTGCAAACTTCCGCGAGGTGACAACAAGCGGCATGGGTGCAAAAAAACTTTACCGTGCGTCGAGTCCCGTGAATCCAGAAATCGGACGCAACACATATGCGGACAAAGCCGCGCAAAATGCAGCTGTGAAAACATTTATGAATTTGGCAGACAGCAAAGCGGCAGCAGAAAAATATGCGGGCTATGATGCGTCGTATTACTCACAGCAACATGTTGTGTTTCTTGGACTCGGCGTTGACTTTACGCTCCCCGCAAACCGCGATGGGCTTGCAGAAGGCTTGCGCTTCTTTGCCGCAAACGACGCGCCGTATCTTGTGCACTGCAACGAAGGGCAAGACCGCGCAGGTTTTGTTTCCGCCGTGCTTGAATGTTTGATGGGCGCTTCTCTCGCAGAAGTAAAAGCAGATTACATGACTACATACGAAAATTATTACGGCGTAAAAAAAGGCACAGACCAGTACAACGCTATCTCTGAAAATATCGAAAAAAATCTGCGCACCGCGTTTGGCGTGCAAAACCTCGCGTCAATAAATTTGAGCAATGCCGCTACAGCGTATCTTAAAGAAATAGGCTTGACTGACGGCGAAATTGCAACGCTCAAACAAAAGCTCGGTAAGTAGTGTTATTTAAGCGGATGATGTAATGCCCCGTCGCTCTGCGTCGGGGTTCATTCATTTGGGCGTATCCGCGTGGCGGTTTCTACAAGAGCAACGAACGATGCACAACGCAAGTGCCGCGCGCGGGCTTTTTACAGTTGCAGTATGCCGTCGGCTCATTTCATGGAGCAGCCCGTTGCGTCCACTAATGTAAAAAAAATAATACATCTGATTGCGATATGTTCGATACCGTGCAGCACCCCGTTATACAGCGCGATGATGACGCTACGCTGCTTTTAATCGCAGTCGCATTGTCTATCGTCGCTGTCACAATCTGCTATAAACTAAAAAGTAGCATGGGGTTTTCCGTAAGATCGAGAAAATAAAATTGTTTCTTTAAAAAATACAGGCCATAGAATTTTTTGCTGAATGGACTATATCGAGAAATCACTTTACAAAGAGCACGATTGTACGCTGCGTATAAGAACTAACAAATAGTTTAAACACTTTTTAGCCTTTTTAATATTTCATTATGAAAAATAATTGTGTCAAAAGTCTTGACAGTATTTTATATTTTTGATATATCAAATAATATATTACTATATATCAAAAATACATACGGATATTCCGATGTATCGTGAATCTGCCCGTTCTGTGTGCTGATAGATATGTCTACAGTCTCGCAGATCAGGCAGTTGTGCAGTTTTTCAGGAGGTTCTATGAAACTGAATAAAGTAATGTGCACGGCATTGTGCCTGTGCGCACTGGCAACATCTGTGAGTGCCAGCGGCTCACACGATGGCATGGCAATGGCAGACGACACGCCGCTCGTCGTTGCGACAATTGGCATGATTGAAGATGCGGTGAAGAACATTGGCGGCGATGACGTGCGCGTCGTTGCATTGATGGGCGCAGGCGTTGACCCGCATTTGTACAAAGCGACTGCGGGCGACATTAAAAAGCTCAACAGCGCAGATTTGATTCTGTACAACGGACTGCACCTTGAAGCAAAGATGAGCGACGTGCTTGCAAAACTTGCTCAAGAGCGGTTTGTTGTCGCCGTAGCGGAAGGCATTGCAGAAAATCGTCTGCCGTTTGAAGAAAGCGAGTTTGACCCGCATGTCTGGTTCGATGTCATGCTGTGGTCAAAGCATGCAGTCAAGGCGGTGTACGACAGTTTGTGCCGCCTCGTTCCCGCAAAAAAAGATGCATTCACCATGCGCTACAATGCGTATCAAAATGAACTGAAAGCGCTTGATGCGTACATTCGCGAGCGGACAAATAGCCTGCCAAAATCAAAGCGCGTATTAGTCACCGCGCACGATGCGTTCAACTATTTCAGCCGCGCATATGGGTTTGAGGTGAAAGGCTTGCAGGGCGTGAGCACCGCGACAGAAGCGAGCACGCGCGACATGCAGCAGCTGGCTGACTTCATCGCTGAGCGGAAGCTGCCCGCCATTTTTATTGAAAGCTCTGTGCCGCACAAAAATGTCAAGGCGTTGCAGGCGGCAGTGCAAGCGCGCGGATTTTCCGTATCTATCGGCGGCGAACTGTATTCAGACGCAATGGGCGATGCAGGCACTCCTGACGGCACATACGTCGGCATGTTGAAGCACAACATCGACACAATCGTTTCTGCATTGAGCAAATAAGTGACGTGATGGAAAACAAAAGACGTGTTCCTGCGGTGTACGTAGACGGCTTGACAGTTGCGTATCGCGAAAAACCAGTACTGCAAAACATAGCCGTCAGTATTCCGCACGGAACGATTGAAGCGATTGTTGGTCCCAATGGCGCGGGCAAGTCAACACTGTTAAAAGCGATTCTCGGAATTGTGCCGCGCATGAGCGGAGCAATTCTTGTGTGCGGCGAACCGTTCAAACGGCAGCGCACGCGCATTGCGTATGTGCCGCAGCGAAGTGCAGTAGATTGGGATTTCCCTACGACTGTTTTCGATGTGGTGCTCATGGGTTCATACAGTTCGCTCGGTTGGATTAAACGTCCCGGGAAAAATGAAAAGGAACGCGCGTTTCATGCGCTCGAGAAAACAGGCATGAGTGATTACGCGCACAGGCAAATCAGCGAGCTTTCAGGCGGACAGCAGCAGCGCGTTTTTTTAGCGCGCGCACTTGTGCAGGAAGCTGACATCTATTTTATGGATGAGCCATTTCAAGGTGTTGACGCGGCAACAGAGGCGACGCTCGTTGTGCTTTTAAAAGAGCTGAAAAACGACGGAAAGACGATCGTTGTCGTACATCACGACTTGCAGACTGTCCGCGACTACTTTGAACGCGTCATGTTGCTGAATGTCCGCCGCATTGCAGAAGGTATAGTCGATGAAATTTTTACTGCGGAAAACGTATATAAAACATACGGCGTTGCGTGCGCGGGACTGGCATGAGGTGCGGTATGCATACGTTTGTTAATTTTTTTTCAGATTATACCATGCGGAACGTGTTGCTCGGCACGCTTTTTTTAGGAGTCGGCTCCGGCGTGCTCGGCTGTTTTATCGTGCTTCGCAGACAGAGCTTGCTTGGCGATGCTATTTCTCACGCGGCGCTGCCGGGAATCGTCATTGCGTTTTTATTAACGGGCACAAAGACAATCGGCATACTGCTCACCGGCGGAGCAATCAGCAGCTTGATTGGCACGCTCTGCATCACAGCGATTATGCGTACCACAAAGATTGACAAAGACGGCGCGCACGGCAACATACTCGGCGTTTTTTTTGGGCTTGGATTTTTGCTTTTGACGCACGTACAAAAATCTCCTGACGCAGCAAAGGCAGGGCTTGATAAATTTATCTTTGGGCAGGGGGCGACTATTATGCACTACGATGTCATGCTGATTGCGTGCGTTGAGTGCGTGATACTTGCGTGCGTATTTCTCTTTTGGAAAGAGTTGAAAATCACCATGTTCGATCCGACCATCGCAACAGTCATGGGGTTTTCTTCAAAAAAACTTGAACTGCTCCTCGTCGCGTTGATTGTTCCGTCAATCGTTGCTGGCATTCAGTCTGTCGGCGTCATCTTGATGAGCGCGCTGCTTGTCGCGCCTGCTGCAGCTGCACGGCAGTGGACGCATCGGCTTGGCATCATGTGCATGCTCGCTGCATTTTTTGGCGGCTCTGCAGGCGTTGTCGGTTCAGTGATTTCTGCTTGCACGACAAAACTCGCCACTGGACCGGTGATAGTGCTCGTCTCCACGAGCTACGCGTTTTTGTCGTTGCTCGTCAGCCCGAAACGCGGGATTCTGCCGCGTATGCTCCGCACTGCAAAATACATGCATCTGCAAAAAGCAAAGGAGGCGGCTGCATGACAGCGGAAATCATCATACTCGCAGTCATCGTCTCTACGGCGTGCTCGCTCTGCGGCGTTTTTTTGGTGCTCCGCAAAATGGCATTGATAAGCGATGCCATAAGTCACTCGGTGATTCTCGGCATTGCACTCGGATTTTTTCTTGTAAAAGATTTGTCGTCTCCCGTGCCGCTTTTCGGCGCAGTGATTGCGGGGCTTGTCACTGCCGTGCTCACTGAATGCGTTCAAAAAACAACGCTTGTTAAAAGCGATACTGCAATCGCGCTCGTGTTTCCAACGCTGTTCAGCATTGGCATTGTGCTTATCACACTGTATGCCAGTCACGTGCATTTGGATATAGACGCTGTTCTGCTCGGAGAAATCGGGCTTGCGCCATTTGACAGAATATCATTTTTTTCGATAAGCGTGCCGCGAAACACGCTTGTCATGGGCGCAATCCTTTTGATAAATAGCATTTTGCTGCTGCTCTTTTTTAAAGAATTGAAGCTTTCGACATTCGACCCAGAGACAGCGCGCAATCTCGGCTTTTCTCCGCTGGGAATCAACTACGGACTGATGCTTGCCACGAGCATTACGTGCGTCAGTGCGTTTGATTCTGTCGGCATCGTGCTCGTTACTGCATTGATGATTACGCCGCCCGCTGCTGCATTGCTTTTGAGCAACAATTTAAAAATCGTGCTCGTGCTCGCTGTCGTGCTTGCAGCTGTGGCATCTGTCAGCGGCTACTTTCTCGCTGTCGCCATTGACGGAAATATTGCCGGTGCCATGGCAACAATGTGCGGCGTGCTCTTTGCACTCGCGTATGTTTTTGCCCAATGGAAAAAACGACGAGGCAGGAGCGTTTAAAACGCGCACTGAAACGGTGCGGCGTTTTTAAACATTCTCTAAAATTGCACAAGCGAGCAAGTTTTAACTTGCGAGCGCGGACAGTTGGTATGCCCGCGCGCACCAATTCAACAACTCGCGAAACTGCAGAATTGTCCGGCGCTTGTCTGCGGTTGGTGTTGACTCGTGCGGGAGGGACGTGTATCACTTTGTGTCGTTTACTGCAAGGAAATTATCTAACTTGTCGCTCGCGCGACTGGTGTATACCCCGGCGTGTGCGTCGAGATACGGGGATGTATCCGACTACGATCCTTGTAAGAACGAACCCCGAACGCTCTGTGTCGAGAGATCGTTCGTTTACAACATCGGTTTGTTTACCATAGTGTACTGATTTGACATTGACGCGGTGGGATTTGACGGCCGGTTTGATTCGTGATACAATTTTGCTGTTGCAATAATTAATTTTGTAGTGGAGTAGATACATGGCAAAGACGAAGCTAGTGTACTTTTTCGGAAACGGAAAAGCTGAGGGTGATGCCTCAATGCGTAATGAACTTGGCGGTAAAGGTGCGAACCTCGCCGAAATGACAAATATCGGTGTTCCAGTTCCGCCAGGATTTACTATCGGAACGCATGTTTGTGAAATGTTTTATCAGAATAATCGCACGTATCCAAAAGAAGTACGTGAGCAGGTTGAGGCCAACTTGGCAAAACTTGAACGCGCATATGGGAAAAAATTGGGCGATGCTTCTGATCCGCTTTTAGTGTCAGTCCGTTCCGGCGCGGCTGCTTCGATGCCCGGTATGATGGATACCATCCTCAATTTAGGTTTGAATGATACGTCGGTTACCGGGCTCGCAAAAAAGACAAATAATCCGCGTTTTGCGTGGGATGCATACCGTCGTTTTATAAAGATGTTTGGCGATTTTGCGATGGGTTTGCCGCACGAAGAATTTGAAAAAAAATTGAGCGATGCCAAAGCACGCGGTGGCAAAAAACTTGATAATGAGCTGACAGCCGTGGAACTTGAAGACGTAGTAACGCGTTACAAGGAATTGTATAAGCGTGTTAAAGGTACGGATTTCCCACAAAACCCCAAGGATCAGCTGTGGGCAGCGATCGACGCGGTGTTCGGTTCATGGATGAACGACCGTGCGATTACATATCGCGAGATAAACAACTTAAAGCATTTGAAGGGCACCGCCGTCAATGTTATGGCGATGGCGTTCGGCAACATGGGAAATGATTCCGGTACCGGCGTCTGTTTTAGCCGCGATCCGGCAGATGGCAGAAATGTATTCATGGGTGAATATCTAGTCAATGCGCAGGGCGAAGATGTAGTAGCGGGTATCCGCACGCCGGAAGAAATCTCCAAACTTGAAAAAGACAACCCAAAGATTTACAAAGAGCTGTTGAAAATCCGCAACAACCTTGAAAAGCATTATCGTGATATGCAGGATATGGAGTTTACTATTCAGCAAGGCAAGCTCTACATGCTGCAGTGTCGCAACGGAAAGCGCACTGGTCAGGCAGCCGTCAAAATGGCGGTTGACATGGTAAAGGAAAAATTGATTACCAAAGAAATGGCGGTTGCGCGGGTAGAAGCTGACCAAATTGACCAGCTGCTCCATCCGATGATTGACGAAAAGGCAGCGAAAGCAGCGGGTGCACTTGCGAAAGGTTTGAATGCGTCTCCCGGAGCAGGTTGCGGACAGATCGTGTTTACCGCTGACGAAGCGGAGCAGCAAGCAAAGGCGGGCAAAAAAGTGCTGCTCGTCCGGAAAGAAACCAGTCCCGATGATATCGCTGGCATGGTTGCTTCTCAGGGTATTCTAACCGCAACCGGTGGGCGCACGTCGCATGCGGCAGTTGTTGCGCGGCAGATGGGAAAGCCGTGTGTCTCTGGACTTGACGCATTGCAATTTGTGCCGGGGGGCATCACGATAAACGGTACATCGTTCCGGGAAGGTGACTACCTGACGATTGACGGAACAACCGGTAACGTATATGCAGGACAGATTCCCACTCGACAGCCTGAAATTTCTGGTGACTTCAGTACCTTTATGAAGTGGTGCGATGAAATTCGGTTGAACTCCGTACGCAAAATCGGTACGTCAACAATCAAAGGATTCGGAGTCCGCGCAAATGCTGACCAGCCCGATCAGGCACAAGCTGCATTTGATTTTGGCGCGGAAGGAATCGGACTGTGCCGCACAGAACACATGTTTTTTGATCCGGCAAAGCTGGTTTATTTTCAGGCGATGATCGGTGCCGATACGACTGAAGCACGACAAAAGGCGCTCGAAAAAATCCTGCCGCTCCAGACGAAAGATTTTACCGGTATCTTTGAAGCGATGAAAGGCCGCCCGGTTATTGTGCGTTTCCTTGATCCGCCGCTCCATGAGTTTATTCCCAAGGATGAGGCGGGCACACAAAAAGTGCAAGCAATTCTTAAAGAAGAAGGTACGTCGATTTCTGTCGATGCACTTACGGCAAAGTTCAACAGCTTAAAAGAGTTCAACCCGATGCTCGGTCACCGCGGCTGCCGGCTCACGATTACATATCCTGAAATCTACAAAATGCAAACTGAAGCGATTACGCTTGCGGCAATTGACTGCAAAAAGCGTAACATCGCCGTTAAGCCGCTCATCATGATTCCGATTGTGTGCGAGCCGAAAGAACTTGCGGCGATTCGCGCGGAATGTGAATCCGTCATCAAGGCGCTTGAGACAAAACATGCGGTGCGTGTGAACATTGAAATTGGCACGATGATAGAAGTGCCGCGTGCAGCGCTCCTTGCAGGTACGGTGGCAGAGTCAGCCGATTTCTTCAGCTTTGGTTCAAATGATTTGACGCAGATGACGTTTGGTTTCAGTCGCGACGATGCAGGAAAATTCCTTGATGCGTACTATGACCGCAACATTCTTGAGCACGATCCGTTTAAAACGCTTGATGCTGATGGGGTCGGTGCATTGATGGATATGGTGGTGACTGCTGCGCGTAAAACAAAACCGAATTTTCACGTAGGAATCTGTGGAGAACACGGTGGCGACCCAGAAACGGTGGACTTCTGCTATCGCATTGGATTGGACTATGTGTCGTGTTCGCCGTTCCGCGTGCCGATTGCGCGGCTTGCAGCAGCGCAGGCAGTTATTCGTGCCGTAGAAGCAGCAAAGGCAGAGCGGAAAGCGCGTGCTGCTAAAAAGCCTGCGGCAAAAACAGCGCAAAAAACTGTTCGGAAACCAACTGCACGGAAAACTGGAGCAAAACAAACGGCAGCTAAAAAGATATCCGCGAAGAAATCGCCGACTGCCAAAAAAGCGTCTGCAAAAAAGGCAGTAAAAAAATCTCCGGCGAAAAAAGGATCCGCTCAAAAAAGTGCCGTAAAGAAGCCGGCGAAACGGGCTACCCAAAAAGTAGTTAGAAAAACGGCGACCAAAAAAGTATCCGCTAAAAAAACGGTAGCGAAGCGAATGGCAAAAACAACGGCACGGAAAGCGCCGGCTAAAAAAGTGGCCGTTAAAAAGCCGGTAAAAAAAGAAGCTGCGCGAACTGGAACGCGGAAGACCGTAAAAAAGGCAGCGGGCAGAAAACCAGTGCGCAAAACGGCTACCAGAACAAAAGCAAAAAAATAGTATGACGTGCGTTATATGCATCGTTTAGCAAAAGCCGCCCGGTTTTACCGGGCGGCTTCTTTTGTGTACTTGCTGGCATTAGGGGCACGCACGCGATGCTCACCAATGTTATCATTAACGAACTTTGAATTTTTTTATTTCTCCCGTCAGCGATTCAATACTTGCTGTATTTTTGTGTGTCATTTCGTTTACTTGGTTTATTGCATTGTTGACTTGTGTCGCACCAGCAGACATTTCATTCATGCTGTTTGTTATTAACCGAGTTAAGTCATTGAGCTTCTCAAGTTCGTCAGTAACCGCGTGTACGCCGCCAAGCATGGTGGTAGAGCTATCTTTTACTGTAGCGGTAATAGTGTTGATATTTTTAATGGCGAGCAACACTTCTTGATTTCCGCTTGCCTGTTCCTTCATCGCTTCGTTCATTTTTGTATTCATCCGTTGTACCTGTTCTGAATATAAAGCGATTGTATTGAATTTATCTTTGATTACATCCGTTGACGATGAAGTTGCACTGATTTCTTCGCTCAATAGTTTCAATGCATCTGAAATAGTTTTTCCCTGTCGATTCGATTCCGTTGCCAGTTTTCTAATTTCACTTGCAACAACGGCAAATCCTTTTCCGGCCTCTCCTGCATGAGCTGCTTCGATTGCAGCATTCATCGCCAATAGATTTGTCTGATTTGCAATATTTTGAATGATGCCACTTGCTTCAACCAATGCTCCTGATTCTTTGCTGATTCGTTGCATTGCGTTTCCGGCGGCAGTTACCGCCGTGCCGCCGTCCGTCGTTGCGCGTAAAAGTTCTGTAATAACTTTTTCTGTTTCTTCAAGCATTTTTGAAATAGCCGTGATGTTTCCCACCATTTGTTCAATCGCAGAAGACGACTCCGCCACACTTACGGATTGTGATTCGATGTGTCCACTTAACTGACGGATCATGTCGGTGCTTTCGCCGATAGTCTCTGTTGTACGTTCAACGCTTGAAGACTGTTGCACTGCCTGCTGTTTGACGTTTGCAATGGTTGCCGTTATTTCATTGATAGCACCAGCTGTTTCCGTCATATTTGCCGCTAACTCTATTCCTGAATCGGATAGGAGTGTCGCATTTTCCTGAATGGCATTGATAAGGTTTCGCATACTTTCAAGCATTTGGTTAAAGTCCTGCGCCATTTTTCCGATTTCGTTTGATGATTCTATATGCATCCGGCTGGTTAAATCACCTTTACTTACCTGTGCGAATACTGCGGACGTTTGTATCAGTGGCAATATAAGCAATTTAAACGCAGATACAACAAACATGATGACTGAAATAGCAACAATAATCATTATGCCAAGAGTGATTACTTGGTACGTGTTGAATTTACGCACTGCTTTATTTTGTTCACTTGTGGTTCGTTCAGAAAGCGTGTCAATAAATTTATCGATGGGGGTCATTATTTTATTGATTTCTCGGTGATAGGCGTCATCGTTTACAATACGACTTGCAAAATCTTTGATTGATTCTCCGGGTAGTATAAGGTGCGGACCGGCAGCAATAGTTCCATTGGTAATGGTGTTCATGGCCTGATCTTCTGTTTTTATTAGTTCATCGGAAAGCAGCGTTGCCATATTACACAAAGCGATTTCATCTTCAGTACAACCGAATTCTTTCAACAGGTCAATTTCGCTGACGGTTCTTCCCGGATATATGTTAAATGAAGTGGGACGCGGTATACTGCCGTTGCGCCAAGCGACAGTTTCATTGTATTCGTCTCGATATTTCTTGTTTGCAGTTACTACAAATACTCGGCACGCGCGTGTTAAATTCTCCGAACTTTGACGCAGCTCATTTGCAATGGCAACTGATTTTTCTTTTTGGTCTATAGTTGTCAGCAGAATATTTTTTTGATTTCGTATAAGCATGAGCATAAGCAGCTGAATAATTAACAGTGCGGTTGTTATAACTGCTTGTATGGTAAATTGAAATTTAATGGAACTAGATACATGCGTTTTCATAAGGGAGATCATCCTTTGGAAGGGATTTGTAGCGATAGTAGAGATACGTGTGCGGTGCTGCTGGCAGACGTGTTATTTATAATTTGATGTCGGTAAGAATGGTATAAGG
>JAFUFE010000158.1 GCA_017470085.1 Treponema sp.
CACGTCATGGCCTGCTGGAGCGCTCGCTGATGAGTTTTCCAAGGAACTCGGCCGGACGGCGCCGCGAGAGCTGCTGTTGCCGCAGTCGCTTTCTACACAGCAAACGGTGCAAAACGCGCTTCAAACGTTCAGTGGGCTGTCTGTGTCGTATTATCCTGACTGGGATTTCAATGCGGCGACGGCATATAAAAAACTGACTGCGCAGTTTAAAACGATGAACTTGCACGCTTTCGGTTTAACCGAAGACGCTCCCGAAATCCCCCCCGCAGGTTTTCTGCTCGACTATCTTGAAAAGACGACGAACACCACACTAGCACATATCACCGCACTGCAGGTGTATCGCGACAACGACTATCTCATCATCGACGATTCGTCACGGAGAAATTTAGAACTTGTCGCAAATCTACGTGACGGCAGCGCGCAGTACAGTCTGTTGGAATCAGTCAACTATGCGAAGACGGCGATGGGAAACCGGATGCTCCGGTCGTGGCTTCAGTTTCCGTTGACCGACGCACAAAAAATATTCGCGCGCCAAAATCACGTTGCGCTCTTTGTAGAAAACCGGCCGCTTTTGACCGCGGTTCAAGACGGACTTTCCGCGATACTCGACATTGAACGATTGGCAGGGCGCATTGCAATGGAAAAGGCGCACCCGAAGGATGTGCAGGCACTCCGACACAGTCTTGACGCCTGGCAGGCAGTACATGAAACGTTGTCCCGATATGATTTTTCCGCAGTGCCGTTAGATGACGCGCGTACCATCAGCGATATGATTTTCCACGCAGTCACTGACGATCCGCCGACAATGCACACCGCCGGGGGGGGGGTAATAAAGGCAGGATGGTCGCACGAGCTTGACCACTGGCGGGGTATACATGATAATTTTGACCGCATTCTGGCAGAATATGAAAAAGAGGAGCGAGAAACAACCGGCATCTCGACACTCCGCATTAAGCATACCAATGCGTCGGGGTATTTTATAGAAGTCAGCAAAGGGAAGCTCGCCGCTGTGCCCCAGCACTTCATCATGCGTCGCGCACTCGTTAACGGGGACCGGTACACGACCGCACGGTTACAGGAATTGGAACACGAACTAACCGAGTCGGGGACGCGTATCCTTGAGTTGGAGCGCAGTCTCTACGGTGAACTCCGCGTGCGGCTCGGGGCATTCGTGCCATACCTGCTGCAGGTGGCAGGTGAAATTGCTTATACCGATGTCGCTGCCGCTTTTGCGGAAAGCGCAGTGCTCAACGGCTGGGTCCGCCCAGACATCGATGCATCGACTGATTTCACGATAAGCGCCGGCAGACATCCGGTGGTAGAAAAGCATCTGCCGACGGGAACGTTTGTTCCGAACGATACTGCTATCAGCGCACAGCGCGATGCCGACAGCAAATCGTTCGCGTTGATAACTGGCCCGAATATGGCGGGAAAAAGTACGTATCTCCGACAGAATGCGCTCATCGCCATACTGGCACAGACAGGCTCGTTCGTACCGGCACAGAACGCGCACATCGGAATCGTCGATAAAATTTTCTGCCGGGTTGGTGCAAGCGACAATCTTGCGCACGGTGAATCGACGTTTTTAGTTGAGATGACAGAAACGGCGCACATCCTGCGTTCAGCGACAGAGCGGAGTTTGGTGATCATGGACGAAGTCGGCCGCGGAACGTCAACAGAAGATGGGCTTTCCATCGCATGGGCAGTATCGGAATATTTACTCAATCACGTGCGGTGTAAGACGCTCTTTGCAACGCACTACCACGAACTGACGCGGTTGGTGCATCCGTCGTTGGCGCTTCTCTGTATGGGCGTTGCGGAGACAGACGGCACCGTCGTTTTTTTGCGTTCGGTACAGGCCGGCACAGCAGAAAATTCGTACGGTATCCATGTCGCCAAGCTCGCAGGAATTCCGGCGGCGGTGATAGCGCGGGCAAATGAAATTCTTTCCCACATCCAGTCGCTTGCACAGGAGCGTCCGCTGCTTGACGGCGTTCTAGCGCCGCCGGCAGCTGCCGATGTACCGTCCGCTACCCCCCCGCTGCCCGGACTGTTCAGCGATGAAGAGATCATCCTTGACGAAATCCTGTCGAGCGATCCTGACACTATGACGCCACTTCAGGCGCTCAATGCGCTTGTCCGCTGGAAAAGAACGCTCATGGCACAGCAATGACCTACCGCGTCTCGTCCCTCAAGCTTTGCCGTAATTTTTTATACGCCCTTTGTGCTGCGGACGGCGTTCGGATTGTTCTGCCCGTCGCTGCGAAAGTTATTTTAAAGCGGAAATCATTTTAAATCGATTCAAAGGCAATACACGCACGCCGTATGCGATTATCAAACGAACAATTGGTGCGGTGGTGGTTTATACACCGGAGAGTTTTTATGTCAGTGTGTGTACACTGCATCCGCTCAGCACCGGTGACCGTTCATTTTTTTTACGACAGTCGTTGCGTAAACGCGCATTTTTTTTCAAAACTATTGATATGGATATTTCCGTTTTAAACGATACGTCAGTTCGGAGGCGACTGCTGCCTGCCGTTTTCCGGAGCGTTCGATATTGCACCCGCCGCTGCGTTCTCCCAATACCGCGTCACCGGTATCCGCTGCGGTTTCGCTGTCTGCATGCTGTTACCACAGCAGCACGTACTGCTACAGTCATGGTGACCGGTGGCACGGCATGTATTATCTGTGGCACACGGAGCGGCGCTCTTCCGCTCTGTGCAGCTTGCCAGCAACAGTACCGTGCCGTGCCGGATGGGAAACGGTGTAGCATCTGCGGCAGAGAACTCGTATCGGAGGCAACGCACTGTATGCAGTGCCGGACGGCACCGGTACTGACGGCAACCGATGGCGTACACGTGCTCTTTGCCTATCGGTTGTGGAACAAGACGGTGCTGTACACGTGGAAGTCGCTCGGCGTCCGAGCGTTTTCACCGTTTTTTGCCGAACGGCTTATGGATCTGCTTTCGGAGCTACCGGCGATGGTGATTGTACCTGTCCCGCCGCGACCGGGAAAAATATGGCGGAATGGCTGGGATCAGATTGAAGACGTGATGCTGTTTTTGCGCCGGGCGGGCTTTACCGTCTGCTACCTCCTTGAGCGTCTGTCCCAGACCCAACAGAAAAAGCTTGACCGCGCGGGAAGGGTAGCGGGCATTGGAACGGCATACCGCATGAAAACGGGCAGACGCCGTGCGCGCGCGCTCCGATCATGCGCCGGCACCATCCCGCCGGTAGTGTGCCTCGTCGATGACGTCATTACGACGGGAGCGACACTGGAATGCTGCGCTCACGTGTTGAAGGCCGGCGGCGTCTCCATCGTCCATGCAGCAGCGCTCTTTATGAACGATTAAAAATATGCAAAAATGCGGCGCGGCAATATTGCAAAACCTGCTGTTTCAGTGTATTCTATGAGGAAGCGCACATTTAGAGAGATAAGGATGGATATGCTATGGTTGGGGAAGACGCACAATTACAGCTGGTCACATTTCAGTTAGGAGTAGAACTCTATGGTGTCGATATTATGAACGTAAAGGAAATCGTAAAGATTCAAAACGTCAGACCGATTCCGAACGCACCATATTATGTTGAAGGGATCATCAACCTTCGCGGTGAAATAATACCGATCATCGACTTGCATAAACGGTTCCGCCTCAGAAAACTTGAAGAGACGGATGAATACGGAGAATTCGAAGGTGGATTCATCATATTGAATATCGACAACAATAAAATCGGCATCATCATCGACCGCGTCGCTCGTGTGGTGCAAGTCATGCAGAGCGCTATTCAGGATCCGCCGCAGATGCTCAGCGGCATCGGTAGCGAGTACATCCGCGGCGTTATCCGGGAAGAAAACGGATACCTGATTATGCTGGACATCCGCAAGCTGTTCAATCCGAACGAATTGCAGAAGATTATCGACATGCAGTAATTCATGATACCGACATACAGTACGACGATTCGGCGGCGGGAAATGGATGCGGTATTGACCTGCATGGTCGATGAAAAGCTCGGGCCGGGAGCGATTAATGCGCGTTTTATCCAACTGATTAAAGAGACCTGTACCTGTGACGGCGCCGCCGCGGTGCGGAGCCCCGGAATTGCGCTTTCCTATGCACTCAAGGCGCTCGCTGTTGCGCCGGGAACGCCGGTCATGATTTCAGCGCTTGCTCCGCTCTGGCAGTATACGACGCTCGAATCGCTCGGATATGTGCCGCTGGTGCTCGACGTTGACGAAGCGACCGGCGTGGTGAATGCGGACATCGTTTCTCTTGGAATGGTGGCCGGCGGAAAAGTGCTGGTGCTCCACGAAACAAACGGTATTCTTCCCGACATGGATGCCCTGTGCGCACTCAACGTTCCCATTGTTGAAGATATTTCACAGAGCGTCGGAGCATCTTTGATGTCGCACGATGAAAACGGCACGCCGCACCGCGAAAAGCGAACAGGCACATTCGGGCAGTATGCGATTCTGGGACTTGAGGAACACGATGTTATTACGGCAGGCGGCGGTGCGGTGGTTATGGCGGCACATCGCCGGGATTGGCAGCTGCTAAAACAGTATACTGATGCCGCGCCGCTTATCGATCTGCTGCCGGACTTAAACAGCGCGCTCGGATGGGTGCAGCTCAAAGAATATGGCCGCAATGAAGCGGTACGAAAAGAACTGTTTCAGCTCTATCACCGCGCCTGTGCGCAGGGACGTCATATGCTCTTTCTGCGCGACATGGAAGGGGGAGCTACGATGGCGAACTTTCCGGTGGTGCTTTCAAGCGCGTATGGTGACGTACAGCGCTATGCGGCAAAAAAAAATATAGAGGTTCGGCGCGCGTTCGAGTACAGCGTGGTTGCCGGCGGCCCGGAGGAACGGTGTGTGCGCTGTATCCATGCAAAATCGCTGTATTTACGGACGGCACTGTTTCCGTTGTATCCGCGGCTTTCACCGGCGCAGGCGGCACAAATCGTTAAGGTGCTCAGTTCATTGCCGTAATCGGTCAGCGATGTTCACAGAAACCATGAAAACGTGCGTCATCATCACCAATGCCTCTAAACCTGAATCGCAGGCAATCGGCGGACAGGTGGCGCGCTTTTTAACGGAGCGGGGTATTGCCACCGCATTCTATACGTACGACGGCAGTGATGACGGACAGCTGATTGCGCCATCTGATTTTGTTGTGACGCTCGGCGGAGACGGCACCGTGCTCTTTGCTGCTCGGAACTGTGCACCGCGCGGCATCCCCGTCTTTCCGATAAATCTGGGAGATTTTGGTTTTATTGCGAGCATTGAAAAAGACGACTGGCAGCAACCACTTGAGCGATTTTTACGGAATGAACTTGCGGTCAGCGAGCGCAGTATGGTATCGCTGTCGGTAACGGGAAGCACGCAGTTTTCTGCTGTCGCGCTCAACGATGTAACGCTCTGTGCGTCCACTGCGGTGACGACGGTTGCGCTCGATGTTACCTATAACGACGTACCGCTCGGCGTGTTTAAAGCTGATGGCATCATTGTGTGTACGGCAACCGGATCTACTGCGTATTCCGCTTCTGCCGGTGGTCCAATCGTTGACCCCGATATGGATGCGCTCGTGTTGACACCGGTGAATGCGTTTTCGCTGTCAAGCCGCCCGCTCGTTATGCATCCGTCAGGAGAGCTCGGCATAACGATGCTGCATTCTTACGCTCATACCGGCATCGTAACGGTTGACGGGCAGCGGCCATCCGTCGTCAACGAAGGAGACCATATCAGTATTCGGCGCGCTTTGACGCGCGTAAAACTTGCTGGTTGCACGCCGGAAAAATTTTATCGCGCGCTCAGATCAAAGCTCAACTGGGCAGGAGGCCCGCATGCTCGAAAGCCTTTCGATTAAAGATTTTGCGCTCATCGATTCGGTTACCGTTGAATTCGGGCGCGGATTTACAATTCTTTCCGGTGAAACCGGTGCGGGCAAATCGATTTTAATCGGCGCGTTGTCGTTTTTACTCGGCGGCAAGGCAGATGCGGCTTCGATTCGGAGCGGTGGACACGAAGCACAGGTTTCAGGCATTTTTTTGCTCGATACTGCTGCTGCGTTCATTCGCCCGGATTTTTCTGCTGATACGGAAGAAGAGATACGGACGGCTGGCGAATGGCTTTTCCGGCACGGTATTGCACCGGAAGACGGCCGCGTTTTGATCCGGCGAAGTATCCGGGACAACGGCCGAAGTACCGCCTGGATACAGCAGGCCGCGGTGACACGTGCAGACCTTGCGGCGTTTTCAGCGTTTTTGCTCGATATTCACGGCCAGCACGAACATCAGTCGCTCATGCGCGTTGCATCCCACCGTACGTTTCTTGATGCGCGGGCAGGAATTGTGCCTGAGGTGCATGCGTTTACCGCGCTGTACGCAGAATTGGTTGAAACTCGGGAGCACCTTGCGGAACTGTCCGCGTCCAACAGGGAGCAGGAAGAACTGCTTGAACGGTACCGGTATGCGGTCAGCGAGATAGCCGCGGCACAG
>JAFUFE010000159.1 GCA_017470085.1 Treponema sp.
GTGCTCATCTGGTTTTTTCTCGGAAAACCACGCGGCGTATACGCATTCGTTATTGTACTGTACGGTATCGCTATTTCAGTGCTCAACTTTACGGGAATAACACTCGTCATTGCATCGGGGCATTATGCCGGCTGGCTGTTTCTTGCCGGTTCGATGCTGTTCATCATATCTGATACGATGCTGTGCTATTCAATCATACAGCGCGAATTTCCCCATGCACGATTTTTCATCATGCTCACCTATATCACAGCGCAGGCATCGCTTACAGCGGCGAGTCTCCTCCCATTCTACCGCCCATAACCGGACCAGCACGAACGTTTCTTAATAACTATGCTTGCAGGTGTGATGGTCACTAAAATACCCCCTCTCTCAATTTTTAATATTTATAAACTCCAATCGCGTACCTTTATCTGCTGTAGCAAGACTTTTTGTTTTACCTGTCACAAGATTATATTTATACCATGATTTTGCAGGAGCGCTCTCTATTGTCATAATAGGGATCGACAAACTGATATCTTTTGCATAATACATATCATCTCCATAAAGAAAGCAGTCAATTATCTTCTTTTCTGTAATGCCAGTATCAATTACGGTTTCTGTGAGAAAATCATAGATGTATAGTTTTGCATTTTTACCGACATACACGATACGATTTCCTTCCGGTGACATGCTGTACAGTCTTTTATCTTTTTTTTCTGGCAAATATAACTGAGTAACAGTATTAGTGCATAAATCAAAAATAAAAATGTCACATGTAGCAACTTCTTCAAAAAGAATTTTATCTTTCGCGAAATATTTCATATAATGTGGATTTTTCCCATTATACGGCTTTATTATTTTTTGCGGTATGTGTATTTCTTTCTTTTCATGAGAATTACTATTTTCTGCACTGTATTTTACTATATAATAACCGTACTCATTTCTAGAATAAAGAGGAACAAATAGTGTGCCATTGCATATCCAATCAGGTAAGTCCTCATAGCCCTTGACATATGTAATATATTCGTCATCGGGCATTTTATCCGATATGTTATCACAACAGAAAAGTACCTGTTGTTTTTTGTCAATCGCAACAAACCATACTTTGCCCGTCATTGAATCATATAAAACCGTTGTCGCATCAATAATTCCTAATTTTCCGATGTGTTCTCGTATTGGATTCAGTGAAATAAATCTTTCCCCGATCCATATTCCTTCTTCTGGTTCAAAGGTTTTAAAAATAATATTTTCGGATGAACAAGTCGCATGCTGCGCACAGGAAACAACAGCGAAGCAAGCGAAATATGTCAGCAAATAAAACCATTTTACTCTTTTATTCATTTTTGTACTCCTTTGTTGATTTACGTACGCTTGCCTGCTTTATTTGAAAAGCATATTACCTGCGCATACACACACATACGGCATAGGTGCTGTGCCCCGATATTTGTTTTTCTTTCCGTCTCAACGATGCAGCAATCATCATACCATACAGTATAAATTATTTCTTAAATTGCAAATAATGAAACAGCAATTCAATTCTCTGTTCATTCAACTCGCCAGCGGCATGCTCCTTTGACTTTACCTCTTTTTGCAGAGGATTTAACCGTATTTCAATAATGCACAATCCTTCATATTTTTCAGAAGTTATTTGGCTTGAAACTGCAATATATTTCCCTATATCGGGATTTCCGCTTCCTTGTATTTCTTTTATCGAGCACCCCAATAAATTAATAAGAGAAATACTAATCAAAAAAATTTTTCTATTCATATGCACTCCTCTCTCTAAAAATATTTCGCAGTCACAAAGAATTATTTACTGAATGATTACGCTTATTATTTCTAAATTTTAATCATCGCTTATTCTAACAAGATTTCATCAGAAGCTTCATGCACCTCCTGCATCACTGAAAACAGCATACAAAAATATTCCAAACAATAGCGCATCGCAGACAAATGTCACTTGTTGTTTCTGTAATAATGAATACACTTATTATTACAGAAACAACAAACATTGCAAACGGTATTTTCTTCGCTCCCGTCGAGAGAAAAATCAACATCGCACCGATAGAAAACAATGCGCTCACATGAGCGGTTAGTGCCAGCGTATTGCGCGTCAAGACAATATCAACTGCAACAGCAGACGCGGTGCACAATATAGTATCACATGATATGTAGTGATACTCAATGCTAAACAGTGGTTTCAAACTTAATAAAGTTCCGTGATGCCCCCACCAACCCCACTCTTTTAATTCTGCAATATACGCAGTGCCTAAATGAAATATTCCATACTGCAACTTTACCACCGACCTTTCCTTTGACACACTATCTCAAATATTTTAGTGAAAATAATAAGGTACACAACAAAAACAACTGCTACAATAAGCTTTAAAATATTTCTATTATTTATGGGAACAATAAAAATATGTATACCCTTTATTGAAAAAAAAGTAAGAATCCCACACACACATAACGACACAAAAAATAAAGCGATATGCATGCCAGAAGCTAATACCCCTTCCCATTCCATTTTTTGCGTCACCGCCATATCTCTATACGGCAGTTCATGCTCTGTCACCACCATATAAATGTCCATGAGCACATCTTTATCATCAATTATCATCGATAACGAACCCAGCCACTTTTTCTTTTTATTTTTGAGACGCAAAAAATAGCTCATTCGCTTATTTGGACCTATGGCTATACTTTCAAGATTTTCAATATCGGCAACAGCGATTTTAAAAAATGGCAGCAACACAGACTTCTCAATAAAATCGGTACATACTTTTATCTTAAAAAAAACACCATGCACAACCAAGCATACCCCGCCGAGCAATGAAAGCATACTGCAGCAAAAAATTACTGGTTCCCTTGCTTCATTGCGGAGCAAAGAAATTAGACCTGCAAAAACAAAAAAAAGACCGCCAATTATTTTTAGCACTCGATAAATGAGAATTTGCCTGTATATATGAATCATATTATTCGTTCCTCTTATTCAGTTAGAGAAAGATGGTGCTGTGTCTTTGTAAAAACTCCTTTCGCTTGCAAAACAATGGAACTAGCTCTGCACTAAAATATTTTCGGTAAGACTTTTACGTGACTGAATACCGCGGTCGCCACGAAAATCAAATTTTAGATTTTTATTTTTTGGAGCAAAAGCTTTGGATAGCCGCCCTTTCGTTGCTCACTCACGTTCGGTCGTCGTTTCACTCCGACTGCTCCGCACAACTCCAGGGCGGGCTAGGATGAAAATAATTTATATAAAACTATTTTCGTAAAGCAGTGCACTTTCACCCCTAACGGCATTCACCAGTTATTTTTTTGAAAAAAACTGCGTGGTTTTCATTTTTTCTGCTAACAACTTACACGCTAATGTAGTCTTTCATTTTTTTTTCTGCTAACAGCTTGCACACCAATAATGAAAGTTTATTTTCAAAATTATGCACATTTCCTCTTCGACATGCCCGTGATAACTTGCGACGGAAGCAAGTAAATCTTCTTGTGCGAAAGGTACTTTGTGCCTCGCACAAAGAAACAAGCGATTACACCTATTTCATCTGTCTTCAACAGATGAAATAGGCTTATGGATTGTGCATTGCACCTACGGTACGATGCACAAAGCGGGTACCACGCACATATAGGTGCTATTATTGGCACTGTTATAGGCTGCTCTGCCGTCCGAGTAGACGACACGCACCAATTCTCCTTTAGTATCGGCTACATCAACAGCGCGAGGCGAGCGGAGCCACCATTGCGAGCAAACAGTAGTGCTATTTCTAACGGCACCGTGTGCTACGGCAAAATCTGTTGCAACCCGGAGGCGTGTAGGCGTTATTGCATCGTATACTGGAAAACCATAATTGTTAGTTGTTACTTCTTTTTGACTTAACAAAAAGATTTTATCGTTGGTATTTTCGCACGCATATAAATTTTTACTATCGTCCCCTCTATTTTCGCTAAGACGAGTGCTTTCTTCGCTGTTGTCTACTTCGGTTGTTGCAATTTTTTCTTGTTCCTCTTCCGTAAAGGCAGTTTGCAAAAAGCCTTTATCTTTGTACTCGCTATTACTGCTGTTATTTTTTCTATAGGCAATGCCGTTGAGCCAGGCACGAACTTTAGAATGCTCATAATTGTTTGCGTAAATGTCGCTGCCATTAATTGTTCGCTGATTTAAATTGTCATAATACTGTATAGGCATTAGGGCGTTTTCTGCGAGCAAAAGTCTGTTGCCGTTGTAGTTGTCGGTAAGCACCCGCCATGTAATTGGTTCTACCTTGTAGTAGTCGCTCTCTTTTTTGGCATACCACTCGCCATCGTCTCCTTTGTAGTAAGTGAACATGCTGACTATGGTATTCTCAGATTCATCTACTGTTACATCGTCGGCTTTTTTGCTTTGTGGAAATGTACCGAACGAAATTATATTATTTACCCCCCCCACCGTCTGCCGGGTTCTTGCACGAAGCAAAGGCCGCGAGCGCAAGGAGCGCTACAATCGCGAGCATGGCAGAAAGCGCGCGGCAGGTTCGAGTGGTGGCAGCAGTGCGGAAAGTGGCACGCAACTGTGGTGTGGAAAAAGCCGCTGCGGTACCGGGGACAGCCCACTGTGCCATTTTGATTTTGTTCAGTCTGTCAAATTTTTTCATAAGTCATCTCCTTAAAATTAATTATTAAAAATTATAATGGGTTATTCAAAAATTGTAAACATAAATTTATCTTTTTTAATCAGTATCTGCTTCTTGCGATGAGTATTTTGTCTCTATGCACAGAAACTGCAAAATAATGTTTCACTATTATAACATACTTTTAATAAAAAGTAAATATAATTTTGTACGGATAGCGTAGATAAATACCATGTTATTATTCGTGGTACATGTAAATGGTAACAGGCAGCTCTCGCCAGCCTGACACCTGTCAGGGCGAAAATCCGTCCATTAACACACGAGGAATGTAATAGTATTGGACTGCGCTCGCTTGCTATTCGGACAGGTCAGGACAGGCGAGTCGGCAATCAAGGAGCAGCGATTTATATAATTTCCCTACAGAAAACAACACGCAGTGGCGTATGCGCCAGCCGCGCAAGCGGCGAGTTAAATAATTTCTACTCATGCAAACGGAACGAAGCGACGTATGCATAAGCCGCGTGGGCGGCGAGTTAAATAATTTCCACTCATGCAAACGGAGCGAAGCGACGTATACGCCAGTCGCGTAAGCGACGAGTAAGATAGTTTCCTTGCAGTAAACGACACGCAGTGGCGTATGCATAAGTCGCGCAAGCGGCGAGTTAAATAACTTCCACTCATGCAAACGGAGCGCAGCGACGTATGCTCAAGCCGCACAAGCGACGAGTTATATAACTTCCTTGCAGAACGAGCCTATGAGCTCATTCGCTAGTTGCCCTGCCGGTTGCCCGTCTGCCAGTCGGATAAAGCAGACAGGGCGCGGCGAGTTAAATAATTTCCTTAAACTGTTCGTATTACAAAGTGATACATACACTTTCCGCACGAATCAAACACGCTGTCTGATTTCGCTCTGTCGCCTTTTGTATGTCCTTCTATTTTAGCCGCATCGTGAAAAAAGGAACTGAGCGACACATCGGTAATGGTTGAGCGAATTGTAAAATCAATATACAGGTGCGTCGTGATGACTCCAATGGTATTGCCGATCCAGTTTCATTATGTATCATAAAAGATTTTCCTGTTCTTGTATTCCACTATATAGTGCATGTACATACGCAGTGACGGGCAATGTTTTAAACGAGAGCACTGACAGTTTTTTAAAAAATATCATCCAGACCGTACACGCGACCGCCCTTGAGTGTTCCGTCCAGCAGTCCTGCCGCAAGTCGTTCAAGGGCAGTCACCGCACCACGCGCCAAGCCTTCACGGTTCCGTGCGCGGTGTGTCAATTCAATCGTATCTGCGCTGCCGTCAAAAAACACAGTGTGCGTACCCGGTACTTTCCCCACGCGGGTGCTCGAGACGTGCAAATCACCGGGCTTCGGCTGTTCATGAAATGCATCGATCACCACCGCCGTCTTTCGTACGTCGTGTTCCATGATACACCGCGCTATTTCAAGCGCCGTTCCCGACGGGCTGTCTGCCTTTTGATTATGGTGCGTCTCCCACACTGCCACATCGTAGTCATCATACCGGCTCATAATCGCAGCAGCAGCGGCGACAATTTTATAAAACGCAAAAACACCAATAGAAAAATTAGACGCGCGCACGAGTGCCGCGCCAGCGTCTTCAACCAGTTGCGTCACTTCGCGCTCGGCATCGTGCCACCCGGTCGTCCCGACGACAATCGGCACCTGCAATGGAACGAGCGCGCGAATATTGCTAACAACGCCTGCCGGATGGCTAAACTCAATGACGCCGTCCGCCCCAGACGACGCCACTGCATTTCGCAACGCCGCCGCGTCTCCGCTCTCAATGCGAACGTCAGCGTCAGGTGCTGTCACGTCTATCGTCACCGCTACTCTGTGGTGCCGCTCCACAGCGACCGTCTTGAGTAGGTGTCCCATCTTTCCGTATCCCACCAGTGCAATGTTCACCGCATCTCCTTTTCAAAACAACTCTGTCCCGAACTCCCAAAACAATCTGAGCCGTACCGCATACCGACCGTCGGCCACCGTCCGTCGCTACAAAAACCTGCATCGCGTAATTTATTGCCGCAGCGATGATCGCTGCCTCGTGCTGCGCTACCACCAGTGACCTGCCACGTTATGACGGTCATTCATACAGAAGCGATTGTAGCAAAAATAGCGCTCCCGGAACAAGATGCCACCACAGCAGCGTCCTCGGCTTTGTGCCCGTATCGAAACTAAAAAAAACACGAGCACCCGCATGATGGTCTCCTGACACGCGGGGGCTCGCTCGTATGAACACGTATAAAATTACCGCAGTGCGCCGTGCTAGTTTTCCAAAAACCGACGCGGCTTATGCACCGCGCAAATAAATCAAGCGCGCGGTGCGCGGTGCCTAAAATCGATAGGTACCGGTTGTAATCGTGCCACCCGTCGTTGGACTGTACACGTCAAAGTTTGCCGACTTTGTCGCCTTTGCCAGTTCCGCGTAGAAATCAGTAAGCCCCGTAACCGGCGTACCGTTCACCGCAGTGATGATATCGTTATTCTGTAGACGGAGTGCCGCCGCCGGGGAACGCTCCTGCACATTCGCCACAACGATGCCGGAAACGCGATCGTTTTTCTCAAGTTTCAGTTCCGTGCGCACGGCATCGGTAAGCGGCACGGCGATAAATCCCGGCCACAGCTTGCCGTTGTTTGAAGACACCGCTTCATCGCGTTCGGCAACTTGCACGGTGACCGTCTGCCGTTTGCCGTTCCGGATAACCACAAAGCGCGCCGTGTTGCCTGCCGCCAAATTACCGACATCGCGCACCAGCTGATTGACCGAGCGCACCGCACGCCCGTTCAACTCAACAACAAAGTCACCCGCCCGCATACCGGCCTTCTGTGCCGGCGAATCGATGAGCTCGTGCACCACAAAGGCGCCCTCTTCGTCACCGACTGCAAGCGCTTTCTTATACTCATCGGTCACTTCAACGAGTGACACGCCGATCCACCCGTAGGTAATCTTACCCTTCGCAATAAAATCATCTATGGCATTCTTGATGTTGTTTATCGGAATGGTAAATCCCAACCCTTGCGAACCACCGGACTGCGAAAGGATCCACGTATTGATTCCGATCACTTCACCATAAATATTCACGAGTGGGCCACCGGAGTTCCCCTGATTGATGGCGGCGTCTGTCTGTATAAAGTCGCTGATATTGCCGATGCCGCGACCGGAACGCCCTGTCGCACTGATGATGCCCTGCGTAACCGACTGGCTGTATCCGAGCGGCGCTCCCATCGCCAGAACAATGTCTCCGGTCTGTACGTTGTCCGAATCCCCAAGGACGGCGACCGGAATTGTCGTATCGGTCGATTCAAATGACACGAGCGCGATGTCCATGCGCTCATCTGAACCGACCAATGTTCCGTCAAAGCGGCGGCCGTCGTTCAGGCGAATAGAAATTTTTGTGGCAGAACCGGCCACATGGTCGTTGGTGAGCACGTAAAACGTATTCCGTATTCGGCGCACGATGACGCCCGAACCCAACCCCTGCTGTTCGTATTGCCGCTGCCGGCGATTTGTGCCGCCGCGGTCATCCGAGTCGTCATCCTGATCCGGCCAGCCGAAAAAAAAGAACGGCAACCGGTCAAACGGACTCGCCGGTGCCGTCCGTGTTTCCGTCACGTCAACCTCAACTACAGCGGGTAATAGAGTCGCACTGATGGTGCGAAAAGAATTCTGTAACGCCTCAAGCACCGTACGTGATTCAGGCGAAAGCGCGGAGCTTGCTGCTGTCTCCGCAAACGCAGTACCGGCCGTTCCCTGTACCGGTGATTTCCTGCACGCGAACAGTATAGCCGTAAAAGAAACGAGCGCTGCCGTCCCAATGCCGATAAGGCGTTTTGTCCATGTCTTCATATATCCTCCAGAAACAGATACTATAGGTATGATACGGTGATTTTCATCAAAGGCAATCTATATACAAAAAAATACCGATCGCACGGCAAACGTTACACAAAAAGCGTATGCCCCACAGCGCGCAAACGGATCAGAAAAAGAAACGCTTTACTCTAAAAGAGCACAAATAGCACAGAGCGACGGTCATGCACGTACGCGCACGATTTTCAGCGGCTGCCATACTGCAAGTCGGTCAGCACCTCAGTGTGATCAGCAAAAACGGCGACCGTATGTTCTTCATGCACCGACACACAGCCGTCGGCGGTACAAACCGTCCAGCCGTTTTCAGCGGTAAAGACATCTGCCGTTCCCAGATTGATCATCGGCTCAAGCGCCAGAACCATGCCTGCTTGTATCCGCGGATTTGGGCCGCGCCCCGGACAGTTCGGTACGGTCGGATCTTCATGGACATCGAGCCCAACGCCGTGCCCACAGTATTCATACACCACGCCATAGCCGTGCGCCGTCGCCATGTCGTTCACCGCACGGGAAATATCTTTAATGCGATTGCCGGCCGTGCATGCAGCAATCGCACGCGCAAGGCATTCAATCGTCACCTCGTGGAGCCGCTTCCACTCCGGACGCACTGTGCCAATCTGTATGGTGTGCGTTGAATCGCTGATGTAGCCGTCCAGATCAATGCCGACATCGAGCGAAACCAGGTCGCCGTCGTGAATGATTTTTGTATTCGACGGAATTCCATGGATAACTTCATCGTTCACGCTGATGCATGCCGTTCCCGGAAATCCTTCGCGGTGCCACGCGGGCGTTCCTCCGTGCGCACGGATGAAATTTTCACAGAGCGTATCGACTTCCTTTGTCGACATTCCCGCACGCACGCGCGGAATAACGTCATTAAACATGTCAGCCAGCAGGTGGCACGATTTTCTGATGCCGGCAATCTCCTGCTCGTTCTTTAATCGAATCATCTTACCTTCCTCTTCAACAGCGTCATATACTATATTGAAAAACAATCAGTGTGTCGTTTGCAGCGCAGCAGCTGTTTCGCGGAGCGCCGCCGCTGCATATACGTCTGAAAGCGGCGCATCGCCGATCTGGGCGTAGATGGCCGACATCCGGTGCAACATCCATGCATTGTCCGCAGGCGGAAATCCGAGGTTGAGTGCGCGCTCCCACACGTCAAGGGCGAGTTCATCAGAAAGATGGACAGCAACTTTTTGCCGCACGATAGTACGGGTAAACTCAAGCACTTCGGGAAAAAAAAGCCGAAAATAGTCGTGCCGTCGTTCAAGTTCGATAATCTGTTCAAGCAGATTGAACGCATCGTAATACTCCGACCGGAGCGCAAGCTCTTCCGCCAGAATGAATCCGTAATCCATAAAATCTTCGTACGAAAACCACGTGCGCAAGTTGAACGTCGGTTTTACCGACATGCGTTTAAACTCTTCAACCGCTTCATCCTCACGCAGATGTAGAACATCCCATACGATGAGTTTTGCGCGGCTTTCATCATCAGTGCGTGCCATGAGCCATTCATGATAGTCAAACGAACGCGCGGCACTCTCGGCTGCGGTACGGTGCATACAGCGGCGCTCGTCAAACAGCGCGCGTCGGCCAGCATCAGACAGGATGCGATACGCTTGTACGACCCGGTGAAACTCGCGACTGCTCCGAGCATTGCCGCCGGCGTCAGGGTGGAGTTCTTTTGCACGTTTCCGGAACGCCTGCCGTATTTCTCGAGCGCTGGCATCTTCACGTACGCCGAGCAGCGCATAACAGTTTTCCATGTGCGTTATTGTAATACATTTTGACTAGAACGGCTACACTGGTCGCTACACGGCGAACAGCGCCGGCATTCGCGGAGTCCGTTTTGTGGCGTTGTCACCAACCAGTGAAACAGCACCGTACGGTGTTTTTTAAAACGGCCCCGCCAAAGCGCGGCATTTTTAGTTTTTGAGTTTTCGTTTGACAAATCCGTGTACGCCGCGCGGTAATTGGGCACGCAGATAAAGGCTACCAGAGCAATCATGGACATCGGGTACAATGTTGAAACGGCAAAAATACAAGCGACACGCGCGTGCTCCGTGCAGCAGCGCACGCATTCAACAGTTTCCAAAGCTGCTGTTTTACTTACGGTTGAATTTGAGAAAACACTATTCAACGGGAGCCGCATCGATGACCGCAGCTGTTTCATCCTCCGGCAAAAACGGTTCCGCTCCGTCGTCCGTTTCCTGCTGCCACCATTCGCCAGTTGTGCCCGGTGCGCTCATCGTCGGCGTATCGGGAACCAGATCGGGTGCGAGTGACGGGCGCTTGTTTATGACGGCAAGTCCGATGGAAAAGATAAAGAACAGCACCACGAGTACAAAAGTAGCCTTTGTGAGCACGGTCGCTGAATGAGAACCGAACGCTGCCGTCCCGCGTCCGCCGAACAGACCCATTCCGCTGTTTTCATCATTTTGAATCAAAACAAAAAACACTGCCAGTGCACAGACGATCACAAACGCAACAAGCAGAACAGTTCCCATAACACCCATATCAACTCCACGTCAATTGACGCATAATTATAGAAAAAACACCCGTTTTGGTCAATGTCTTTACGCGCAGCAGATCGACACAAACGATGCCGCTTTCAGTGCAGCGCCGCCAATCAATCCGCCGTCAACATCCGGCTGAGCAAGCAGTTCCGCAGCGTTTTCAGGCTTCATCGATCCGCCATACTGAATGATGACGCTTTCGGAAACCGCCGGGCCGTACAGCCGTGCAATGTGGGCACGCACACAGTGGTGAATCGCCTGTGCGTCATCAGGCGTCGCGGTTTTTCCCGTTCCAATCGCCCACACCGGCTCATACGCAATCGTTACCCGCGCCATCTGCGCTTCGGTCACGCCGGAAAGTCCTGCACTGAGCTGAAACGCACACACGCTCTCCGCGGCTCCTGCTTCGCGCTCCGACAGCAATTCCCCGATGCACAGCACCACGTCCAAATCGCAGCTGAGCGCCTTCCGCACTTTCGCGTTGATGAGCATGTCGCTTTCACCGATTTCGTGACGGCGCTCCGAATGTCCAATAATGACCGTCTGCACGCCGATATCCTTGAGCATCGCTCCGGATACCTCACCGGTGTGCGCGCCATTGTCCGAAGCGGCCACATCCTGCGCGCCGAGCAGAACGTTTGAACCTTTTACCACCTGGGAAACCGCATCGAGATACACAAACGGTGGAGCGATCATATATGTGTGCGGTTGCCCCGAAAGTCCGTTCACAATATCCTGCGCAAGAGAGACCGCCTCAGCGCGGCTCGTATTCATCTTCCAGTTTCCTGCAATATACCGTGTTCTCGCCATAGCAAAGAGCTCCTCTTTAAAATTGTACCCTTTAAGATTATACCGCGCACCGGCCACACGCCGACAACAGCTTTACGGCGCTTTCGACTCGGTGATGCGATACGAAACGCGCACCGGCACGTCGGGCAGATTTTCCTGCTGTTCTTGTCCAACCGAAAAAAACACTCGGACGCCAGCCGTGCCGTTTTCCAGCGGACTGATGCCAGCTGCGACTTGTGTTCCGTTTATAAAGCAGCTGTATGTACCGTCCAAAGCTCGTTCGACTTTTAGCTTGTTGACCGCACCGAGCCCGCTCCGAA
>JAFUFE010000160.1 GCA_017470085.1 Treponema sp.
CTCTAACCAACTGAGCTAATCGCGCACCGGTGACCGGTAGTGGCAATCAGTATAGCACAAGAATATCGCTTGGTCAACGGGCGGAGTTTCATGCCGGCGAGCGCGGTACCGGGCGTTCGTGCAAGCGCTCTAGAAACGGTGGCCGCTCTTCCACGCGTGTACAGCGGTGCGGCGAGCAGTCTGATACGGCAGCTGCTAGCTGTGTGCGGGCGTTTTCCGCCGCACAGACGGGCTCCTGATGCGGCAGCACGCCCGGCAGCGATGGAACGGTACAGCGCTCCGTCTTCCAATGGCATATGTGTGCCGCCGTTAAACGCGGCGTGGTGCGCCCGATTGAGCGGAGGCGCTACAGCGATGCTGCATACGCCGTTATCGTCGCAATTTCTTCTTCGTAGTACGCGATGCTGCGTTTCCAAAAAGACGGATCGGCGCTGTCAAAACCGGCAAGTGCGCAGACGGCTTCGGACGTCAGGGTGCCGGTTTCGGACAGGAGCTTTTCATAGGTCTGTACAAAACTGCTGCCTTCCGCCCGGAACTGCTCGTACAGTCCGATGGCAAAAAGCTGCCCGAACGCGTACGGAAAGTTATAGAAGTCGAGCGCGGTGTCGTAGTAGTGCGATTTTACCGCCCACAGGTATTCATGGCGCTCGTCGTTCAGCCCTGAACCGTAGCTTTTCTCCTGCGCAGCGCGCATCAGGTGGCAGAATTCCGGCGCGGAAAGCTCTCCGTGCGCGCGCGCGTCGAAGACGCTCCGCTCAAAGTAGAAGCGGCAGAGGATATCTACGAGCACCTGACAGACATCCTGTAGTTCCGATTCGATGATACACAGGCGGTCGAATCCGGTCGATCGGGCAGCGGCATCCTGTTTGACGATGGTTCGGCGAATGTCGACGCCGTTTCAGCGAGCGTCATGGGATAGTCGAAGCAGTGTGCGGGCTGTCCGTTCAGCATGCTGAAGTGGTAGGCGTGGCCGAGTTCGTGTGCGAGCGTTACGACGTCTCCAAATGTTCCGGTGAAGTTGACTAAAATCCTGCTTTGATGCCCAAGCGGAAAGTCTTCGTCGTATGCACCGCCCACCTTGCCGGAGCGTACATCCGCATCGATCCAGCCGTTGTCGAACGCTTGTTGCGCAAAGCGTCCCATGGCTGGACTGAACGAATTGTATCGTTCAATGATGTATTCGCGCGCTTCAGAAAATGTCCAGCTGCGGTTTACGGGCGATGACGGCTGACTATCGGCGGTGGTCGCTGCTGAAAGCGGTGCAAACAAATCGTAAAAAGCGAGCCCCGGTTCCGCCGCCGTTCCCGCCGTGTCAGAAGCGGTGGCACCTGCTCTACGCAAGATCCGTGCCTTTGCGCGGAGATATTCTCGCCACCGGGGGAGGCTTTCTTCTATAGCGGTAACCAGTGCATCGAGGGATGCGCGCGACATACGGTTTGCAACGAGCGCACGGGAGAGTGGCTCATCCCATCGGCGGCGGCGGTTGAGCGTAAGCGTTTCGCCTTTCAGGTTGTTGAGCGCAGCGGCGAGCGCAACGCTGTGCGTTTTGAGCAGGCGAAGCTCTGTTTCATACGACGCGCGGCGGAGCGATGCATCCGGTGAATAGGCGTCGTTTCTGATTGCATTGAACGTCTTTCCGGAAGCGTCATCTGAAAGCGTGCTCGTAATCTGCTCCTGTAATCGTCCCCACGCATCTCCGCCGGTGCGCTGCAAGTCGGAAGCGAGTGCTTCTTGTGCGCTTTCCATCTGATGTGCAGCGAGCTCCGCTTCGGCGGACAGCATACGGCGGTATCGCTCGTATTCAGGATGCTGGGCGCAGAAGTCGTCCAGCTGATCGCGGTGTGCTCGCAGTATCGTCCGGAACGATGTTGTTATGGCGTGCAGACGGAGTCCGAGTTCCTCTATTCGAGACAGCGCTGTCAGTGCAGCCGGGTCAGTTGTATCGGTTGAATAGACGACGTACGTATATGCAGAGAGTGTCCGCGATTGAGCGCGAACGGCGTCATCTGCGGTCAGGTACGACGAAAGCCATGCGGAAAAATCATCCTGCCCGTTCGGGCATTCGGCAAGAAGTTGTTCCGCTCGCGTCAATGCGGTACGGTACGATTCCAGCGCCTGTGTGTATTCATCGCTCTCTAGAGAAGAAAAGAGCGTGTCGAGCTTCCATCGGGGAAGCGTATCTTGTGTGTTCATGTCGAAAAGTATAGCGAAATTGTACGGAAGATGGAACGCCGTGCTGCAGTACAGATGCCGCTGGTATCGCGGACGAATTGTCTACCGGGTGAATTGCATGAATTCGCGTTACCGTATATAATAGACGGAGAGATATGAAACGAACAATTCGTATAGCAGCTGTGAGTAGCGTTCTTTTCCTTGCGATCGGGGCGATGTCGTGTTCATCCCTGTCATCGGTTGCGCTGTCGGCGGTAGCGGATTCGCTTTCAGGCACCAACAAAAAAGGCGTCCCGATGAAAAAGCGTTCCGAAGGCAGTGACCCATTGGCCGCCATAACCGGCGAACGTGATATCACGCTGGTGAGCGATTTTTTTCCGACCGCGCTGGTGCTCTATGAGCTTCTCCATGCGCAGAACCCTGACCACTTAGGCCTTTCCGCGATGACAGGCCAGCTCAACATCATGTATGCGAATGTCTTTGTCCAGACTCCTGCTGAGCGCCTTCCCGTTGACCAGTTCAATGCGCAGCAAGCTGAATACGAACGGGCGCAGCTGCACTATCTCCGCGGTCGAGACTATTGTCTTGAGTTTTTGGAAGGGCGCCATACGGGAATTCGTGCGGCGCTTTTCAGCGGCGATGACGACACGGTACAGGCCGCAGTCGCCCTGCTTGACGAAAACGATGTGTCTGCCGCATATTGGGCAGGCGCCGGCTGGCTCGGAGCGTTCAGCCTTGACCCGCTCAACGGTGACATGATGGCGGTTTTGAACGGACCGGTGCAGCTGCTTGAGCGTGCTGCTGCTCTTTCCCCAGATTACGATGCCGGCGCTATCTGGGAGCTGCTGTTTAATTTCTATGTGAGTGCTCCCGACATGTTCGGCGGGGACTATGATCGCGGCATGACGTGCTATGCGGAGGCGCTCCGCGCGTCCGGTGGTAAGACACCTGGGCCGTACATCACCTATGCGACTGCAATCTGCATGCCGCAGAATGACAGCGCCGGCTTTGAAGAAATGCTCAATACGGCGCTCGCCATCAACGCTGACGATGAGCCGTCATCACGACTGGTAACGCTCATACAGCAGGAACGGGCGCGGTACTTACTTTTACATAAAGACAATTACTTTGTGATATGGTAACATGCGTGAACGCTGTTTTGTTTTTAAAAAGAGGGACGCGCCTTTGCCATTCAGCAGTGCGCGGTGTGGCAGAGCCGCTGCGTGCGGGTTTTGTTCCAGAGGGCGTTTTACCGCATTGCCGTGAAATATAGTGGGGGTACAGTATGACCGCAAAAAAGAAGAGTATAGTGTGCGTGGTGCTCAGCGCACTGCTGCTACCGCTCGGCGCACAGCAGCGTCAGACATTGAAAATTGCGACGATTGCGCCGAGCCGTTCGGCATGGGACGTGAGCCAACGGCGGCTTGCACAGGATTGGGCTACCGCAAGCGGGAATACCATCACCATGCAGTTTATGTCTGCAAACGCGATGGGAGGAGAGTCAGGCGTTATCCAGAAACTCAACGCAGTGCGTCCCGGACAGAAGGCACCGATTGACGGCGCCATCTTTACGAGCATCGGTATCGCGGAGCTTGCACCAGAGACACAGATTATGACGCTTGCGGTACCGTTTTTGTTCCGGAATCAGGAAGAAGTCGACATAGTGCTCGATGCCTTTACGGGGCGGCTCCAAGCTGCGATTACCGCCAAAGGGTATGTTATCCTCGGATGGTTCAACGTCGGCTGGGCGTACTTTTATACAAAGCGTCCCGCACATACTATCGCGGAGTTGAAACAGCAGCGGATGTCGGTGAGCGGGCTGGGGCTGCCGGGGTTGACGAACGCATTCAAAGCAGCCGGTTTTCAGACGCACGGTGTTGCGGCGGATAAACTGCTCCAGAGTACGCGTACCCCCGGAGGCGTGGAGGCTATCTACACGATTCCTATGTACGGATATGCGGGGCAGTTCTATAAGTCACTGCCGTACATCCTTGACGTGCCGATCTGTCCAGTTATGGCGGCGTTCGTCATTTCAGAGGCGTCATGGAACGCCATCCCCGATGCATACAAGCCGGCGTTGCTTGCCGCCATGCGCGCGGCCGAAGCTGACTTTATCGCGGCGCAGCGGAGCTCTGACAGTGAGTATCTCCAGCGGTGTGTCGATGGCGGCAGCACGCTTGTCAAACCGAATGCAGCGGAGTTGCGGCTGATGCAGGAAACGCTTGAACGAGATGCGGTTGCCATGATACAGACGGGAATTATGGATCAGGCGTTTTACGACGATATCCGTGCAGTACTGAAACGGCATCGGGGTGAATGATGCCCCGTAAAATAGAAAATGGAGCGGCGGTGGGGCTCATCGTCTTCCTTGCTGTGGTGCCGCTTGTTTTCAAAATTCTCCAATCGTTGTTCTTCATTCAAATTCCTGACGCTGAAAGCATCGTCGTGCATGTGGTGTTTGTGTACGCGTGCCTTGCCGGCATCATCACGTGGCGTGAAAATCGCCATTTAAGTCTTGCGTCGTTTGTGGAACGGTTTCCGGAACCGGCACAGCGGATCATCGTCGTTATAAAAAATTTTTTTACGGCGGCGGTTTTAACAGCGCTGTTCATCAATGCGGTTTGCCAATTGGTACATCCTGCGCAGTTCACTACAACGGTATGGCACATTCCGCTGCGCGTATTTTTTTTGTTCCTGCCTTGCTGCTATTTAATGCTCATGGTCATTTCAGTGCGACAGCAAAAAGTGCGTGTGCCGGCAGTTGCCGGTATTGTCGTGGGCGCGTTGTGTGCATCGGGACCGCTCGCAGGCATCCTGTATTTTCTGTTTGGGTGGGAAAACCTGCCGCTGCTTCATGCCGTTGACGGCGCGTGGATTGCCGCTGCATTCGCCGCACGGTGGCCGTTCGTTATCATATGCGGGGTGCTGGCATTTTTCGGTGTACCGCTTTTTGTTGTTTTTGCAGGGATTGCCTCCGTGCTGCTCTCCGGATATGTTGACGTTATCCCGCTTGAAACCTACCGTATCCTCTCCGATCGTTCGAATGCAGCTATACCGCTCTTTACGATAGCCGGTTACATTCTGCCACACGGCAGCGCTGGCAAACGATTTGTCGAACTGTTTAAGTCGCTGTTCGGCTGGTTCCGCGGCGGGACAGTTGTTGCAGCGGTCATCGTGGCAACGTTTTTCAGTACATTTACCGGTGTGTCTGGCGTGACGATTCTGGCGCTC
>JAFUFE010000161.1 GCA_017470085.1 Treponema sp.
ATGTTTCCCATCGCTAACCGCCGCGGACAGACCGTTGCATTCGGCGGCCGGTTGCTGTCAGGCGATGGCCCGAAATACCTCAACTCCGGCGATTTACCGCACTATAAAAAAGGGGAAACCCTCTATGCTTTCCATCTGGCAAAAAACCGCATCCGCGAAACAAAAACCGCCATCCTGTGCGAAGGCTACATGGACGTCATCGCCTACCACCAATGCGGTATCACGAACGCTGTTGCGCCGCTCGGAACAGCGCTGACGGAAGGACAGCTGAAACTGGTGCAGGGCTTTGCGGATACGATACTGCTCTCATTTGACGGTGACAACGCCGGCATGAACGCTACGTGGCGGGCTATTCTGCTAGGGCGGCGGCACGGTTTTACGGTAAAAGTCATTCAGCTTTCCGGGGGAAAAGACCCCGCAGAGATCATGCTCAATACTGGAGCTGCCGCCTTGACATCCAGCGTTGCGTGTGCTATACTTGATAGCGACTTTTTGTTGTCTAAACTGGGCAGCACATACGCGGTGAACACACCGGAAGGGAAAGCGCAGGCCGCGCGGGCGTTTTTTCCGTATGTTGACGCGCTGCAGTCTGACATTCAAAAAGAGTCATGTTTGGAACAGTTGTGCCATGCGTTCCATTTAAAGCCGGAAGCAGTCAGGCGGGATTTTGCGCATCGTAACGATACCGCCAGACAAACAACAGGAAAACGGCAGTCACATCCAGCGGACATCAGTATGACCGCTGAACTGCGTGCGGTGCTTGCCGTTATTTCAAATCTCGATCAGTTTGCTGCTCTGCGCGAGGCACTCACCGAACGGGATTTTGAAGATGCGGCTGCACGGGAGCTGTTCGTCACGCTTACATCGTGTGCAGATGACGGCGTGCTATCGATGAGTGCCCTGCTGGAGCGATGCGAGCGGGATGACCTCAAACAGTTAGTTGGCCGTGTCGTCTCATCGGGGGAATTTGCCGAACAGAATGCGCCTCCTATTGCGGACAGCATACGGCATCTCCAGCGGAGCAGTTTGGAACGGCAGCGGGATGAATTGACGCGCCGCATCGGTGAAATTCGCCCCGTCACGAATGACGATCAGGAGCGCCTTGCAGTACTGCTGAAAGAAAAAATGAAAATTGACGATATATTAAATCAGTAAAGGCAGACCATGGAGCAAGAACTCGATCCCGTTATTGAAAAGCTGTTGGACTATACGAAAGACAAAAGCATTGTCAGCTGGGATGAAGTCACCGAGCTGCTCGGTCAAGATTTCATCAATTCCGCCAAAATGGAAGGTGTTTTAAAGCTGCTTGAGGAACGGAACGTGCAGCTTATTGAAACCGATCTGCTTGAAGACGAAGCTGATGACGCCGAGGCGGATGACGATGCGGTGATGGAAGCTGACGATGACGACATAGTTTCCGCACCGGAAGCAGACGATCTGGCCGATACTGAAAAAACTGCGGACGACAGCCGGGCTCATCTGGTAAACAGCGACAAAGAATCAAATGCTGACGATCCCATCCGCCTCTATCTGCGGGAAATCGGCAAAGAAAAACTGCTGACTGCGGAAGAGGAAGTCAAGCTTTCAAAACAGATGGAGAACGGGAAAAACATCATCAAGGATGTTATCAGAAACTCCGGCATCATGATTCCTGAATTTTTCGCCGTCGCACAAAAGGCGTTTACCCGCATCGATCTGCATGAACCGGGAAAACCGCGCAAAGAAATCAACGAGGAGATGGCAGAAAAACGGCGGCTCAAAACTGCTTACAGCGAATTCTTAAAGCCGACGCTTCCCGAAATGAAACAGTACATCGCACTCAAAAAACAGCTGTTTGAAAACGATCAAACGAGCAGGATTTTTGACGATGAAACTCTGCTGTCACTCAAACAGAAAATCCAGCCGCAGCTTCAGAAAATCGACATACAGACTGAAGAGCTCGATAAGTTCAATCAGAAATTCCGTGACGCAACGGAAAAGATAGACATTTACCGCCATCAACAGGAGCGCAAGCTGCGGGAGCTCCGCATCACGACACCGCAGGAACTGCGGAGCCTCGGTCGAAGATTATCCATGCGCTCCGAGGCAAAAAAACTCGAGGCGGAGCTCGAGATGGTCACAGACGACATCCGCGATATCTACACGCAGATTCAGAAGATTGACCGCAAGCTGAACCGCCTTGAGTATGAGTTTGAAAACACGGTAGAAGAAATCCTGTCGATGTTTAAGGAAATAGAGCGGGGGAGCGTTATGATGAGTCAAGCAAAGAACAAGCTCATCAATGCAAACTTGCGCTTGGTAGTTTCTATCGCAAAGAAATACACGAACCGTGGCTTGCAGCTGTTCGATCTAGTGCAGGAGGGAAACATCGGGCTTATCAAGGCCGTTGAAAAATTCGAATACCGCAAAGGCTTTAAGTTTTCAACCTACGCCACATGGTGGATCCGTCAAGCGATTACGCGCAGCATTTCCGACCAAGCGCGCACCATCCGCGTGCCCGTTCATATGATTGAACAGATAAACAAAGTGGTGCGCGAGTCACGGCAGCTCATGCAAAAACTTGGTCGTGAGCCGAACGACGATGAAATCGCAGCGCAGCTGGGTTGGCCGGTGACGCGCGTTAAACAGGTAAAGAACGTGGCGCGTGAGCCGATTTCTCTTGAAACGCCGATTGGAGAAGAGGAAGATTCGCTGCTGGGCGATTTTATCGAAGACACCGAAGTTGAAAATCCAGCGTCACAGACAGCGTACAGTCTGCTGCAGGAGCAGCTCCGTTCTGTGCTCAACACGCTGCCGCCGCGCGAACAAGAAGTGCTCAAGATGCGTTTCGGTTTAGACGATGTCTATTCGCTCACGCTTGAGGAAGTTGTGCTGTATTTCAACGTAACGCGTGAACGTATCCGACAGATTGAGGCGAAGGCGCTGCGCCGCTTGCGCCATCCGCGGCGGGCAAACGGGCTCCGTGACTACATCGAAATCTAACGCAGGTGGTTTTTATCCGGCAAAAAGCGGTACGCGCGGGTATGGGCGCCGGGATACACTCCGCCGAATATATCAGCCGGACACTGCCAGACGGCCCACGGTACGTTCGGACATCGCGGCAGCGCAGTGGTCGTTTTGTAGAAAGGCGCGCGGTGCGCACAGAAGGTCATCGGCAGCTTTCAAGTGCGTGCGTTGCCGGTATAGAACGAATCGGTGAGCCGCCGCACAAACAGCTGATACTAGACAGATAGCGGTATTTTGTTTATACTACGCTTCTAATCAGGCACGTAAAGGGATGAATTATTATGGAAATGAAGGACGTTTTTGACAAGCTGAAGAAACTCCAGGATATTCTGGTTGCACAGTACGCTGTTGAAACGAAGCTCCGTGAAGAACCCAAGCAGATTGTCGCATCGAAAGAACTGCTTGAACGTATGAAAAAAGAATACATCGATAAAAACGAAGAGTACGAAACTGTCAAAGCAGCGGTACTGCATATCCGCAGCGAGCTGGAAGCGGCGGTACAATCACGTGAAAGCGGTGAAAAGGGCATGGATACCATTTCGACCCATCGTGAGTACGAGGCGCTCAACAACCAGATTGCAGAAGCGACAGAAAAAGAGAACGACACGAGAAAGCAGCTCCAACGCGAAGAAAAAAAACTGGCCGAGCTTGAAGAAAGTCTGAGCATTTCTCAACAGATGATTGAGTCGCAGGAAAACGAAATCGCGTTGCGGCAAGCAGACATCGACAAAAATCTTGCCGGCTATACACAGGAACTTGAACAGCTGCAGCAGCAGGCGCAGACCATTAAGCCGGGGCTGGAACCGGAAGTAGTCTTTAAGTTTGAGCGTATCATCAAACGGAATTCAGAAGGGCTGGTTGCTGTCCGCTCAAGCGCAGGGGGACGGTACGGCGTGTGTACCGGCTGCCACATGATTCTTCCTGCCCAATTTGTTAACGAAGTGCGGGAAGGAGAAAAAATCGATTTTTGTCCATACTGCAGCCGTATCCTGTTTTATGAAGAGTCGACGGATCAGGACGATGACTATTTCAACCTTGACGAAACAGGCTCGCTGCTTGATGACGACGATGACGAGGAGTTCGACGACGAGCGTGACGACAGTGAAGATGACCTGAGCGGTGAAGAGCCGCCAGATGACGACGAAGAAATCGAACTTGATGATGAAGATGATCCGGATGAGGATCCGGAAGAATCGTAAGAAAACAGACGGGATATAACCGCATCGTATATCCTGATGAAAAGATAGCGCGATGAGGAAAGTCCGGGCTCCGCTGGAAGCAGTGCCGGATAATAGCCGGGCAGGAACACCGTACGGTGTTTTTGACAGACAGTGCCACAGAAAACAGACCGTCTGCTTTGGCAGATAAGGGTGAAACGGCGGTGTAAGAGACCACCGGGTATGTGGTAACACATACCGCAGGGTAAACCTCACTGGGAGCAAAATCAAGTAGCAGCGGGCGTTTCCAGGCTGTCGCTGCGGGTAGATTGCAAGAGGCATCGGGTAATCGGTGCACAAGATGGATGGTTATGCCGCCTGCTTATCAGGCGGTGACAGAATCCGGCTTATTGTCCCGTCTGTTTTTTATTGTGGGGTCGCAATGACAGAGCAGAACGAAAGCGCACGGTCACTATTCTACCGGAAAAACCGGCTGTTCTTTGTCGGTGCAATTACGTGCGCCATAGTGGCCGGTGCGGGGCTCATCTCTTTTTTTGTGTTCACCTTCATTGCACGGCGGACCGCCGCTGTGTCCATCCGAACAATCGTCCAGCAGTGGAACGACGGCACTGACCCGCAGTATGGCGCGGTGTATGAAACGAGCCGTACTTTTTTGCAGGCAAAACCGTTCAACAATACGGCGTTGACTTACCACGGCTACGCGGCGTTTTTCCTTGCCTTGTCTGAACTCGACGCATCGCGGGCACAGGAGTACCTTGACGAAGCGGTGAACAGTCTCCGCCTCGCGCTCCTTTTTGCTCGGAAGTCGCTGGTCCCGCAGCTCGAATACATGCTCGGAAAGGCCTACTTCTATAAAAATACCGCCTCGTCGTATTACTATGCAGACCTGGCGGTGCGCTACCTGACGCAGGCAGACGCGAACGGTTACCGTGCAGACGATACTGCCGTCTATCTGGGATTAAGCTACGCAGCGCTCGGCATGACGTTGGAAAGCATTGCGGCGTTTACCGAAGCGCTTTTGGTACGTGAGTCGGATTTTCTGCTGCTTTCCATAGCGGAACAGTATTACAAAGCCGGACAGAGTGCGGCGGCAGCACAATACCTGTACCGCGTGATCAACGGCAGCACCAATGATGACATTATCGTGCAGAGCAGAATCCTATTGGGGATGATTTACATCGACCGGGAGCTCTACGACGAAGCAGAGACGGAATTCAACGCTGCTTTAGAAAAAAATGAAAACGCTAGTGACGCATACTATGGACTTGGTGTACTATATGAAAAGCGAGGGGATGTGGTGCGCGCGCGCGCTGCGTGGCGGCGGGCGCTCCGTATTCAAGCAAATCATCCCGGTGCAGTGCAAAAATTGGCCGATTACAGATAACGGCAACAAATAACGGAGGGGTTTCATGGGATTTTTTGATCGATTTTCAACGGATGTTGGTATTGACCTCGGAACCTGCAACACATTGATATACATACACGGCAAAGGCATCATCATCGATGAACCGTCGGTTATCGCAGTGGAAAAAGGCACTCGGCGCATTCGCGCAGTCGGTGCTGAAGCAAAAAACATGCTCGACAAAACGCCGAACAGCATTATGGCGATTAGACCGCTTGAAGCTGGCGTTATTTCCGACATCGACAGCACGGAGATGATGATAAAGTATTTCATCTCAAAGATAATTCCGCGCCATAAAATCGTGCAGTCGGTTCGTATGAAAATCGGCATCCCGTCGTGTGTGACGCAGGTCGAAAAACACGCAGTGGTAGAGGCGGCGCTAAAGGCAGGAGCTCGGCAGGTGGAAGTTATTCCGGAATCGCTCGCGGCCGCCATCGGTGCGCAGATACCCATCAATGAACCTGCCGGGCACATGATATGCGACATCGGTGGTGGTACGTCTGAGGTAAGCGTGATTTCGCTCAACGACATGGTCATCACGAGTTCGATCCGCGTCGGCGGAGATGATTTTGACAAGGCTATCGTCAAGCACGTGCGTGATATCCACAACCTGATCATCGGTGAGCCGGCGGCGGAACGGCTTAAAATACAAATCGGCAATGCATCTCCCCCGAATATGACGTCGGCCGCAGACAAAGAAATTCGGACGATGGAACTGAAAGGGGTAGATGCCATTACCGGGCTGCCGCGGCGGCTTGAGATAGACAGCGTTGAAGCACGGGAAGCGCTCAAGGAGCCGGTGAACCGCATCGTTGAAGAAATCCGTTCCGTGCTCGCCCAAACCCCGCCGGAACTCGCGGCGGACGTCATCGACCGCGGCATCGTGATGACCGGCGGCGGTTCCATGCTCCGAGGACTGCCGGAGCTTATCTCAAAAGAAACAGGCGTTCCGATTATCCTTGTTGAGCGGCCGCTTGAATGTGTGGCTATCGGTGCGGGCGAAGCGTTCGAATTTTTCAAAGACAAGTCAACTGCCCGCACTATTTACGATACGCTGAACAACTGACCGGCTTATGACGACGAAAAAAAAATCTTTGCTGTGGCTCCGTTTCCCGGAATTTCTGCTGGCGATTTTTGTTATCATCTCTGGCACCATACTTGCTTTTCACTCAAAGAGCTTTGTCGTCAACTTTTCGGAAATCGGTTTTTCTGTTCTGTCGTCGGTGGAGCGGGGGGTGTTTTCGCTGACCGACGGCATAAAAAAATCGATATATTCAGTCAATGAACTGTTTCGGATTCGCACTGAGTACAACCAGCTGATACAACGTCTCAATGAATTTGAACTGATGCGCCATTCAAACGCGGAAATACGCAGGGAAAATGAGCGGCTACGCGAACAGCTGGGATTCGTTGAGTCGTTATCGGAAAAAAATTATCCGGCACAGATCATCGCGCGCGATGTCGATGCGGTGTATGCAACTATCACCATAAACAAAGGCAGCGTTCACGGCATCACCAAAAACATGCCGGTCATTGCCTACCAGAATGGCATGATGGGGCTCGTGGGGAAAGTAACGCACGTAGGGCGCTACACCAGCACGGTGTTGCCGGTCTACAATTTGAACTGTACGGTGTCTGCCCGCATTCAAAACACGCGCGACCTTGGGCTCGTCAGCGGATTAGGCGGTTCATCCCGGCCGCTTTCACTCCAGTACATTCGGAAAGGAATCATTGAAAAACTACACTACGGTGATATTGTTGTTACATCAGGAGAAAACGACAACTACTTGCCAGACATCCCTATTGGCACAATCGAAGAAATCCGCACCGTCGATTACGATTCATCGCTCGATATCGATCTGACACCCGTCATCGATTTTTCGCGGCTCGAAATGGTGGTGGCCGTGCAGCAGCGCATACCGTTACCGGGAGGCATGTGAACACCGTGTTCCGCTCCTACGCTACCGGCATCATCGTTCTCTTTGCGGCAGCAATCATTGAGACAGCGATTCTGTCGAACATCGCGCTGCTGCCGGTCGTGCCCGACATCCTGCTCATTTCCCACATCGCTATCGCAGTAAAAAACGGGAAAGTGCAAGGACAGACGCTCGGCTTTGTTTCAGGCTTGTTTCTCGATATGCTTACCGGCGTTCCGCTCGGTTTCAACTGCTTGATCCGCACTATCATCGGTTACAGCGCGGGCAGCATCGGTACCGCTATCAACACGACGGGGATATTTATTCCTGCGGTCTGCGGCGTTTTGGCCACGCTGCTCAAAGCGCTGCTCACCTGGCTGGTATCGCTGTGCTTTCCGGCACTCATCAATACGCTGTCTGTTTTTTCCGTCGACTTTTTGTGGGAAGCCGGCTGTGCATTGGTGCTGTCACCGCTGCTGTTCAAATTTCTTGCGCTGTTTGATGGGTTCATCCTGATGCCACAGCGGAGGGTACGATAATGGCAGAACCATTGCACACAAAAACACGCATCATCCTGTTGGGGGGGATACTTGCGTTTTTTTTTATTATATACACTATGCATTTGTTTTCTCTGCAAATTGTACACGGCGAAATGTATCAGGTGCAGTCGCAGACGATAGCAAGTCAATCAAACAGAATCCCCGCCCAGCGCGGTGAAATTTTCGACAGACATGCAGACCAGCCGCTTGCCATAAATATCAATTCGTTTTCTGTTCTGATGATACCCGGGGAAATTCCTTCCGGATACTACGACACCGTGGCGACACGGCTTGCCGCGATTTTAGGCATTTCAAAATACGACATCGACCAACTGGTGGGGACGGCGGGGCGACAGAGTTTTAGGCAGATACAGATCAAACAGAACGTGTCGTTTGCGACGATTTCAAACATAGCGGAAAATCGAACCGATCTGCCCGGTGTGTCATGGCAAGCAAAGCCGACCCGTTATTACACTGAAACCGGATCGATGGCACACATCATCGGCTATGTTGGCGACATCACGCAGGAAGAATTGAATATCCTGTACAACGAAGGGTACACGGCCGCCAGCATCATCGGCAAAACCGGGATTGAACGGCAGTACGACGCAATTTTACGCGGTACGCCGGGGCGGATCAATTATACCGTTGACGTGCGCGGGCGCGTCATCTCGGATACACCCATTATCGCTCCCCCGCGTACCGGGAATGATGTGGTACTCACGGTTGACACGACAATCCAAAAACTTGCCGAACAGGCACTCGGCGAACGGACTGGAGCGGTGGTTGTTCTTCATCCTGCCACCGGTGAAGTGCTCGCCATGGTTTCGTACCCGTATTATGATCCAAATCTGTTCAGTTCAAGCGATGCAGGCAAGCAGTATCAGGCGCTTATAGACAATCCGAGCCGGCCGTTTTTGAACCGCGCCATCAATTCACAGTATCCGCCTGCGTCAACGTTTAAGACGATCATGACGGCGGCGCTGCTTCAGGAACAGGTATTTCTTCCGACCGAACGCATTGAGTGCACCGGAAAACTGGTGTACGGAAACCGTACGTTTACGTGTCACATCCATCCGCCGGGACACGGCTGGCTCAATTTAAAGAATGGACTTGCACAGTCCTGTGACGTTTACTTCTGGGTTATTGGGCGCGATTACCTCGGCATCGAAAAGATAGCCGCATATGCCAATGAATTCGGTTTCGGAAAGAGCACCGGCATTGACCTCCCAGCGCAGTTAACCGGTTTGGTGCCGACGGTGCAGTGGAAGGAACGGCGATACCACGAACGCTGGCTCGGTGGCGACACGATGTCAACAGCAATCGGGCAGGGATATCTGCTTGCAACGCCGCTGCAAGTTGCCAATATGATGGCGATGGTTTCTAATGGGGGCACAATCTATAGACCGCACCTTCTAAAAGTGGTGCGAGATGCCGTTACCGAAGAAGTACTGCAAGAAGTACAGCCGGAAGTGCTCTTTTCATCGAACATCGCACCCGACGTATGGCGTACCGTACAGGAGGATTTACGCTACACGATTACCAACGGTACACCTGCGTATCCTATGTACAACCGAACAGTACAGATTGCCGGTAAAACCGGAACGGCAGAAGTCGCGCAGTACAAGGATGACTGGCATTCATGGATGGTGGCCTATGCTCCGTATGATGCCCCGCCTGAAGAACGCATCGTCGTTGCAATGATTGTCGAAGCTGGCAACGGTTGGGAGTGGTGGGCACCATATGCAACGAACATCATCTTTCAGGGAATATTTGCCCATCAAACCTATGATGAGGCACTGACAGCACTTGGATTCCAATACCTGCGGAGCGGCAATCGCCAGAGCCGTCAGGAGTAGGGGAGGACGCTGATTCCGATGAAAAAAAAATTCTTTGAACAGTTTGACTATCTTTTGATTCTGTGTGTGCTGATACTGGTTTCAACTGGAATAGCATTCATTTACTCGTCAGGAATCAATGCTGAAGGTGTATTGGTGACGAATGAATATATCAAACAGATTGTCTGGGCAGGTATTGGATGTGTGCTTATGATTGGTACCACGATATTCTTCGACATATACCATTTCCGCCATGTACTGCACATTCTCTACATCGTCTCTTTGGGCATCCTCTGCTATACAGCACTATTCGGACGGTACGTAAACGGTGCACGGAGCTGGATCGGTATCGGTAATTTTGGGGTACAGCCGTCTGAGTTTATGAAGCTGATCTTTATTATCACGCTTTCACGATATCTTGCCGACAGCACAGAAGAGCACCCGGTCAAACGATGCGCACTGGCAACCGGAATATGCGTGCTGCCGGTAGGCTTGATTCTGCTACAGCCGGATTTAGGAACAGCAAGCGTCTACATCCCCATCTTCCTGATCGTCTGCTTTATGGCGAAAATACCGTTTCCCTATTTACTTTATCTGTTGTCACTCGGCATCGTAACTATCGTATTCACTGTCCTCCCAATATGGAACGATACCATTGCGCGCACAAGTACTGCCGTTATCAAAGTGCTGACCGATAGTCGCCTGCGTCTGATTGTCAGTGTGTCATCGGTAACGATTGCGGCTATCGCCATTATTATATATCGCTTTCTGTACAGAAAAAAATACTACCGCTGGATAGCATCCACCTTTTCTATTATTGCGCTTGCGATTTTTCTGTCGTTCTGCGCGGGGAAAGTACTGCACGACTATCAGATTCAACGTCTACTTGTATTCCTTGACCCTTCAACCGATCCTCGTGGTGCCGGTTGGCACATCATTCAGTCAAAAATCGCCATCGGTTCCGGCGGTTTGTGGGGACGGTCATTTTTACAGGGCACCCAGAGTCACTACCGTTTTCTGCCGCAGCAGAGCACCGACTTTATATTCAGCATTCTGTCTGAAGAATGGGGATTTGCCGGCGGTCTGCTGGTATACACCCTGTATGCGCTGATACTCATCCGTATGCTCGTCATCATGTGGAAAACGTCTGACAAGTTCTTTCTGTATATCATTTCCGGCATATTCGCGATGTTCTTTTTCCATTTCTTTATCAACATCGGTATGGTCATCGGGATAATGCCGATTACCGGAATTCCACTGCTGTTTCTTTCCTATGGTGGCTCGTCGCTGTGGACGGCAATGGTTAGCATTGGACTAGTGATGAATATTTCACGAAAGTGATTGATTCTAGGACAGGAACAAATACAGACACGGTGACAATTGCAAATATTTTACGCACAGGTTGTTGTGGCAGTAAATGGTGTTAAATAATGGGAGGCCGCTTCAAAATAAAAATAACTGAAACATAACATCTCATAATGTATATTCTGTCTACCAATACTAGCATGATAACCGGCCCTCCGCACACTACAATCATAGCTGTTGAAGGAAGATGCAAATTATATCCAAAGCAGGTACCGCTCCACCACATCCGTAGAAATTTCAGTTTGATCCGTTTTCTATTGTCAGAATTAATGAAGACGCGCTTTTACACCAACGTTTCAAGCTGCTCTTTGATAAAGGTGCTTTTTTCTTTGAGCCCGATTTTTCCTATGTGCAAAAAAAGCATATTCGGATTTTCAGGACGGAGGCGCACCGAGCCGGCGCTGTTCTGTATCAAGCGCATCACCTTGTCCACTGATACAGCGGATACCTGGGCAAACACAATCGTAATGACGCCATTGTGCTCCGTAAACGACGAAATGCCGAGCGTACGGCACAGAATTCGGATTTCAGCAAGCGAAATCAGACTGAGCATTTCATCAGGGATGGGACCAAAGCGGTCGGTCAGTTCTAGCCGTGTAGCGGTAAGCTCGTCACCTGTCTCAACCGCTGCAATCTTTTTGTACACCTCCATCTTTGTCTCGGTGCTTTCAATATAGTCGGCAGGGATAAATCCTGTGTACTCAAGCTCCAGCAGCACTTCCTGTTCTTCGCGATAAGTCCCAGACGACATCAACCGGTCAACCGCCTCATTGAGCAGTTTCAGGTACAGATCAAACCCAACGGCATACACGTCACCGCTTTGGTCGCGGCCGAGCAGATTACCGGCACCCCGGATTTCCATATCCTTCAGTGCAATCTTAAAGCCGCTTCCCAGTTCGGTAAAATCGCTGATAACCTGTAACCGCTTCATCGCTACTTCAGACAGCGCAGCGTGCTCCGGGTACAACAGATAGGCATACGCCTGCCGGTCGCCGCGGCCGACACGGCCGCGCAGCTGGTAGAGCTGTGACACGCCATACATGTCCGCACGGTCGATGATGATGGTGTTTACGTTCGGAATATCGATGCCGTTTTCGATGATTGTCGTCGCAACGAGCACGTGAAAACCGCCGAGCTTGAATCGGTGGAAAATATCGTCGAGTTCCTCTCCCCGCATCTGACCGCTCGCCACATCGATGAGCATTTCCGGCACGAGCCGTTCAAGGTGCAGTTTTGTCTCCACCAGCGTTTCCACACGGTTGTGCAGAAAAAACACCTGCCCGCCCCGCTCTACTTCCCGCCGAATCGCAAAAGCAACCTTTTCGTCATCATACGGCGCAATGTCCGTCTCGATTGCTTGGCGGTTCTGCGGCGGCGTAGCAAGCACGCTCATGTCGCGAATCTTCAAAAGGCTCATGTGAAGCGTTCGTGGAATCGGTGTGGCGGAAAGCGCAAGCGCATCGATGTTCGTCCGGAGTTCTTTCAACCGTTCCTTGTCCTTAACGCCAAAGCGCTGTTCTTCGTCGATTATCATCAGGCCGAGGTTTTTGAACTGCACGTCCTTCTGAATGATGCGGTGTGTTCCGACAATTATATCGATTTTTCCCGTTGCCAGCTCCGCGAGAATGCGCTGCTCGGCGGCGCGCGTAACGAAGCGCGACAACTGGGCAACGCGCACCGGAAAATGCTTAAACCGCTCAAGGCAGGTTTCATAGTGCTGTTCGGCGAGAATCGTCGTCGGCACCAAAAACGCCACCTGCCTGCCGCCCATAATCGCCTTAAACGCTGCGCGCAGTGCAATCTCCGTTTTACCGTAGCCAACATCGCCGCATATCAGGCGATCCATCGGAATCGGCTGCTCCATGTCGCGTTTGACTTCCTCGGTCACCGTCGCCTGATCGGGCGTGTCTTCATAGGGAAATGCCGCCTCAAAAGCAAACTGCCATTCGGTATCCTTGGGAAACGGAATACCCGGAGATGCTTTCCGGCGAGAATAGAGGTCGATCAATCGTTCGGCGAGCTCTTCCACCGCCTTTTTGACGCGACTTTTGCGGTTTTCCCACGCTTTGCTACCGATGTGGTCAATCTTCGGCACAGCACCATCGCCGCTGCTGTAGCGCTGGACGAGGTTCATCTGTTCAATGGGAACGAATGCAAACTCTTGGTCGGCATACTCCAGCTTGATATAGTCGCGCTCAAGGCCGCGCGTCCGAACGCGTTCAATGCCGAGAAAGAGCCCGATTCCATAATTGACGTGAACGACGAAATCACCCGGAGCGAGCTCAAGGAATGAGTCTATCGAACGGCTTTTTACCGCTGCGAGCGACCGTGCCGGCGAGCGCCGCCGACCAAAAATTTCATCCTCCTGTATAACAAGCAGCTTGCTGTCGGGCACAGAAAATCCGGCGGACACTGCCTGCGGCACAACGGTGAGTGCTCCAGACAGTTCCGATGATTGGCAGAATTCTTTGAGCACGGTCTCTAAGCGGCGCGCCTGGTGTTCGCCGTCTGCACAGACAAAGACGCTCCACCCGGCAGCGCGGAATTGGGTCAATTCATCTTTTAAAAAAGCGATGTTGCCAAAAAAACTGCGCGACGGCTCTACCGGATACCGTATATATTCGTGCATCTGATAAGACCGCTTCTTAAGCATCTGTCTATTTTTGTATTCATCATCATACATTTTCGAGGGGGTACCGATCGACGATTGGTCGGTGCCCCGAGCCGTCGCTGTCAGTGTCTCTGGAGGATGAACGAACTCCGGCGCAGAGTGTTCGGGGTATCGTTCGGCATCATACGGAATTGCAGTCGGGTACCGTTCCTCATTTCGACGTAAGCGTTCGGAGTATGATTCTTCACACGAATCAACCGGCGGACGGTGGTGCGACAACGTATTGAACCGTACGCACCGTACGGCACGGGAAAGCGTCTCTTCGAATGGCAACAGCAGCATGTCAGGCGGTAAGACTGGAAACTCCGCTCGTACCTGACGGTATCGGTTGCGGTATTCACGGAGCAGCACATCAGCACCGTTTTTTAACCGTGCGTATTCGCTGCACAGTACGGTCGTTTCAGCGGAAAAATAGTCGAGCAGTGAATAGGATTTTTCCCAGAGGAGCGGATACCAAAGCTCTTCCCCCTCCCCTGCTCCATTGAGTGCAAGCTGTTCAAGCAGGGATGCCGCTTTTTGTTCTGCGGCCGCTGTAAATGGCAGATGAACACTCTGTCCGTCCGCAGGGACTGTCTCCACTGACAGCGCTGTTGCCCGATATGCGGCTAGTGCTGCTGAAAGCCGTTGTACGAGCGGCTCATCCCAGCTGATTTCCTTGAGCGGAGAGATGATGACACGCTCGACAGGGTGCGTTGTGAGCTGTAGTTCAGGATCGAAATAATGTATATCTGCGACGGTATCAAAATCGAAGCGGATGCGGATAGCAGCCGGTGCTTCCGGAGGGAAAACGTCAAGCACCTCACCACGACGGCTGAATTCGCCGTGCACCGTTACGCGCGGAACGCGGCGGTAGCCGTACTGTACGAGCTGTTCGGCAAGAGATATCCCATCCGCTGCTGTTCCGACGGTAAGGCAAAAAGCGCGGGCAGCGCTGTACTCCGGCGGCGGCACCGGCGACAGAAACACGCGCTCCGGCACGATGCACACTACAGGAGTGTTTCCGTGTACGCCTGCGTGATTTTTTCGCAGCGCTAGTGTTGCAAGGAGCGCTGCACGGCTGCCGAATACGGCGTTTCCCTGTGGCACGGGACGGTATGGCAGCACCCCCCATGACGGCACTGTGTGGACAGCTGTTTCAGCGGAAAAAAAGCTGATATCGCGCGCCAGTGCCAGCGCTTCTTGTTCTCCCGGCACAATGACGAGAACATCTCCCGCCGGAGCAGAAAACGGCGATTCCCTTCGGGGCGCCCTATCCGATGCCTGCTCAATGCAAGTGATGCGCTCCGCGCAGAACAGCGCTATCCAGCAGCCCAGGAACGCTCCCGGAACGCCGGTACGTTCCACCTGCACGTGGCCATGTGCTGCAAGGTGGACTATGTCGGAATAAATGCTGTCCACTGTCTTGATATGTGAACGGATCGCATTTGCTGATAATGTATTCATACTAACTGCCGATAATCATACGTAGAAGGAAAAGCGTTTTTTTTCGCGGTGTATGCAAACTGTTTTCCTCCGCTCTCCTACGGCACTGCCAGCATCCATAGGAGAGCCGCTGCCGCGGATTTTTTAGGAGACAGACGTGAAACGTATTTTGTTCAGTATAGCATTTTTTGCAGCGTTTGGACAGAGTGTTATAAGCGCTCAACTCATGCCACAGGAAGCGGCGTTTAAAGATGCGGACGTAGCCATACAGTTCTACGATCGGACGATGTACTATCCGGGAGCCGTTCATGACAATCCGATATACATACACATTTCAATCAAAAATAACGGTACCGATACCCTCCGATTCAAACTTGCGGACGACCGTATGTTCAGCCTTGATTTTTCCGTCTATACGGTGCGAAACACCCAGCTGCCACAGACGGATACGCTCATACGGAAACGCACCACCAACCAAACTGTCTACTTCCGAGAAATCGCCGTGGAGCCGGGAGAAGAATATGCATTTGTTGAAAACCTGAAGGAATACATCGCCATCACTGAGCAGTCGGTGTACTACGTGGAATTGAACTTTTATCCTGAATTGTATAAGGCAAAATACACTACACTTGCATCGAACCGGCTGACGTTGCAGGTTTCTCCGTCTCCGTCTGCAGCGGCGGTCTCGGCAATTCCTGTTCGTGCTGACACTGCCGAAATTTTGTTGGCGGAGGAGCTGCCGCCCGACAAGGTTGTTGAGCAAACGATTATCGCACGGCAACGCTCACTGTGGAATCAGTATTTTTTATACATGGACGTGGAGGCGATGCTCGAAAAAAACGATGCAGCACGCAGGCGGTACCGTGCAGCATCAGCAGATGAACGCGCCCGTATGCTCACCCGGTATCGTGCTGACTTGATGGCGCTGCGTATCGACACTGATATCGTTGCGGTTCCTGAACGTTTTGAAATCGCGCGGACGACGTATTCGCCGACAGAAGGAACCGTTGAAGTGGTCGAATGGTTCCGCTACCCGACCTACCGCGAACGAAAAATATACACATACTACGTGCGACAGCGAGATGGCATCTGGATGATTTATGACTACAAGGTGGTCAACGCGGGAACGGAATGAAAGCTCTGATTATTTCAGATGACGATACGGTCATCGATGCGACCGTCAAGACGCTTGCAGGATTGGGCTACGATTCAATCGTATACCGGTGGCTCCTCAAGGCGCTTGACAATGTGGAAGAGATTGCTCCAGCGCTGATTGTTATCAGTGAGTGCGACTATCCGCGCCACTGGAAGACGTTCGTCGCACATGTGAAAAGCACGACGGATACGCCGCCCACGGTCATCTTGTTTACTCAGGAACAGCTGTCTGAAGAAGAACGGAAAAAAGCGGCGGCGCTGGGCATCCAGGGATTCTATAGCGGTACGGATGCTGCACAGCTGGAAGAACTTATGCGTGCAGTACGTGCTGAACAATCGCCCGCCGTTCGGCCGGCGGCAGCAGAAAAAACGATTTTTGCTGTTGCCCGCGCCACTCTGCCGGAACTGATAAGCGGCGTTATTTTTACCCATCCGCACACCGGAGCGTTCATCACCGGAACAGCGACGGCTGTGGACGGCACAACGGTGACGGTTACCCCTGACCTACCGGCAGCCGTGGAAGATATTGCCGTAGGAGACGCCATCGCCGAGGTGTCATATAGCGCCGGCCGCACCGTACAATACTGTCGGGCAACGGTACGCGCGAACGATGCCGGCACTGTAGCGCTGCAGATCCTTGAGCCCGATTAATATAAGCGATGAAACAGAAAGCAAAATTCTTTTGTGAGAACTGCGGTGCAGAAGTTCCGGAAAAGGCGCGCGTCTGCCAGCACTGCGGTAAGTTCTTTGCATCGGTACGGTGTCCGATGTGCGGCACGATAGGAAGCGTCAGTCAATTTACCCATGGCTGTCCGCAGTGCGGCTACGCGCGCACCGGTACAACAGCGCCTGCTCGTCCCCGCCGTCTGCACCGCCCTCGCCGACGCACCGCTGTGAACGACAATTCGCTTCCCAGCTGGATGTACGCGATTGCGCTCGCCGGCTTGATTGCAGTGGTAGGAACCGCACTGTATTTTCTGTGGTAAAGTCGTACGACGCCCCACGAACGGCGGTGTCCACCTCGTTACCAGAATACAGCGGTGCACAAAGAATCAGTTTTTTTCAGAATGCTGGAGTGCAGCACGTTTACCTCTGCAACAGCACGCCGGCATGAACGACAGAGCCCGCCCTGGAACACCGCAAGCCTGCCGTCCTGTCTGTCGACAGATAGGTCAGGCTAGAGCGGCAGGTCAGGCAGGCGAAGCGTTCCCGCCCGTGCGGGAATGAGCGGAGAGCGAAGTGTGTAAGGGCGGATTTCGGAACGAGTGCTCCTTGATAAAGAAAATAAAGAAGGCGCATAAAAAATAATAAAGCTGTGAGGTTTTTCTTGAGAAATGCTGCCCGAAGGGGGACTTGAACCCCCATGAACGTACGCTCACTAGCACCTGAAGCTAGCGTGTCTACCAATTCCACCATCCGGGCGAGAAAACAGTACTATGATAGCACGCTGCGTCGTTTTGGTCAAGGCAGTGTAACCGTCACTGGCTGCGCGGTCAGCGGATGGGGAAATGAAAGGCGATATGCGCTAAAGTGCAGCTGTGCGTCTGTTGCAAAAACAGTGGCGTTATACAGGGCATCACCAACGACGGGAAAGCCTAGCCACGCCAGGTGGCACCGTACCTGATGCCGTGCGCCGCGCGTGATGGTACAGGTTGCCTGCAAAAAGCCATCTGTATGCGGCGCGACAATGATATCCGTAGCGTATAATCGTGCACCTCCTTTTGCACGCGCAGCAGGGCCTGACAGTGGCGTTACCGGCCGCACCGCGCGTCGCCCTATACCGTATGCACGGAACGCCGATACAACTGTCAGCGGTGTTTCTGGACGAACACGGAATGGACACGGCGGAAAACCACCGAGCGCCTGTGCATTATCGGGATGGAGGACGCAGTCGGCACGGTACGACTTTGTGAACGCACCGCGCTGCTGTGCACGGTCAAGCGCATCGTATGCCTCCTGCGTGGCGGCAATGAGCAGCAGTCCTGTTGTCGCGCGGTCAAGCCGATGCAGTAAGCCGTGTTCAAATGCTTTTTTGCCGTCGACGGCGGCGAGTTCCGGAAACAGCACCAGCGCTTCGGAAAGCGCGCTGGTGCTGTTTCCGGTGTCGGCAGTGAGCGGCGCCGACGAGAGCCCCGGCGGTTTTGCAATCACCAGAAATGGATCAGCGGCTGTCGGTGCGTGGATGACGGTGATCACGAATATCTCCGCGAAGGTGGTATCGCTGTTTTGGGCATCTCTATCCGTGGAAAGAGCGTACGCACAGCGCGGTAGACTGCAAGAAACTGCGGCGGAATTGCTGCCCGGAATGTAGTAAAAGCAGTACGCCCGGGCAGACGGATGCGGAGGAGGCGCGCATGAAGCATCAAGGGAGCGTCAGGAAACCGCGCGTCTTTTTTTCCGTACAGCGTGTCTCCGACGATTGGACAGCCAAGCTGTTTGAGGTGCACCCGGATTTGGTGCGTGCGCCCTGTTTTAATTCGGAGCCGTATCACCGAATACGGTCCGTAACAGGCTATGCAATGATAGAGCGTCCGCGCGTATTTTCCCTGCCCGCCCGTACTTTTTGCAGTAAAGCGTTTTCTGTTCCGCGGGTCACGGACAATCCACGTGCGTATGTCGCCGCTCCGTGCAGGTGGTTTTCCTGCCACGAGTGCAATATATTCTTTGCGTACGGTCCGCGCCTTGAACTGGTTCTGCAACCATGCGGTCGCTGCCGCCGTCCGCGCAGTGATGATAACCCCTGTGGTGTCTTTGTCCAGACGATGCACAATGCCAGGACGGGGCAGCCCACCGGGACTGTCGGTTGCTGTTGCGGCAACCGACAGTCCCCCCCAGCGCGCAAGCAGCGCATTGGCCAATGTGCCGTGCCAGTTGCCGGGCGCAGGATGCGTGACCATTCCCGCCGCTTTGTTGACAACGGTGACTGCTCCATCTTCGTAAATAATGCGGAGCGGAATGGCTTCCGGTATAACGGCATCGGGAATCTGTTCCGCCCAGACAATAAAGAGACGGTCGCCCGCTTGTACCGGTGACGACAGTTTTGCCGGACGGCCATTAATAAAGATACGCTGCACCGTCGCCTTCAAATGCGAACGGCTCATATCCGCACAACAGGATGATGATGCGACGAATGAATCGAGCCGTACCGGCGTGCTGACGGCAGCAGGAACGGTAAGCGTCAACTCCATCAGTTTTGAGACTGTGCGAGCTTTGCCACAACAACGTGCGGTGGCGGCAAACGCACAGCGGCAGCATCGAGCGCTATCGGCGTCACAGTAACCGCTTCCTGTTCGCGCGCCGCACGGCGATGGGCGACGGATCGTTTTACGAGCCGTATCGTCAAGTCGGTCAATCCGATACCGGCGCTGATGCACAGCGACGTGATGAGGATTTTCATCTGTTCTTCCTGAGAAAAGGCAAGCGCCGACGACGCTTTAGCAAACGGATTCGGCGTGTAGGCGGAATCAAAGTCATACCGAATGTACCGCGCGATGGAAAATCCGAGCGTCGTGTAGAGCGTCACAAACGGCAGCGACCCGAGCATAACGATTTCGGTACGGCGGACTTCTTGCCAAAACACCGGTACCCTGCCTCTTTCCGCGCGCACTGCCACCGTCTGTGCAGACA
>JAFUFE010000162.1 GCA_017470085.1 Treponema sp.
GTCCACTTCCGTACACTGGAATGTACACGGCTCTAAGTCGGCGGCAAGCTCCTGCAAATACTCTTGGTCGTCCTTTCCGTTCGCGCATTTGACATTCACGCCGCTTAATTTGCCGGGTACGCGCGTTTTCTTTACATCAAATGTGCCGTCGGAGTGCTGGATTGTTTCATTCTGCCAGCCGGGGAGCGCGATATTCACGGTGTCGTCAGACGCACACGAAAACCGCCGCCCTTTTAATACGATGTTTTCTAATGCTCCAGATGCCATTCCTTACCTCCTATTCACCCAGATAAAAGCCAAAAAAGATTTCAGATGACGAAACCGTTACATTGCCGGAAAGTTTGACGGGGAATTTCACGTTGATGCGGTCGGGGTTTTCGCCGTCAATCGCAACGGTCATGTTCTTTTTGGTGAAGTCCGGCTGCTGGATAATCGCCTTTTTAGCAAGCGAATCAGCAAGCGTATACAGCGCGGCTTTCACCGTCTTTGGCTGTACCGCCGTCGGATTGTCGGTAACGGTGCTATCTTCCACCAGCGGGGCTTCTTTAAATTCCTCCGCTTCCATGACAAGCCTCACGTTGTACACGACATTCTGTAGCTTGACCATATTGACAACTTTTCTGTACGGCGGGAATTTTCCGTAGCTCTCCGGGTGATAGAATGTGATGATGTCGTTCAGCTCGGCAACGCTTCCCGTCTTGATGTTCGTGCTTGCGCCTTTCATAACGGATGCGTTTCGCACGGTGTAATTTTCCTGTTCTGCGGCGCTTGCGGCGTGTATGCCTGTCAGCTGCCCCTTGTAGCCCTGCGCAGGGTTTGAATCGGCGGTTGTCATAATGTCGGAAACAAGCCCTTTTGCACAGATGGCAAACGGCAGGGCGCGGCTTTTCACGCTCGTAATCAGGAAGTTGATTTTGTCGTTTTTGCGCTGGTCTGTTATTGCCGTGCGCGTCGCGTAATCCTCGGTACAACCGTGCGCAACTACGCAGCCTTTCTTATTCAGCCAGCCCCAGCGGTCATCGCCGAAAGACTGGTAGGTGTCAAGGCGGTCTGTGTTCTTCCAGTCAAGCGTATCCATCAAAAAGGTTTCCCACACATCGCCAATGCGTGCAAGCGCGTCGTCAATTTTCGGGTCAAGCGCACCGCCCGCCATATCCGTCTTTGAAAATGTCAGCCCGCCGATGTTAAGGTTTTTTGCGTCAAGGTCGATGGTGATAAGGTTTGCGCTTGCGCCCTTCCATTTGCTTGTAAGCTGAATGTATGGCGTTGCGTCCTCTCCTTCCGGCGTAATAATGGCGGCGACAACAGGCATTTCAAGAACGCCGTTTATCGCGTCTTTTATCGCGCCCATGACGGTAACAGCCGTATCATCTTTTGATACGGCAAATTCCGCCAGTGTGTCCGCAATGTAGATTTTGCCGCTCGTGTTTTCCGTTGCCTTGCCGGTAACGGTGATTATGCCGGTTGCTGCGGTCGCGCTTGCGGCTTCTTTGAGCGGGTAGATTGTTACCGGGAATGTTGCGGAAACGCCCGCTGTGGGAAACAGTTTTAATGCGGCAATGTGCAGCGGTGAACCGTAGCCGTACCGCGCGGCAACTGATGCCGCCGAACCGTCGCACTCGTATGTGGTCAGGTCATAAACGGCATCGCTGTTGCCTTGTCCGAAAATTGCCAGACGCTGCGGCAAGGATTGCGCAGCCCCTGTGTTGAAATTTTTGTATGCCACATCAACGCCCGTTACTCGTGATACGGCACTGCCGGGAACTCCCATAGTTTTCTCCTTATCAGCAAATTAAACCGTCATCATCAACGGCTATGTCTATGCGCTCGCACATCGCGCCTTGTACGCCCGGCGATTGCTCGTCGTAGGTAACTTCCAGCGTTATGCGGCATATTGAAATGTTTGCTGCGCTGTTTTGCAGCTTCGGTTTTCCTGTCTGCATTTTGACAACTTCACGGCTGCCGACAATGCCGCGCAGTTTCAGATAGGTGTAGTCGCTGGCGCAAAGAATGTTGCGCACAATCCGCGCCGTTTTCCATACCGCAATGTTTGCGCTCCGCCCTGTCAGACCGTCGCCGGAAAAGTTGCCGTGGTTGTAGCAGTCAATCCAAAAAACCGCTTTCATCATTTTGTCGCTGTTTTTGGTTGAACCGCTCTGCATATCCGTACCGTCAAGCGTTACATTGACATACGGAAATTTTTTTGTGTCATCGTTCGTAAGCAGCGCAAGCGGCGTTTCGTTTTCAAGATAGACTTTTATGTTATAGTCCTCTTTTGCCGCGTCGCCCGCTTCTTGTGCAAGTCTGTACTGGTTAGCCGCTTCCTTGTGCAGGATTGCGCCTATCTGCTCGCGGATAATCTCGATGTTGTCCGGCTTGTTCAACAGCTCGTTTACAACACAGTCGCTCATTGCAAAGCCTCCGTGTTTTGGGGCAAGCGCAAAGACAGGATAAGGCGGCAGATGCCCAGCGTCCTGTCCGGCTCTGCGCGGGTAACGAACAGCGTCCATGCTTGCCCCGCCATATCCGTGTAGCAGACTTGCCAGCCAGCCTCCGGCGTAATGTATTTGTCGCCGGACGCTGCTTTCAACGATGACATTCTGAAGCAGGCGGTTATCGTGCGCCCCTCCACCGGCAAGCCCTCGGTGTCAAGCAAATAGCCGATGTCGCCGATTGTGCCGGTAAGCACGGTTTTGTTTCCGCCCGTATCAACTAAAATCATCTCGCGCCCGCCGCCAGTCTGGGAATCTTCAAGAGTAAACGCCAAATCTTTTTCAGCAAGCGTGTACAGATTCATTTAGCTTTCCCCTCCGTTTTCATCACCGGCATCGCTTCCGTCGCCGGTGTTTGTGCCGTCCGGGTTTCCGTCGCCGGTGTTTGTGCCGTCCGGGTTTCCGTCGCCGGTGTTTGTGCCGTCCGGGTTTCCGTCGCCGGTGTTTGTGCCGTCGGTTTTGTCGGCCTTGTCGCCGTCATCACCGCTTTCGTCTGCGGGAACTTCTTTTGCCACAATCAGCTTTTTTTCAACCATTCTGGAAAAATCCTTTTCGTCGGAAAAAGCCGCTTTGGTGATTTCGTCGCCTGCGCCGTAAATAACGCCGCTGTGCGTAAACGCCGCTCCGCTCGCAACCGTGTACACGGTTTTTGTCTTGTTGCCGCTACTCGCGGCAGTAGTGCTTTTCTTTGCCATTTGAAAATCTCCTTATGCGATTTTTTTTACAGTGCTGTTTTAAGGCAGCCAAAGCGGTCGATGCTTACCGGGATGCAGATGGGGCGGCAGGTTACTTCGCTTGTATACGCCCGCTGCTTTGTGTCGCGGTAGACGCGGTTGTGGAACAGAATCGTATCATCAACCTTTGTTTCCGCCGGGATAATCTGGCTGAACGGCTCGTCCATGTCAAAGTCGGGAACGCCGCCGTACACAAGCCTAAAATCAAGGTCTGTAATATCGGCGGTCAGAATGACATTGTCCGGCTCTACAAAATCCATGGACGCTTTCGTGTCGAATGTTTCGTAAGTGCCGTCGTAGGTGAGCAGGTTGACGCGGTACGCGCCCAGATTGATGTAGCCCATGTACGCGCCGCCTTTGTTCACAAGGCGCGGATTGATTGCGGCAAGGTCTGCGCGGCGCAAGTCAAGCACTGCCTTGACCTTTGCGTTTTCAATGAAATTCTGCCACGCGCGGTAGCCGAAAATCGCGTTTGCCACATCGCGCTGGCCGTCCTTGCGGATAGTGCGGGCAAGCGCGGTAAGGTCTGCTATCGGGTCGGCGGCGGAATTTGACCACGCCGTTGTTACGGCGGGGAAATGCGTTGCTTTCGGCTTGAAGTCAAGCACGACATCAAGCGCATTGCCCTTTTCGTCGGTCAGCGTTACCGTGCCTGTCTGGAACACCTGGCTTGCCTGCAACTCGATACTGCGCTTAATCATCGCGTACATCAAATCAAACGCTGATTTGATTTTGACGGAAAGACGCGCCACCCAGTCGCCGATTTCCTTAAACTGGGTTTCGCCGGGCTGCCGCTTCATCAGCTCAAAGATGTTTACGGTGCGCTCCAGCGCGTACACCGGCGGGCGTACCTGCTTGCCGGTGAAAATGTCATCGGAAACAGCAACAGCACCGCCGCGCAGGTTGCGCAGTGCCGGTGCTACCATCTCGCCGCTGCGAACGATGTCAATATCGACAAGTTCTGCGGTGGTAAAATCTTCCTCTTTTGTTTTGAAGAAAGACGAAAGAAAGCCCATTTTGTCCAAATCGGGAATGGACTTAAAATAAGTCAGTACCTTTTCAATAAAGGGTGGCATTTTTTATCCTCCTACTGGTTATCCTGTATGTTTGTTTCGGTAACGCGCACCGGCACAATGCCGTATGAGCGAATCATGTCAAGTTCTGCGTCCGTTGCAGCGGTGCCGTTTACGTTGCAAGCATCCGCTTTGACGCGCCCAGAAATAAGAACGCGCACGGCATATCCTTTTGCTTCGGTGTCACTGTTGATTAGTTTGTCACCAATGTAGAGCGCAATTGGTGTTTCTGTGCTTGTGTCGGTAACAAGTGCAAACGTACCATCATCGCCGCGCTTTAAAAAGGCGCCCTCAGTTATAGACGTACCGGCGGCAAGGGTAAGCGTGCCCGTTTCAAACTGGTTTTCTCCCTGCAAAATGTTGCCTAGATTGTAGTTTGTGATGTTTGGGTTTTCGCTCATCTGGCTCCTCCTATTGCTTTATCAAAGGCGGCAAGAGCTTCGTCCATGCCTGCGTTCTTTGTGTCAGTCGGCGTTGTAATCGGCGGCACATTGTCATTGGCGCGGTCGGTTTTTGCCGCATTTGCAACGCGCTTTTCAAAATACTCTGTCTGCACGTTTTCATCCGCAACGGCAGCTCCATCGCGTATAAACTTTGCAGCGGTTTCAAGTGTTCCGGCGGTCTCACCCATCTTTAAGTGGGCGGAACACCGTTTGCGCTCCTGCTGCACACCTGCGTCCAGAATCTTCTGGTATTCGTCGGGATGCGCGGCTCTAAATTCTTCTGCTGTCATACAGCCCTCCATGCTTTTTGCGGCGGTTTTACCTGCCGTGTTTTCCTGTGTTGGGATTGCCATTGCAGCGATTTTTTGCACGGCAATGTCCTTTGCTTTTTCCATGACGCCCTGCGTTGCCGCCCATGCAGCCTTTGCGCTCGCAAGCGCGGCGGTTTCGTCTGCGGCTTTGCCGTCGGATTTTTCGCTGGAAATAACGGTATCGGCAAAGCCCCATTCAACTATAGCTTTGCCGTACAAAAATGTTTCCGCGTTCATTGCGGCGCGGATGTCTTTGTCTGATTTGCCCGTTACGGCGGTGTAGGTGTTTGCAATAACCGTGTCGATTGCGGCAAGGTTTTCTGCGGCCTTGCGCAGGTCATGTTCGTTGCCTGCTATGGCGGTCCATGCGTTGTGAATCATAAAAATGGAGTTGTCCTCAACGCTGATTGTGTTTGCTGCGTCCACGCTCTTTGCGGCAAGGGCTATAACGCTTGCACAGCTCATGGCAATGCCCTGTATGTACACATTGACGCGCTGGGCGGAATGCTTGCGGCAGAATTCGCGTATCACGTTGAAGATGGCTATGCAATCCCAGACGTAGCCTCCGGGTGAATCTATAACAAGCTGAATGTCCTCGTTCGGAGTGGCGGCAGCAAGCTCGCTGCGCACATAGTCAGCCGTTATACCGTCTGAAAAAAAGTCCGAACCAATCTGCTTGTTTATAAAGATTTGCTTCATACTGCCATTATCAGCGGAACTGCAATGCAAAACTATGAAGTAACTGTTTTTTTTTGAAAAAAAAGTGCCCCGCCGGATATTGCAGCAAACCGGCAGGGCACTTTTGGTACACGGGAAAATAAAATCAACGTCTATTTTTCGGGAATTGCATCAAGCTCGTTTGATATGCGCACCGCAACTTCATACAACTGGTCTCCTATCGCGTTCAGCGTGATTGACCTAAGCCGCGTTTCGTCGTCGCGGTAGTTCTGGAGCATATCAGAGAACATGAATATTGTGGTCAATGATTTTTGAATTTCGCTCATGCCATTGCCTCCTCGCGCGCTTCCTGTGCTTCTAGTTTGGCAATCGCATTGTCGAACGCTGCGCCGGAAAGAAAGGCTGCGAACGCGCGGGGGTAGACAGGCTTGCACGGGTTGTGCTCTGTAAGTTCCTGTATGCTCACATGGCTTGAAACCGCTATGCGGTGGGGGCTTGCGTGCCACGACATCTCGTGCGCGGTGATTTTGCAGTGGGGAACGAACTCGGCGATGGGGTAGGCGAAAACGCGCATACCGTCCACGGTTGATTCTTTGACTACTACTGCGCAGAGCGTGTCTGCGATGTTTTGCATGGTCATACTAGACCTCCTTTTGGAATAGAGAAATGAATTCAGTAGTTTTGCAGTCAGATTTTGCCTAGGATAAAAAACGGCTGCAAACCACGCTAAGCACGCCAAAAGTCGCGCCTCAGTCCTCACGGATACTGAATGGTTTACAGCCGCAATTTGCAACGGAAAATTCGTAAAGCCGCGCCGGACGCATACCAGTCAGCATGACTGAGAATTCCTGCGGGCATAAAAAAATCCGCTCAAACGGCGCGGCTTTACCGCTTTTGGTGGCTTTACATAAGCAACCGAAGCGATGGCTCTTATTTTTAGCAATTATGATGATAGCACACTATGGCATTGCTTGTCAAGTGTTTTTTTTCGTTTTGGTTCTTTTTGCTTCTTTTTCCGCTTGACAACCCTATTAGATAGGGTTACAATAAAAGCATGACAAGGGAAAAGGCAAACCTTTCAAAGGCGGAGCGCAATGATTTTAAGAACCTCGTTGCGCTGATTAAGCAGGAGGCAAAACATGGCGAATGAATTTTATGAGAGCGTAAAGCGCGGGCTTGAACAGGCTTTAGCCTATGAGCGCGGAAATAAAGATGCGGCAAAAAGCACGGTTGTAAGCGTTACCGCGCTCCCGGAATACAGCGGGCAACAGGTCAAGGCAATCCGCGAAAACCTGGGGCTTACCCAGCGTGTCTTTGCGTATGTGGTCGGGGTGTCGCAGAAAACCGTGGAGGCGTGGGAATCTAGCCGCAACATTCCGCAGGGACCCGCGCAGCGTTTCCTTGCGCTCATGGACGCAGGCGGCAGGGATTTCTTGAATCAGTACCACCTTATCAATTCATAATTGTTTCAGCCTTTTGGATAAATGACGCGGGTGCTGTATACCTTGCCCGTTTCAACGGTTACGCTGCGTTGTAGAGTGTGGTAGTCCGGCGCGTCAAAATGCCCTATGCCCTTGTCGGCGTTTGCCTTGCTCTTTGCCCAGAACTGTATAACGTGCTCTCCTGGCTTTGCCTTGTAATTGGCAGAATCCCAGCGGGCGGCGTATCTTCTCATTGTCAGAATCGTCACGAATTTACCTGCATCAATCACAAGGAAATTGCGCGGGTGATGCCAGTTTTCCGCGTGGTATTCTATCACGCCGGATTCTATGCCTAGTTCAATCGCGGCTTGCTCATTCATTGGGGCTGCAAGTCCTATTTTTTGTGCAACATTGTAGAGCTGCAATGCGTAACAGGCGGAATCTCCAGCTGCCATAAAAAATGATTGTGGGTTTTTCATTGTGTACCTCCAAAAAAAAGGCGTGCTATTCGTCCTTTACGAACAGTGCACAGATTTCATTGACGGCTGCCGTGCCAACGCCGATTGCGGCAATGATGGCAGGTGTGTAGGCGGGCTGCGCGTAAGCAACGATTGCGCTTGCAATTGTGGCGGCTCCGCTTGTGCAAGAGCTGATAAGCACATAGGTTTTCTTTTTCATTTTGTATCTCCTTCCGCTTTTGCGGTAATTACCATTCGCCTGTTTGTGCGGCGTTTTTGTATGACTGCTTTAAGTCGTCTACGCTGTAGCAGACTTTAATGCCCAGTTTTTCAGCAAGTTCTTTTTCTACGGTCGCGCCCTTTGACTTTTCCCAGCCGTTTAGCATTAGGATGTGCGTTACATGGGTAAGCTCGCGTATGCAATCGCGCATATAATCGTGCCAATCGGGTGTTTTTTCCTCGCCAGTTTCCGTGCTTAATTCTTCAAACATCTTGTCTATGCGCTCGCCGATTGCAATAGGGTTTATCACCTCGCACATCTTGCCAAGTTCGTTTTTCACGCTCAAAACAGCATCGTTAAACGCAAAGCGGTTTCTGTTTTCCATGCCGCTTATCTGACCGCTTACATACACAATCATATATTGCTCCTGTGTCATAAATCGCTTCATCTGTCTTTTTTCTCCGTATCGTACAGCTCGCGTATGCGTTCCAGCTGCGCCTGTACTTTATCCACATCGCGCTTGTATTCTGCAATGCGCACATAGTAGTCAAGTGGCATGGTCACAATGCCCGTTTTTTCATCAACCGTTACCGGCTCTGGGTCGGGAAAAGCCGGAAAGACAACGTTTGGCACATCGTACACATATTCAATTTTGACGCTTCCGCAAGAGTTCGTTAGCAGCATTAAACTTGTCGCCATTAGTGCCGCTATGCAATTTTTCCTTGTCTGCGTCCGATTTTTTCTGTTCATCGCTCAAAATCTCCTGTTTTGCCTTTTCGTTTTCAACACGCTTTTCTAGCGTGGCAATCAAGGTGTTTGCCTCGTTAAGTTTTTTGTTCGTGTTCCGCCATGCGCGGAAAATCTGAATACAGACGCTTAAAAGAATAAGCACCGCCAGAAGCAGAGCGCCGATTATGATAAACGCCGCTTTCATTTGCCACCTCCGAATCGTATATCTTTCACCTTGTCAAGAATGATTGAAAAATACACCGGCACAAAGCAGGCTGCGATTGAAAACGCGCTAAAAACAATGTCTGAAATGTCAAGCGCGGCAAAATCGCCCGCAATGATGATTTTTGCGAATTTAAAGGCAGACCAACCGCTTATCCAGATTGCCGCAAAAATCTGTGCAAACAGTGAGTAATCCTTTGCACCCCTTTTGCCGTCGTTACTACTCACGGCAGTAGTCATTTCTTCACTACTCACGGCAGTAGTGTTTTCTGCTTCGTCACTCATTATTAACCTCTTCCCAGCCAGTGAATTATGCCGCCGATGTTGCCGATTATCGCACCGACAAACGCGGCTATAAGCAGACCTACAATCTGCTTTATAATGCCTTTAGCCCTTTCGCCTTCCGCGCTTTCCAGCTTGTTCAGGCGCACTTCGATTTTTTCAAAATGCTCGCTTCCTTGCTGCAAGCGCGATAAAATCTGCTCGATTTTTTCGTTTTGCTTTATGTCCTGTTCGCGTAATACCTCCAGTTTTGTCATGCGCTCCTCGACTTTCGCAAGGCTCTGGGTAACAACATCTAGTTTTGTTCCCTGTGCCGTTATTGCCTTTATCAGCTCCACAATGCTTTTGTCATCCATGCGCCGCCTCCAGTCTTTCAATCACGGAATCGGCAATCATTTCTGACGCTAATTCCGTCTGTGTTTCTGTTTCAATTTCCTGCGCTGTGCCCGCCGCTATGTTTGCAACATTTTCAAGGTTCACATTCAGCTGCTCTGCGTAATTGCGCTCGCGCACATACCGTTGCAAAACCTGCCTGAAAGACAAGCCGCTTATGCGGCGGCACTCAATGTCATAGGTGGTAAGATGATTTCTTAACGCCTGCGCGCTTGCTTTTACATCTTTGTTGCGGTCTACGTTCGGGCGGCTCACGCCGCTCCACGCGCAGTTAAGCCATGCGGCGCGTTCGTGCCATTTTTGCGAAACAAAAACCGCCTGTATAAATCCGGGCAAATCAAGCAGACCGTTCAGCACGGCTTGAATGATAAACTCCTCGTAGATAATCTGGCAAAAATCCTTTGCGTTCTTAAAGTTGCGGTATTTGAGATACACTTGGAATTCATTGTCGGCTTGACGGCTTGCGCTGTAGCTGCCTTTAAATTCCAGCTTGACGATTTCGGGCGGCACTTCCAATGCCCAGCAGATTGCGTTTAAAATAGCATCTTCAAACGCCTTGTAATTGACATTGGGGCGTTGCGTTGAATAGCTGGTGATTTTTTCGCCCGCCGTTGCGCTTGTTATTGCCGTGCCGGGATTTTCAAAGCTGACCTCCGGCTTTGGGGCTGGCTCGTTGTCGGCAAGGTTTGACTGCGCTCCGCTTTCGGTATTCAGCCTCGCAAGCCCTGCAAGCGGGTCAGATGAAATGTCCGCCGTGCTGGGGCGTTCCACGATAAAGGCAATAAGGCTGTTGATGACCGCCGCCCGCGCCTCCGCGTCGCGGTAACGGTCAAGTTCTTTCAGCATATACAGCATACACGACAAAAGCGGCTCGCCGCGCACTTCGTCTATCATGCGTTCGCTGCCGTACACCATCCAGCTGATTTGCCGCCCGCTTTTCTCGCCGTACACCGGCACGCGCTCGCTGACTGTCTTGCCGTTTATTATGCGCTGCACATGATAGGCGACGTGCCGCCCGCGCGGGTCAAGTTCAACGCCGTCTTTTATGTAATTGCCCGCGCGTGGCTTGAACCCGGCGGGGCTTCGTATGTAATTGCCGTTAATCCAATCCCAGTGCGGCAAGCCCGTCGCTTGGTTTATGCGGGAAACAATAATGCCGTCGCCGCAAATGATGGCTTCGCGGCGGCATTGCTCTTGAAATTCGCCGAATGTCAGTTCTTTGCGGTAGTCAAAAATGTTGTAGTTTGAGCCGTACAGGTTAAACAGTTCCGTCATCTGCTCGCCGTACTGCACGGCTATTTTTTCGCGCTCGTCCTGCGGAAGGTTTGCGGGGGTAACGGTCGCAAACGGGGCTGCGTCTGGCACAAGCCCGGTAAAGATTTCGTTGCGCAAAATGCGGCGGATAATGCCCTTGCAGTACAGATTTTCGGTAAACAGCTGGCGCGAACGCTGGCGCAGCGTCCAGTAATCGACGAACGAAAACAGCTTTGTAACGCCGAAACTGCCAGGGAACTTGTCGCCGTTCCAGTCAATCTGCAAGCCGTCCGCAACGCTGTTGAAAATGTCTTTTATGTACAGTGAATAATTTTCGATTGATTTTTCTGCCATGTCTTAAAACCCCGGTACAATCTGCCGCACCTGTTTGTGCTTTCCAATCCCCAGCCGTGCTTCAAGAATGGCAATCTGCTGTAAAAGCGCGGTACGGCGGGCAAAAAGGCTTGCCAAATCCGCGCGGGTAACGGTCTGAACATCCTGCCCCGTATTTATCGTGTATGAGCGGATATTGTTCTGTGAAAGTTCGTATATTGCCTTGTCTATCGCGGCAAGCAGTGTCTTTGTGTTCGCAAGCGCATCGCGCCATGTGGTTTCGCTTGATTCTGTTGCCGCCGTGCTGGTCTGGTCTATGAGCATACAGCCATTATCAGCGGAAAAGCCGCGCAAAACTATGAAGTAAAGCAAAGTTTATAGTTTTCCACCGGAAAGAAAAGTAGACTGGTGCAAGGAGGCTTGTATGGCTGGCTCACAGTACAGGATGGTCATTGATGACCCGGATAAGATTGATTTGCTTACGGACGACATGAAACGCCTTATGCTGCAAGGCGCGGTGGCAACGGTGAATGTCATGGCCGCCTTGACACGCAAAAACGCAATCAAAAACCTGAACGATGATTTTACGCTCCGCAACAAATTTACAACGGGCGGTATAAACCTGCATTTTGACAAATCTGATGACACGGTAACTGACTTAAAAGAAGTGCAGGCGGTTTTTGGCGCAAAGCGTATGTACATGGAGCGGCAGGAGGAGGGCGGAATTCACGATGACCCCGGCGGCGGTCGGCTTGCAATTCCAACGGACGCTGCGCGTGGCGGCAGTAACAAAAATGCTGTGCCCAGAGAAAACTACATCAAGAACGTGCGCAAAAAGATGTACAGGTACGACCCGCGCCATGTTGTCAATTCCAAAATTGAAAACGCAAACAATCTTGTTTCTGCGGCGGCAAGTGCGTATGAAGATGGCGCGTTTTTGGAATACAACAAAAACATCTACCGCGTAACTGACTTTAAGAAATTCGGTGATGATGTGCAGTTTGAGCTTGAAATGATATATTTTCGCGGGCTTGAAAAAACGACAACGCCCGCAAAACCGTGGCTTGAACCGGCGGCAGAAAAGCCTGTTGCTGACCGCCAGAAAATCTTTAACTCCCAAATGAACAAGCTGGATAAATAAGGCAAAATGAGTTGTCAAGAATTTTTTGACAACTCATTTTTTTATTGCTCTTTCACTCTAAAGAAAAATCGCTCGTGCCGCGCGTATTCCCAAAACAAATCCCAGTTCAACGCGCTGCTTTTCAGCACATAGCGGCATATAGACGCGGCAAACACTTCAAGGGCTGCCATGTTGTAGCCGTAGGTGTCAAAAGCGTGGTTTGCCCTGCCGGGTATCGCTTTCCAGACTGTGCGGATGTATTTGTTCGTGCGCTTGTCTATTTCCTCAACTTTTTCCTCTGCCTCGAACATCCTAAAATAATCGCTTCTAAAGTCATCGGGAAAATTCGGAAACCAGTCCGGCATCTGTTCGTTTTCATTCCAGTCTTTTGACATAGTGCTTGCTATCCTGTCTTTCATTTTGCCCGTATTGATGTGAAAAGCAACTTTCAATCCGCAATTCTGCAAGGTTTGTTTGTTGAATACGCGGTAGGTCTGACCATCTGGAATCCAGTCCATACCCTTGCACGCATACACGCTGTTTGAATACCGCTTACAAAATGCGTATACCCATTCCGTGTAATGCCCGCTGTCTACAAGCGTTATTGCAATGCGGTAGCCGCGCTTGTGTTCCTCGTCGTAAAAAACGCTGTTTTCGATGTAGTCTTGCAGTTTATCCCAAACGCCGCCAAAATCTTCAACGGTTTTGCCCGGCTCACACTCAATGCTTCTAAAGTCAATCGTCCAGACAACGCCCCGCGCACTGTAGCCTTTCACATCCACAAAAAGGTTGTGCAGCTGAACATCAACGGAGCAGCACACAATCAAAACGGGGCTTTCCGCGTCGCGTTCGGCTATCTTGTTCGGCACTTGCCCGCGAACGAATCCCCAGCGGCGTTTGTTTTCTGCCTTTTCGTAGCGGATTGATATATTCTGCTCGCGGAATGGCAAGCCCTGTATGGTGTTGCGGAAAACGCGGTACAATGACATATCTTTTATGCGGTTGTTTTTAATATCCCAGCAAGCCGCCCAGTCCACTACGGCATCTTCCCAGCTGTACATTCCCGGCGGATTGTAGAACGGGCTTATGTGATAGCTCCGCGCGTCAAGCTCACTACTCTTGGCAGTAGCCCGCCATTCGCCATTGCTCATTATCAGCGTTTTGTCATAATTTTTCATCAGACAGCCGCAAAAACGGCACTTGTACGCAACGGTGTCTAGTTTCGGCTGATAGTTTTCGTCATTTTCCCAGACAATGCCGCCTATCTGCTGGTGTGATTCATCCCATACCGCCCATTGCAATTCCTGCATTTTGCCGCAATGCTTGCACGGCACAAAGAATTTGCGCTGGTCGCCGCGCAAGTACAGTTTGTAAATCTTGCTTGTCTGCTCAACGGTGGGGCTTGAACCAAAATATATCTTGCGCGTGGGAGTGTATGCGTTGGAGCGGTTTATCGCAAGCTGCTCAACGCTTCCTTGGCGCGGTATGACATCGGGCATTTCGTCAATCTCATCGACAAGAATTATTTTGTAGGAAAAGTTGCGGAAACGGCTGCCGCTCCTTGCTCCTACGGCGTGAAGGTAGCCGCCGGAGTATTGCTTTGAAAGCGTGGTGTCGCCCGTGTCTTTTGCGCGGGCGGCTTTTTTTGTCTGCGAATGAATCAAATGCCGCGCGTGTGCACCGTCAATCATGCTGTCAATTTTTGTTGCCATCGCCCGCTTTGCCATTCCCTCGTCCGGCAGAGCGTACATTTGCGGCGCGGGATATGCCATGATGTAATACAACATACAAGGCTCTAAGATGCCTGTTGTTGCCCCCAGCTGGCTACCTTTCATAACATACACTTTTTTGACCGCGCTATCCGGCGCAAAGCAATCCACGATTTCCACAAAATACGGGAAGTAGGCGTAGGAGAATTTGCCAGGAAACGGCGTTAGTTCTTTGTCAAGGTAGCGCACCCGCTGCACAAAGTCAGACGGTTTTTCATACACGCGGCGGGCGGTAAGATTTTTAAACCGCTCAATCAGATAATCTATGTCTGATACAGTTACATCATTAACCATCAATCACCCCTTTGTTCCGTCAGCTCGCTAATCTGCTCTTTCAAATCCTGTATGGCGGCAGTTGTGTCGGTATTGTCGTTTGTGTTTGTTTTTAATGCCTCCAGCTGTTTTATGACAAGGTTTTTTGTATCGCCGATTGTGATTGAAACGTTATCCCGTATGCTGTTGATGATTTTTTGCCGCGCGCTGTCATCGTTTGTTGCAGCAAGTGCAATCAGTCCGTCCACAATGCGCTCCGGCATATCAAGCAATCTGTTTGTCATTTGCTCCAGGAGGCCAAAAATTTGGCTTGTTACAAAATCTTTGGGTATTTGCATCATGCGGCGTTCACGCATACGCTGGTCTTTTTCGTCGGCGGCAGTTAAATCTCGCAGGATTTTTACATACTTTTCGACGTTTTGCATCGTCCCAAAGCGCGCAATTAGCTCGCGGATTGTAAGCCCTAGCAATTCTTCAGGGATTCCGGCGGCGGTTGCGGCAGCAGAATCTGTCATTGCGTAGCCTTGCGTTCTGTGTTTTGGCACAGGACATATTTTTGGGGCATGGGCGGGCTGCTCTGATTTTGTTCCGGAAAAGCTAGCAGTTGCAGGTGTGGTGGCTGTTTGTGTTTGGATGGCAGATTGCTGGTGCAATTCCAGATACTCACGGTTGACAGGATTATCCGTGTCAATCATTCCGCCAGAATCGACTATGAGAGTTTTATTTTTAACTTTGCCACATACGGACGCGCGGGAAACGCCCGCCATACGCGCAAACGCAGCTTGTGAGACCGTCATACAGACAGTGTAAAGCCTAACAGTGTAAGCTAACTATGAACTGTTAGGAAATTGTTAGCCCAAGTCAAGACCTAACGCACATTTGAGAGAGGGCAGGGCGCGGCGACTAATTGCATGGGGGCGGTGGGGGCTGACAGTACCTTTTTTGTGTTGTATTTAATGATTTGCGCGGTAAAAGTTTGAAATCGCGTTTTGAAATGATGTTAAATCTTTGTGTTATAAGCATTTAACGCTTGAAATTACAGTTTTAGTAAACGCGGTAAAAGGGAAAAGCCAGTTTTTTATAGTGTTTCTAATTTAAAAAATTTTTCCACCCAAATTCCGTGGAATTTGGGTGTTTTTTTTTAAATTCTCTCATTACTTTAGACACAACGCCTTTTACTTTTACTGACTGTATTTAATTCTTTATAATATAAAGAATTAAAAAGTAAATTTTAAAATAAAATATATAAGGAAAAAGGGTGAATTTTTTTAAAATTTAAAAAAATTCACCCAAATTCCGTACCCAAATTCCAGACAAAAAAAGCGCGTTGGAATTCGGGTAAACACCCAAATTCCAACGCGCCAATTTCCACGGTTTTGCGGCTGTTTTTAACAAAATCTACCCTTTTTCCAACTGAAAAAACCTGTTTGCAACCCCAATATATGCGGATAAATTGCGTTTATCGTCCTGTATTTTGCGGCGCGTGTAATAATCGGTCATTTCAATAGCCGTATGCCCCGCCATCTGCCGCACGGTATCAGCGTCAAGGTATGCGCGTGTGCGGGTAACGAATGTGTAGCGTAAACTATGAATCGTCAAACGCCGCCCGTCGGCGGCAATTCCAGCCCGCCGTATCGCCGAAAAGAACGCGCAGCGGATTGAACAGATGCGCAATGTGTTTCCGCTCGTGGTGGTAAAAACAAAATCGTTCCCGTCAAGCCTGTTTTCTGCAAGAAAAGCGGCAAGAACGGTTGCCGTTATCTCTGGAATCAAAACAAGCCGCCATTTTGGATTCTCTTTTGACCCACATTTGTTGTAAGGATTTCTGGTTTTGTTCGCTCCGTCCATGAATCCGTCCACAAGTATCATCTGCAAATCTGGCAAAAACTGCCGCGCCTGAAACGCCCGCGCTTCGCTAACACGCAATCCTGCGGTGGTTATCAACAGAAAAAGCAAGTAATTACGCTCGCAGGAAAAGTTTTTGCGATTCAGAAAAAGCGGCAGCTCGTCATCGTTGAACGGGTCGGCTTTTTTACTCGTGCCTTTGAATGTGGGGAAGTCCGGAACGGGGATGGTCATTCCGTCAAAAGTTGCCTGTTGGTAAACGTCGCGCAAAGTGCTGATAAACCTGTTTTTCCAGCCAAATGTGCGGTTTTGTGGCATAAGGTAGTTGAATACATCCGCAATCTTGACGTCTGCTAAATCGTATTCGCCGAATTGCTGCACGATACAATCAAGCATTTGTCGCTTTGCCCTGACAGTGGTGGGCTTGCACGAATAGCCCAGCTGCTCACGGCGACGCAAGTGTTCACTGCCGAATATAAACATATCGGCAGCAATATCCTTGATTTTAGCCGATTTTCCGCGCGGCGGCGGTAGCTGACTGCAATAAACGGCGGCGTCGTACATTGTTTTGCAGCTTTTGTCTTTGATGACCTTTTGTTTTTGTATGCCGTTTTCATAGTACCAGTAATAAAAAACGCGCTTTGACTTGCCGTTTTTGCCTTTAATGGTCTTTTTGAACGGATGATAATGCTGCATTTTCCTACATCTCCATTGACATTTTATTAATATTTGCTTTGCAACGGCGGTTTTGAAGATGAAGAATTGATTTATTTTTTTATGATAAACCGTTGTGTTATAAAGAGTTAGCTATTCCTATCTTTCTTTTGAAAGGTTTGCGTTTAGATTATAGCAAAAAACCTCTTTTTTTGTTATACTACAGTCTATGAAAAAACTGTCTGTTCTGACTGTTACCGCGCTTTGTATCGCTGCGGTGTTTTCTGTTTTCTGTTTTCCGCGGGCAGGGGATATCAGTATACTGGCATTTATCATCTCTGCGGCAGGGACGGCAGCTACTGCATATTATACCTACGCAGTGCTTCTTCGCGATGAGCCGGCGCGGATTCCGATAGTGCACAAGCTGTTCCAGTACCTGCCGTACATCATGTTGATTGCATTCATCCTGCGTCGTGCCGGAAAAAACGACACCGCACGGTGGTATGATGTAGTCACCGTCATCCTGTGGTGCCTGCTATTTGTTGCAACATTGGGTGCAGTGTACTTGCTCAATGAAAAACGCGTGTATGCCTGCCGCAGTTCATGGACACACTATATAAAAAATTATCCCCCGGGGGGTAAAAAACGAAAATGGATTATTACCGAAATATTGGAATGGCTCGACGCGATTGTGCAAGCGGTTTTTACGATTTTGCTCGTGCAGATTTTTATATTGCAGCTTTACGTGATTCCGTCAGAATCCATGGTGCCGCAATTTTTGATTGGCGACCGCGTATTTGTATTCAAGACAGCAAGCGGCCCCCAATTCCCGCTGTCTGATGTGGGACTACCGGTGTTCCGCACGTATAAACGCGGCGACGTGGTTGTCTTCCGAAATCCGCACTATCGCATGGATCGGCAATCAGAAGTCAAGACGGTTACATCTCAGCTTCTGTATATGCTAACGCTGACGCTGGTCAATCTGAACCGCGATGAACACGGCGAACTGAAAGCGGATCCACTCGTCAAACGAATCTGCGGACTGCCCGGAGAACAGCTGGTCATGCAGGACGGCACATTATATGCGCGGACGCGTGAGTCGCCTGAGTTTTTCCCCGTAGAGAGCGACGCCCGGTTTGCTACGTGGAACCTGCACACAGTACCGTTGGCAACGCGCCGCGGCATACAGACGTTTCCCGTCAGCAGCGCACAGTTCCAATCGCTACTCGACTGTGAGGCAGAGCGTCGAGAATTACACATTCCGGAAGTTGCAGAACGCTGCCGCTCGATAGCTGCCGCATTCTCCCGGATTGCTCCTCCAGTGGCAGAGGACGACGGTTCGCTCACCGTGCCGCTCTTTGAATACGAACTGTTCACCTCGCACGAAGCGATAACCCGCCGACTGCTGTCCGAAACTGGCGGCGTCGCCTGGTTTACCGCGTTCATGACGGACTGGATAGTGAATGCACCTTCAGACGACGCTTTTGTAGGGGGGGATATATACAGCGACGCCAACTATCGGCTGAACCTGATGATAAAAGAATGCTTTGGACAGATCGTCGTGCGAGACGCAGAGCTCATCACTTCAGGAGCGAGTGGAAATATATTTTCCGATGACGAACTGTATCGCGCTCTTGAACGAGCAGAGCAACTCCATCGATATGTGGTATCCCTTGACCAGCGCAATATGCCGCTCTTTCCGCCAAATGCCCCCGACGGAACGCCTAACTATTTGGAAAGCGATAGCTACTTTATGATGGGAGACAACCGATTTAATTCGCTTGACATGCGGCATTCATATAACCGCACGCTGGTGCCGTTGACTGCGCTTGATGATTTTTCAGTCACATATTACTCGAACAGTGCACCGCAAGCAGTAAAAAGCCGTTATATCCTCGGAAACGCAGTCTTCCGTTTCTGGCCACGGAAACGAATCGGTCTGGTACAAACAAAATAGGAGTGACCGCTGACTATTCATTTGATAAAACGGTGCGGCCTTACTGCATGTTTTTATCGATCGCCGTACGCGCTACCATCGAGCTATTTTTATGCACGCTCGTATCGTTGTACACTTTGTGCAGTAGTGCGCGTGTGCTCTGCACAACCGCGCACCACTGCAACATCGCTTGAAACTGATGTTTCACTCGCTGTTGCATTTTTTAAGAACGTTTCAAAACGCCGCTGAAATGGCGCGGCATTTTGAACTACAAGTTTTCTCTCGAAAACTCGCGTATTGATTGCGCGCTCTCATTTCATTGCGACCGCGCGGTTTTGAATAGCTTTTGTTTTTGAAAATCGTTCACCGTTCAAAATTAAGGAATGTTTAAAAACGCCGCTACAATAGCGCGGCGTTTTTATCTTCGAGTTTTCTCACGAAAACTCGCTTATTCACGTGTGCGCGAGGCGCGCACCACTGCAACAACGCTTGAAACTGACGTTTCACTCGCTGTTGCATTTTAAGGAACGGATGGTTTTCCGCAGCGGCAGGATTGCCAAAGGTGCAACCGAAAGTTCGTCAATCCCCATCGTGATAAACATTTCCGTTAGCTCCGGGTCTGCGGCAAGCTCGCCACAGATGCCCACGCGGCGGCCATATTTATGGGCACTTTCCACTGTCATCTGAATTCCGCGCAGCACAGCAGGATGATGAGCATCGTAAAAAGATGCAAGCCTGGCGTTCTGCCGATCGACGGCAAGCGTGTACTGTATCAAATCGTTCGTACCGATTGAAAAAAAATCCACTTCTGCTGCAAGCGCGGCGCTCATCAACACTGCGGCAGGTGTTTCTATCATAATACCTTCTTCCACCACACCATACGGGATATGCGCTGCATCTAAGGACAGGCGCACATCGGCAGAAATCTTTTTGATACGGCGCACTTCGTCTACGGAAATAATCAGCGGATACATAACGGCGATGTTCCCAAAAGCAGACGCACGGTAGATGGCGCGGAGCTGCGTTTTAAACAGTTCTGGGCGTTCAAGGCATATCCGTATAGCGCGGAATCCTAACGCTGGGTTTTCTTCCCGATCAAGCTGTAGACAGTCCGCCTGTTTATCCGCGCCGATATCCAGCGTGCGGATGATTATTTTTTTCCCCTGCATTTTTTCCGCCGCAGCTTTATACACCGCAAACTGTTCCGCTTCCGTGGGACAGGTGCTGCGTCCTACATATAAAAATTCGCTGCGGAACAGACCGATGCCCTCCGCACCGTTCTCTACAGCACACGCTACATCGGTAATACTGCCGACATTGGCATACAGATCGATGTGCCGGCCGTCCAAAGTAACGGTGTCTTCCGTTTTCAGTTTATGCAGTGATATACGTTGCTCATCTATTGCGCGCAGTGCCGTGCGCTTTTCTGCGAGCACCGCACTGTCAGGCGAAATAATCAGTTCGCCAGTGCCGCCATCCACCACCGCGAGTTTTCCGTTCCAGTCGTCATCAATGACGATGCCTGCAATCGCCGGAATGTTCATGGTGCGCGCAAGAATCGCGGTATGCGAGTGGGGCGAACCGTCTGTAGTGATAACGGCACACACCGATACTGTATTCAACTGCACCGTCTCAGCAGGCGTCAAATCAGTGGCGGCAAGAATGACCGAACCGTCACTGGAAAACGATTCATCACCGCGACCACAGAGAGCAGTGAGCACCCGGCGAGATACATCCGTGATGTCAGCAGAACGAGCGCGCAGATATTCGTCGTCCATATCAGAAAAAATTTTTGCAATATGTGTAGCGCTCTGATGTACCGCATATTCAGCACAAACGTGCTCGCCGCGGATAACGGTGTACACAGCATCATTCCAATCATCATCCATGAGCAGCATCGACTGTACATCAAAAATATCCGCAGCGTCCTGCCCCACTTCCTCTATCGCTTTTTTGTACACTGCTTGAAGCTGCTCTACCGCCGTATCACGCGCTGCACGGTAACGTGTACATTCATATTCTACATCACTGATTTCTTTTCGTGGCACCTCATACGCCGCTTTCTTTAAGACGTGAATAGTGCCGATGGCAATACCGGCGCAGAGTGATACTCCACGGTACTGTTTCATATTGTCCGTCCTGTAAAAAACATATCACCATTAAAAATCATTCGTACTTCTCTTCTGTATGCCGAAGCACAGACGATGCAGCACCCACCGAATTCCCCACGCCTACACAGCTGCACTGAAACCGACCACGCAGATCATTCTCCCACGCCCTACAGATTGTCCTCAAGGAATTTCCAAAATCGTTCTGCAGCGTTTTCCTCATCGCTGCCAGACACACTCACGTGCATTACGTGTCCTTGCTTAGCACCCAAACTCATTACGGCAATCAGACGTTTTGCATTGGCGGTTTTGCCGTTGCACTCAAGCGTAACGGTGCTCTCGTACTGCTGTGCCGTCTTAACCAATGCACCGGCAGGACGGGCGTGGATGCCGAGCGCATCGGTAATAGTGTATTCAAATTGTTTCATGCAGTATCCTCCTTCTGAACACTCACTGCTGGTATACCAGCTCCCCCCCTCTAGCGCCCACCGACTTGCAGGTGTCTCAAACAGAACGTTTCAAAATGCCGCTGAAATAGCGCGGCATTTTGAACTACGAGTTTTCTCTCGAAAACTCGATCATCCACGTGTGCGCGAACCGCGCACCAATGCAACGATAGTGCGCATTCTTTTCACCACACGATGAACGCACAACGTACCGTATGACGCAATCAGCGCGCATCTGGCCGTACGCGTTCCGACAATTCAAAAATAAACCGCACGCACCGCTGTATCATGCACGCTGCATTCCGACACGTCGTTTGTGTTCCCCTCACTCTCGTCTTGGAAAACCGGGAGAACACGTGCACACACTATTCTTGTACCCGTTTTTTCAACACGCCCAGCATAAGACAGTTGATAGCGGCTCCCACCAGCAGTGCCACTAGGTACAGCGGCCAGTTTCCGACCACGGGAAATACAAAGATGCCACCGTGCGGCGCCATAAGCGTACATTTGAACAGCATGGACAGCGCGCCGGCCACCGCCGAGCCCACGATACATGACGGCAGTACGCGGGCGGGATCACTGGCCGCATAGGGGATGGCGCCTTCCGTGATAAACGCGGCACCCATGATGAAGTTCACCGGGCCAGCTTTGCGCTCCTCGGTGGTAAACTTGCGCTTGAAGATAATAGTCGCCGCCGCAATGGCGATGGGAGGCACCATGCCACCAATCATGACCGCCGCCATGATGGTGTAGTTTCCCGCTGCGATCTGTGCCGTACCGAACACGTAGGCTGCCTTGTTCACCGGGCCGCCCATATCCACGGCCATCATACCGCCGAGCACCAGCCCCATGACGACGGCAGACGCGTTGCCCATACCGGCGAGCACGTTGTTCAACCACGTATTTATGGCGCCTACGACGGGCTCCACCACAAAGGTCATACCGAGCCCCATAATCAAGATGCCGAAGAGCGGATACAGCAGCACGGGCTTGGTGCCCTCAAGGCTCTTGGGCAGCCGTGCACAGCATTTTTTAAGCAGCAGCACAGCATAACCGGCTAGAAATCCCGCCACAAGCGCCCCAAGAAAACCGCTCTTGCCGCTCGCTGCAATAACGCCGCCCACAAAACCGAGCGCAAGCCCCGGCCTGTCTGCAATGCTGAATGCAATAAATCCCGCGAGCACCGGCAGCATAAAGCCGAACGCGGCACCGCCCGTGTTCTTAAAGAATGCAGCAATCGGCGTGATAGTACCAAAGTCACCGCGTCGGTCAAAGGGCAGGCTGTCCAAATCTACCGCAAAGCCGTCAATCAGAAAAGCAATAGCTATCAAAATGCCACCGCCCACCACAAACGGCAACATATGGGAAACGCCGTTCATCAGGTGCTTGTACGCGGAATGTCCCGCGCCGTTCGTGTTTCCGGAATCGGCAGACACTTCGCCCGCGGCAGCACGATAGAGGGGAACGTCCGCCGTGAGCACGCGGCCAACCAGCTCGTCTGCTTTTCTAATGCCATCTGCAACACGTACCTGTATGACGGGGCGGCCGTTAAAGCGCGCCATAGGCACAGCGATATCCGCCGCTACGATGATACCGTCCGCATGTTCGATGTCTTCATCAGTTAAGCTGTTTGAGAGCCCTTCCGAACCGTGCGTCTCCACTTTAATCGTAACACCTGCGTGTTCCGCCGCTCTGGTAAGGTTTTCAGCGGCCATCTTGGTGTGAGCAATCCCGGTGGGACAGCCCGTAACAGCAAGCACGCGCGGAAACTTTGCAGGCGTAGCATCCGTCGGTGCCGCCGCAGCAGCATTTTTGGCGCTTTCTGCTCGGTCCACCACAGCAAGAAACTCGTCCACCGTTTTTGCGGCAAGCAGGTCGTTCGTAAAACGCCTATCCAGCAACAACACAGACAGTGTGCTGAGTACATCCACGTGCACGTTGTCTGTGGTGTCAGGCGCGGCAATCAAGAACAGCACCTTGACGGACTCACCATCAGGAGCGTCATAATCCACGCCCGCTAGAAACGTCATGGCAGCAATGCTAGGAGCCGTTACACAGCTACTCTTGCAGTGCGGAATGGCAACGCCTTCACCCACGGCCGTGGTGCTTTCCTCCTCGCGGGCAAGCACCCCTTTGTGGAACGCGACACGATCAGTAATTGTGCCGCTCTGCACCATAAGCGCCACAACCTGTTCAATGGCATCGGCCTTGTCTTTTGCAAAAGCGCCCAGACGGATACGCTCCGGTGCCAATACGTCTTTGATTCTCATATGTCCTCCTCTTTTTCTCAACGGCATCACCGTTCACAACATATATGCTCCCTGACAGGCGCTCCGGCGTGCCTGTGCGCCATTCGGGAATATCCCCCGCATTACTCCTCGTCGCCAGTATAAGCCGCAAGGAGTTCCGCCACTCTATCGCGGGTAGCAAGCTCGGCGGAACAGGCGCTCGCAGTCCCGGCACACAAACCCATGCGCAACCCTTCGCGGTACGATTTATTACCAGCATAGCCGGCAATAAATCCCGCTACCATGGAATCCCCTGCACCCACGGAATTCACCAATATTCCTTTTGGCGCCGCACCCTGATACACTCGACCGTCGGCAGCGGCAAGCACCGCCCCCGCTTCTCCCACAGATACCAGCACATTGCGGGCACCCCTGCGCCGAAGTTCACAGGCATACGGAATCACTGCCGCCCGCGTGGTCAGTTCCACGCCAAAGATATCTCCCAGCTCGTAATTGTTCGGCTTTACGAGAAACGGATGATACTCGACCGATTTTTTAAGCACGTCGCCCGCAGCGTCTACGACGAACAGAACGCCATTTTTTTCGAGCCGCGCCATGATATCAGAATAGAACGTTTGGGGCAGCGCCGCAGGAATACTCCCGGCGAGCACCAGCATATCGTCCGCATTGAGAACAGCAAGTTTTTTGTACAGCGCTTGAATGTCAGTGTCGGTCACATCGGGACCTTCCCCGTTGATTTCGGTCTCCATTTCGGAACGAAGCTTGACGTTTATCCGGGAAACGCCCGCCGCCAGATGAATGAAATCAGTTTCGACGCCCCGTGCCACCAGGCGGGATTCAATCTCGCTCCCGGTAAATCCGGCGACAAACCCGAGCGCCCGGTTCGGAACTCCCAGATTCTTCAGCACGATGGACACGTTGATACCTTTCCCACCGGCATTGATGACTTCTTTCCTGCTCCGGTTGACGACGCCGGTAGCAAACTGCGGCACGTCCACGATGTAGTCAAGCGATGGATTTACGGTAACGGTATAAATCATGATGCCACATCCACGATATTGGGAAATTTTCTGTATGCGCCGCTTTCAAGACCAGCGGTGATCACCGTAGCGTCAGAGAAAGCTGCAAACGTCACGCAGGAAATCTGCGAGAACTTGCTCGCGTCACTGAGCACAAATTTCTGCTGCGTGTGTGCCATGGACACCTGCTTGACCAGCGCCTCCTTTATGTCGGGAGTGCTGAACCCCGAATTCGGGCTGATGCCATTGCATCCCCAGAAACCTTTGGTAAAGTGGTATTTTGCCAGGCTTGCCATCGCCTCTTCCCCAACGACCGCCTCAGTGGGAATCTTAATCTCACCACCGAGGATGTACGTCAAAAAACCGCGTTCGGAAAGCCGTCGTGCGTGCGAAAAACCGTTCGTAACGAACACGGCGTTTTTACACGTAATGAAATCTATCATCATCTCCGTGGTGGTCCCCGCATCCAGGTATACAAAGTCCTTCGGCTCTATGAGCGCCGCCGCATATCGCGCAATCCGGGACTTTGCTTCGTGGTGGTGTCCTTTACGCTGTCGTACTGTATCGTCCGTACTCGTAAACACCATCCCTTTGGCGATGGCTCCACCGTACACCTTAACCAACATGCCCTGCGAGTCAAGCGTCGCAAGATCACGGCGGACAGTAGACTCGGAAGCAGAAAGTTCGTCCGTTAGCTGCTGCACCGTCATGCTGCGCTTTTCCGCCACCAGCGAAAGAATTTTCATGTGTCGCTCTTTTGCAAACATAGTTCTCCGTAAGATTCAACAGCGCGCACAACAGCAGTTGTACGAGCCGTTGAATCGGTGCGCCTGTCGCGCGTTTGATAGGCCGTGTGTTTTTGAAAGAAAACTCACCGTAAAAACACATCGACACTCTTGTGTGCAGCCTTGTTGACGCACGATTAGACGACTATCGCTCACTGTCCATTCAATTACGAAAAACCGAAACGTGCGCGACAGCTGTCTCTTGTTGCTCCTTAAAATTGCACAAGCGAACAAATTTCAATTTGCGAGCGCGTGCAGGTGGTGCGCACACGCACACACGTGAGTGAGCGAGTTTTCTTAATGAAAACTCGTAGTTCAAAATGCCGCGCCATTTCAGCGGCGTTTTGAAACGTTCTTTCAGTATACACCAAAATCGGTCAAAGTCAATCAAAATAATTCACAAAATACGCTATTTTTCGCAATATTTACGCAAAATTATTCACAATCAGTCATACATGAGGATACAGCGCACAAAAAAGGTATGTTGGCATCAGAAACAACTGATTCAAGAGTACAATCATCCTACAACTGATAACAGAAAACGCAAAAAAGGCGCGCCACCGGCACGATTGATGCCGCACGGCGGCTGTAGGCCCGCGCGCACAAGCCAGTATGCGCCGCACCAATATGTGCACTGTACCGAGAACGGAACGCCCCGCAAGCGGTGAATGTACCGAGTGCCGCGGGCAAGAATGCGTATGAGACGAATTACACCCGCCGTACGGCGAGCAGCGTTAAGTCATCGAGCTGTTCATCTTCACGCACGTTTGTGTATTCCACATAGTTCTGCTCGTTCGGAAGCTCATTCTGCGCGCTGCAATAGTAGTCGTAGCGATTGAAGTGTGCACGCAAAAACGCATCGATCCGTTTGTCCACGCGCACGGTATCGAACGGTGTTACGTCAGGCGCCTTATAGAGGCGGAACACTTTTTCTACCGACGCAAGCGCGATGATAGCTTCCTCTATGGTGCCCGCACACGTTGAAAAATCGAACCGCAGCATTTCATCGGGCTCCGGATTATGCGCCTTTTCGAGCATATACTCGCGACGATTGAACACCGCTTCTATGATGTTCTGTACGCGCTCTGCCTCAAGCTGTTCGGACTCTTCTCCCACTTTGTGATTTCCGTGCTGCGCTCCGTCCGCGAGCCCCGGCTCGGCGCATTTCATAACGGCAAAGTACTGATCGCGGAAACGACGCGTTGCTTCTTCAATACCGTCGGTGTATAAAAACAGCACGTCACCACGGCGAATATTTATTTTTTCAACTTTAAATCCCCCCCGCATGTCAACCATGAATGACGGCAACGGCCCTGCAGCCGGCGTTTCAGGCAGGGTCAGCACCCGCTGCATATGTTTTGCTCCATCGTATATGTGCACGATATTATCTCCCGCATTGCACAGATAGGTGTCGCCATTCGTCGAATCAAACAGACAGACAATAATCGTTGCAAACTTGCCTTTGAGGCCGAGCGATTCGATGAAATCATTTATCTGCATCACGAGCTCGTTGATGCGCGTACCGTTCTGTGCATATGTCCACGATTCGAAATATTTTCGGAACAGCGTGGCTACAATCGTCATGATGAGCGCAGCCGGAACGCCGTGACCCGATGCATCGCATTTGATGATGACATACCATCGGTCATCGAGTTTTTTATAGTCAAAGTAGTCCCCAGAAACCCCCGACGCCCCTTCATAGTAGCCGAAACATTCGATGGTAGTCTCTCTGAGCGCCGCGATGGTTTCTTTGCCGTGCGCGCCGGACTCAAGTGGGAGAAACGTTTGTTGGACGATTTTTCCGTCCATGAGCAATTTTTCATCAAGCGCCGCTTTTACCAGACCGCGCGTCATTTCATTGACCGTTTCACCAAGCCGGCCGATTTCATCGCGGCTTTTTATGATGATGTCCTTACCGGCAAGTTTTTCCTTGTTGCGCGTTTGACCTATCTGTGCAACGTGTGCGGCGAGTTGCCTGATCGGACGAATGATGAGCGTTGCCAGAAAAAACGAACCGAGCGCACCGATAGCCACTGCCACGAGTGCGATAATTACAGCGACGAGTATAATTGAGTTCCGCGCCGCAGACACATCCCCGATGAGCGTTTCCGTCGATACTTGTATAAAGATAATGCCGCGCACATATTCCTGAGACGCGCCTTGCCGGTAGATGACGGGGCGATAGAACAAGTATTCCGTGGTCGAACGATCGAGCTTGCCGCTGTTGAACTGCGGATAGGAGCCGCTTCCGTTTACCGAAAGTTCCGCCATCGCTGTATTAAAGCGATCTGTCAGCTGTGTGGTAATCTCCGCGATTTCTTCCCGGCGGGCAACGGAACGCGCATCGGTATTCACGGCAAGACGCACGCCTTCCGCGTTGAGCTCTGCGATGTTTGCCGCGATGTCGCCGCCAATGCTGACCGCCGCGGCATTCAATTCAGCCATCCTGCCAGCAATCGCAATGACAGTATCATCGGTAACAGCAGAACGACCGAGCGAAAGTTCTGCGGTATCCACTTTTTCCGCTATCGCCGTGTCATTCGACGCCCACACGTACGTCAGCCCGGTATTTCTGCCGTCAGAAGAAAATCCAGTTATCGTTACAAACTCAGACTCAACGAGCGCTGACGACTGATTCGGCAGATAGCTCAATTCAAGGACGTTCTGCGTCGGCATATAGGCACGCACGCCGGATGCCAGGCTTTCAAGCAATACCTGCACGCGCTGTTCCAAACTTTCAGAGAGCGTGCGTTCCTGCGTCTGCGTCATATTGTATCCGAGCGGCACGGAGACAAGCACAACAATCATCACTACGAGGAGTGTCGTAAATCCGACGAGTTTGAATTTCAAGCTTCCCCCCCGCTGTTTGAGGGCAACCGCTTTTTGTTTTTTATCTTGTAACATAGCAACTCCTGTAATCAATGCCTGTACTTCAGTGCGCGCCGCATAGGCGTCGCGTGTTGTCTGCACAATACCGCGCATTGCAGCAACCATACCGATGACTGCAAGCGCACAGACCGCCCACAAGAGAACCACTCCAGCCTCTATCTGCCAGCGGCGCTGTTCGCTGTGTATCGTCCACGACGGGACATACCGGTACTGCTGCTCAAGTTTTACCGTACCGCTCTCTTCGATTGAAAAAAGTGGAGCGCTCATATACAGTCCGCGGTCAGGATGTACAAGACCGATACGGTACGTTCCGCGCGGTATATCGCGGCCGAGACGGATATCAACGATGCGGTTGTCAGAGAGCACGCGAAACTGTCCGGCATCGCGAGTTAGCGTCATGTCATAGGGAGCAGTCCCGTCGCTATCAATGTACACGGTACTGACAGTTCCGTCATAGGTGAATCCCCCCCCAGTAACCGAAAGCGTTACATCGCCAAACAGGTTTACCTCTTTCCCCACCGTAGCAATAAAAGTAACAGGCGCATACTTATTCAGCACCAGCACTGTCGTTGTCGCTTGACCGATGTTGCCGACGGTGTCAACCGCAGCAACGGAAAATACGTAGAGACCGTTCCGCCGGTTTTCATAGGAGACGCTCCGGGCAGTGGACAAAATTCGTGCCGGTGGCCGTTCCACATGCGCACCGGCGTCTGCATGAGCGGCATGCAGTTCAGCAAGAACCGCGCTAACGGCTTCATCAGAAAGCGCAATCGGATGGCGAGCGGTTTCCGTAATGCGACCGTCGAGTGGCGCGATGTATTCTAGATTCCACGTGTAGCCGGCAACATCATCGTCAGCTTCGTCCGGCTGCCATGAAACAGAGAACGTATTCGACAACAAAAAACCGAAACGATCCGTCTGTAGCGGCATGAGTACCGGCGCATGAGGGGGGGACAAATCGCGATAGTAGACTATCGTTACCGGTGACGACCAGTTTCCGGCATAATCGAGCGCACGCGCCCGAAAATACCACGCTCCTTCTGCTGAAGCATCAAGTGACATCGTCGTATCCTGCGGCAGATTCATCAGCTCTTCGAGCGGAACAGCGGATTCATCCTGCGTCCATACCCATGACAATCCCGCTATCCCCGATGAATCGCCCGGCAGCTGCACCCGAAGGCGTACCCGCTCGGCAGCGGCGCGACGCCCTTCCGTAAACGAAAGCGCCCGTATGGTCGGCGGAAGGACGCTCGTATCGGGGCGCAACCAATAGATTGTAGACAGCGAGGGGGCGTTTTCTTGCCATACAAAGGAGAGCGTTGCGCCACCGTTCAGTAAAAGCGGAGCGCCAAAAAGAGCGGCACGGCGACCGTTTGAAAGCCGCGCGGTCTCCCACAGAGAGCCGTGTTTCTGCGCCATATACACGGTCTCCACGCCAGTGCGCGTATCGAACCACACCACTGAAAGCGTTCCCTGATACGTAAACACGACCGCGCGGTTCGCGATGCCGCGTTCGCTGAGCATTTCAACAGACCCCGGCACAATCCCAGTGTGCGACAGCCGTGCCACAGCGATTGCAGAATTTTCTGACGCATAATAACTGCGCTCCCACGCGAGATACAATTCACCGTCAAACAGCGCAAGATACGGCTGCTGATTATTATAGCTCGCAAAAGTACGAGTATCTCCCGCGACCAAGGATGTTTCATCCGTCAAAAGCACTGGCGCCGTCCATGATGCGCCATTATTGGTTGACCGCGTTGCATACAGTTGGTAGGACAAACGATTTTCACTTTGATAATGCGCCTGAAACACGACGATGTCTGCATCGTGTGCAGTAACAAGGACCGGTACAAACGGATTGGGCATACCGTTCGACGGCTCAAAGATTTTAAAAGTTGACCAGGATATGCCATTCGCAGATGAAGCAGTATACAGTGAAAAACGTTCATTCTGTCCGAGCGAAGAAAACAGCCGGAAACCACCGTTCCGAGCGGCATAGATACGGGGAGCAACGGGCGGCTCTTCTTGTTCCGGCAGTTCAACAGCCTGAAATGAATGGCCGCCATCGTTTGAAACGAATATCGTAATCCGGTACGTGTCAGTCAGCACTGCCGCTGCTAACGTCCCGGTAGATGAACAGGCGACTGAATAGACATCGGGCACCTCGCCTGAATATGAAAACGGTCCGGCAAACCTGCTGTTCGTTTTCCACGTGCCGTCCTCATCTTCATAATACACAGAAAGCCACAGTCGCTGTGCGCGCGCGTCGATATCCTGCCAGAAAATATATGACGTGTTCCCATCCGTCACGGAACGCGGAAAACGCGCATCCGTCTGCGTAATGCGTTCCGGCGATTCCCAATAAAACTCTGAGGAGATGCCACCTTGTGCGCATACCGAAACAACACCCGCAAAAAAAATAAGTGCTCGCACTAAAAATCGTTTCATTATAAAAGCGCCTGTATCTGTCGCTGTAAGTCAAGCAGCTTTGATGAACGCCGGTTCATCGGATTTTGCAAAAGCTGTTCGATTAACGCATTCGCCGTGATGATATTGTTCCGCTGCATCGCTTGAATCGCCTGCTGGTATTTTACTTCATCTTCGGACGTCAAGACAACTGCTGCTTGACCGCCGATTGCAATTTGAATGCGGTCTTTTAAAAGCACGGCAGCATCGTTTCCGGAATTCAATTCTATCGCCTCATCAACGAGCGCAAGCGCTTGCCGCAGTCGGATTTCATCGCGCCCGGCAGCGTTTACAATTCGCTGCGCCTGCGCCGTCAAATCGCGTGAACGGTTCAATGCCGTCGTATCGACGGGTGGTTGTCGCACTCCGATGGCAATTTCAACCTGATAGATGAGCTCGGAAAGTCCCGGATAATTCGGATTGATTTCATACAGGTCAACCAAATCAGTATACGCAGACCGCTGCATATCTGGATTGCGGTACGTTTCGCGCGCCGCGGCAACACGTTCAGCAAACATCGTCTCGAATCCTCGTGGATCAAGAACCCGATTGATGCGGAGCGTTAAAAGGCTCGCTTCTTGATTAAGCGGATAGACGAGTTGCAGCTCCTGCAATTTTTGCAACGCTTTCCGGAGCAGATCCCGTCCCTGTGTCCGATTGCCCGCAGTAAGCTGCTGCTGCCCTTCGCTAAAATACGTACGCGCAATATTTAAAATCTGAGACATTTCAGGATAGAGCGGTGCCGTCGCCGGGATAACGCGTCCCGTCTTCATAGAAAGCGCCGTGCTGACCAATGCAAGCATGCTGGTAATTTCCGCATCCTCATCGACATTTGTCACCGCCCAACGCGCACGTGCCTGATTGAGCAGACTTTCTGCCGTCTCAAAATTACCATTGTAATATTCAGTTCGCGCGCGCGTCTTCAACTGACGCACTTCGCCGACTATCTGTTCGTTTTCAAGCCGGGTAATCTCATTTCCGAGCGCAGCAAGATTACCGTCGCTTGTTGAACGGAGCGTCGCAGATTCCTGATATGAGAGCGACTCGTTGTAACGCGCGCGCGCTTCCTGCACACGACGCCGCGCCGTGTCATAATCCCGCTGTCTAAGCGCCGTCTGTGCCTGACTATACCGTAAATCTCCTTCATTTCGTGCGCGCTGCGCGCGTTGCACAAACGTGCGCGCCGTCTCCGATGATGCCGCAATGGCGCGCGCGACAGCTGAAAGTGCCGCAATCGATTCATCAAGTGAGCTGCCGGCGGTTTCTTGTACCGCGCGGTCACCACTGCCCGAAATCACATTCCGCGCGTTGGTCAGTAACGTACGGTCGGCAGCAACACGTGCGGCGAGCGTTTCCAGACGAGTGAGCGCCTCCTGCGGATAACGCACAACGGGTGTCGTATCGTCTTCTTGTACCGTGCCGTCAATCATCACCTGTGCCGCTGCATATTCTTCCCGTGCGGATGCAACGTACGTTGTGCCGGCGGCCGCATAGTACTGTCCCACGCGCTGCCAGAGTGCATGCATCTCATCCTGTGCTTGTGCCCGTATCGCTGCCGTTCCAGCGGAATAGACGCGCTCAAGCGTTTCCCACGAGATGACGGCATCTGCCGTGTCAGCGTGCTGGCGCGCGTCTTGATATGCCTGTGCCCAAGCTCGCTCCGCATATTCCCCCGACATTGCGGTAACGACCGCGGCAACACGCGCAATCGCTGAACGCATCTGTGTCGCGTAGGGGCCTGCCGTTCGTTCAGCGGCGCCCGGTTGTGCAGGAGCCACAAGTGCCGCCGCGCGCGCTTTCTCTTCCTGTAATTGGTGCGCCGTATTGAGCGCCTCCTGTAGCAGAGCGATCAGGCCGCGTTCATACATAAGAGACGCCGCATATGCAGGATATGTGGAGCGCTCGGCGCCGGCTTCATCCGTGAGCAACGTGTACAAATTATTGACCTGTATGCCGACTGCACTCAAATTCTCCGCCGCTGCCAAAAACACTTCGCCGGCAGCAATCCCGTCCAGAAATCCGTTTGCAACGCGTTCAGCAAAGGCGGCGTTTTCTGCGTGCACCGCCGACACAACCGCATTCTTCATTCGATTCATCTGAATATCCCACTGACCGTCCACAATACCGACGATGCCAGCATGCTCAACTCCGGTACGACCGAACATGAAACGGGAAACGAACGGAAGAAATGACGCATCGGTGGCAGCAGGATTTTCTTCCCGGATGCGGGCAAAGAGCGTTTCAAACCGTTTTCCTTCAGCGACGAACGCGTTGCGTAGTGCGGCATAATCGGCACAGACCGCCTGTACCGCCGTAAAGCGAGCAGCAGCATCGCTCGCATTCCGACGATTCACCGCTTGAACAAATGTATCGCACGCTTGAGAGAATCGGTTTTGAATCGCACGGTACCGCTCAATATCTGTGTCTACCGCCGCCAATGCAGTGCGCGCTGTTTGTGCAATCTGCTGACCATCGTACTCTTCAAAAAAATCATCCTGATACATGGAAAAGCCGGAACGGTTCACTTCGACCGCTCCCACATAGTTGCCCGCAGCAAACAGCGCAGCGGCGCGTTCTTGCAACTCAAGAAACTGCGCGCGGTAATAATTAAACTGTGCGGCAACGCGCGCCTCTGCAATAAAGGCAAGTTGCCGCGCAGACGGATGCCGCTCAAGTGCATCGAGTTCAGCGATGATGTCAAGAATTTTACGATTGTTTCCCGGATCGTTTGTTATGACGTCAATCAGTTCTTCTGCTTTTGCCGAATACCGATTGCGTGCAGTGAAAATTTTTTGTATACGCCGTTGCGCGGCATCGAATGCATCAGGATACTCGCGCTGATATCGTGCGAGCGCTGGCAATGCATCGTTATAGTTTGTATCACGAATCAGCTGATCGATTTCTGCAAGCGTTAGAAGCGGCACATCATCACTGTTCGCCGCCTGACAGAAAATAGGCGGCAGCACAAGGGAGAATACTGCGATAGCAAAAAAAGCGGCGCATTGTCTTTTCATAAAAAAAATCAACAACAGAGAGTACCGGCAGCAGACGGACGGCCTACTGTTATTTTCGGCCGTTTTCTATTAATAAGATATATAAAAAGTGCCGAAATTAGTTTATACTACTATCGCAATGAAAACAACAGTAAAGCGAACGCTGTTACCGCTCCTCGCCGTATGCCTGCTGCACGCCGTCTATTCGCTTGACTTCACTGCATTTGCCCCCGGACTGTCGGATGCATTCAGTAGTCTTGCCGACAAAAATGCCGGTGTCGCCTCATTCTATTCCCTGCTCATTCCTGCAGGCGGCAGAGCGGAAGGATTGGGAACGGCGTATGCCGGCATTGCAGACGACACCAGTTTCTTTGATTACAATCCCGCTGCGAGCGCGCTGCTGAAAAATACGGAGCTTTCGCTTTTTCACAACGCATGGATCGCTGACTCTGCGCTTGAAACACTCGCTGGCACCATACGGTTGGGACACGTCGGACTCGGAAGCCAGATCAAAGTGTTCTACGTGCCGTTCACCGAATACGACTACCTCGGCTCCCGCGTTGCAAAAAGCTATTACTCGGAAACAGTCGGTACGCTCAATGCGTCATATCATTTTTTTCCTGGCTACACGTTCAAAGGAATAGCGGCAGGCATCAATTTTAAGACCGCCTGGCGCGCCATTCCCGATTATACGGATAAACTGACCGGAGCGCTTATCTCCGGATCCGGACGCGCGCAATCAGCCCTTGCGCTCATGGCCGACGTTGGTCTTATGATGCAGTTCAATGTATTTAAATTCTACCACGCGCGCGATCCGAACGTAACCGTCGGCATTTCATTCATAAACGTGGGAGCCGCATTCACAGGATTCGGCAGTGCATCCGGCGTTACGCTTGACAACCCGCTGCCAACGGCGATGACCATCGGTGCGTCATGGCGCATCATAAAGCCGCTCACCTTTGCGTTCGGATTTCAGCAGCCGTTCAATATGTTCAACATTAAAGCGTACCAGATGTGGACGCTCAACGCTGGTGTCATCGTTCATATCACCAGCTTTGTTTCGGCACTCGGCGGCTTTCAGATCAAAGGCGCGCACCCCCGCTTTACGCTCGGCGGCGAATTCGAAATTAAACGAGTGCGCTTCACTGTAAGCTATACGCTCGACCTGACATCGTCGCTCAATCCCGTCAACCGCTTCAGCCTGTCCGCAAAAATTAACTTCGGCGACCGGGGGCGCGCTCACATACAAGAGCGCATCGATACGCTCTACAATGAAGGGCTTGAACAGTTCGCGTGCGGAAACTTTTCAGAAGCTATCACCATCTGGAAAGAGGCGCTGGCGCTTGACCCGCATTTCAGTCCGGTAAAAAACGGCATCAAGAGCGCAGAGCGCCAGCTTCAATTCGATCAGAATATTCACGACGCCCAGCTCTTTGACTAACGTCCGCTCGCCACCGAAGGACGCGCGCCACACCACCGCCCGAATCGCCCGGTTTTGCACAGAAAGTCCGTTGTATGCGCTACCGCTTTTTCCCAAAAATGCGGTAATTCATCCACGGAAAAATAGAATGGCGCAACTCCACGTCGGTCAACCATTCGGTGCTAACGGTGTTTGAACCGAGCGAATCGAACACCGTCGTAAACGCGCGAATCGCATCAGAAAACTGCTCTGCGGCAGCGTCCGGGTCGCTCCGGTCGTCAATCATCTCGGCCAATCGCAATGACTGCGCCAGCATGACTTCTTTTGCCCCCAAATTTAAAAGCCGCGCCTTAATGCCGGTGTCGTGCGGAAATCGTTCCGCCAGATCGATCATGCGCGCGCATGCCTTTCGTATATACCGAAGCATCCACGCATTTTTGCTCGACAGCAAGTTTTCACCGAATCCTTCACCGCAGCTCGCGCCGTAATACGGATTGATTTTCTGCAACGACGACGTATGCAAAAATAAATCAGTCCCACAGGAAAGTGTCAGCTCATGCTGTGCCGCCGCCCGGATCACCTGCTCAAACCACACCATGCCTTCCGTCCATTTCTGCATCCGGGACAGATCGTATACGCAGACCAGGGAAAGCGCAGGCGCACCGGGCAGCAACTGTTCCGCACGGGATAACTTTTCTCTGATCATCGAAACAAAATGCGCTGCATCTGTCTGACATTGCGTAAGCGCCTGCTCCACATCATAAACATCTGTTCCCGCCGGATCGTGAACCGCCGGTACCTGCGGCTGCATGTTGACACGGTTCCAATAGCTGTACCCAACCGGAAACCGCGACCGCCCGTCTTTAATAACCGGCGTAAGAGCCGATGACGGCAGATAAAAACCGATATCCCGCGCCTGATTGCAATAGCACGCATGTGCCGCATAGCCGGACTGACCGAACACCGCGTCGTCAAGCTCTTGCGCGCGCGCAAGTACGCCGAGTGAATTGCTGCAGCGGACTGGCGTAAATATCCCCCCCTTCGGTTCAACGTCAGAAAAAAGCACGCTCTGAGCATCGAGCACTGTATAACTGATGCCATAGGAATAGAGCACTCGCTCAATCCCCGCCGCGTATCCCATCTCCGGAAGCCAGAATCCGTCGGGAACGGTGCCAAAAAAGTACCGATGCGCTTTCAGCCCGGTTTCCACCTGCGCATTCAGGATTTCTTCCATATCAGCGTAGTGCGGCATAAACAGCGGGGTACCGGTCGTTGCAAGCAGCTCGACGTATCCTTTTTTCTGATATCCGGCAAACGCCGCTACAATATCCTTGCCGTACTGCGTCACAAAACACGCCTTGTCTCTTTGGATTTTTTCAACTATCCGTTCCGCCTGTGCAAGCATGTTTTTGTCACCACGATGCCGCGCGCACTCTTTGGCACCAAGCGCACTGCACGCGTCAAGCCACGCAACATAACGATCCCGGACAAGCGGATCAGAGAGCAGCGTACAGAGCACCGGAGGAAGCACGAGCGATAGCTTAAACGGTACACCATCGTGCTCCAATGATGCGCACATATTCAAAATCGGCAGACAGCTATTCGAGATTGTTTCAAAACAGCGCGCCATCTCACGGTCGCTCGCACTGATAGGGCTCACATAATCCTGATGTACCGTACATACAAATGCAATCTCTTTCAGTGCCATGTGTGCCGTTCCTGCCGCTATGAAAACAGCTGGCGATGGCTCAGGTAGCGTTTCCTGAGAAGTGTTCGTGCACCGGAAAGTTCCATAATCGGGCTTAAAGCCAATTCCTCACCGGGCTGCGTAAACGAAGATAAAACAGGAGCGTACGGACGCATAACACGATTCGAAACGGCAAGCAGTTTGTCTTGACGAGCAGTATGCGCGCACAGTTCCACCGCCACAAACGCACTGCGGGCAGGAAAAAGCACATACTGCTCTTTACACCCTTCCGCTATCTGCACGTCGAAGACATCGCACACATCTTTCGCTGTTGCCGAACAGTACGAACAGACACGTAAAAACAACGCGTATGGCGCATCCTGTACGAGCGCTTCCTGTTCAGCCGTGCTGATGTTCCAAAATACAAATGCCCATACCGGATTTTGCAGCAGTACCTCAATCTCTGTCATATTGTACATATCTGGCAGTGGCCCTGCCACACCGTCCGGCGCCGCTGTTTCCACGGGGAGCTCTTCGTCTCTAAAGTCAGCGCGCTCCGCCATACTGTCTACAATTTCACTGATTAAAAAAACGCGATCAAGATTTTCCGGTACGTCTATACCGTATTCATCCGCCAAAGCGAGCAACTCGGTAAATGTCAATGCCTCAATCGATGCACGGGCATTTTTTTGTATCTCCATAAGAGATTTATACTCAATTAAAAGAACACTCGTCAAGATGGCATGTGGCTCCCCCCCGCCAAGCAGCACAAAACGACTTTCCGCCGGTACGGGCAGCGATATCCAACGGCACCCTGTTCTTACAAACCGGCACACCGTACCAATCCGATCTCGACCACACCGACGCACTCTACGCTCAAAAAAAACACCGCGCGTCTTCGATTCTAACCTTACGCCGGCAATCTGCCGATGAACAAAAGGCGTGGTTATATTTTTTTATATTCCGGAATCATACATTGCCCGCGTCCTCACGGCAGCCTGCGAAGAAAACGGAAATATTTGCACGGTTTTCCCCGATTTAAATGCGCTCTGTACCGCATTCACCAATATGATTGAAAAACCAGACCTTGTCGTCCTTGACTATCGGCTTTTCAATCACGCGGTTTTCAATCCGTACCGCTACTTACAGACATTCAATCACATGACGCCGCTTATTTTTTACAACGACCCGTTCCCAGAACCGCAACGCCGCGCTCGCCACTGGGAGTGCACATTACAGACGCTCTATTTTGATTCATTCAAACCAGAATCGTATCGGAGCGTTTTCTCCACGATTGCACAAACAGTAGAATCTGAACAGCTGCTTCCCTACATACCGCTTTTGCAACCCGCCCGAACGGTGCCATCCACGCCCATTGTCGTACCGGCGGCGCCGGAAAGCACCATCAGGAAAACTCCGGAGCAGGTGAAAACTACGTGTAAACTGCACGACACCGCATACACGCTCTTACAGATTTTCTATACACTGCGGGATAAAGCGTGTTCTGTAAGCGCTTTTAAACATGAACTGGAAAAGACACGGCGCCCGCTCAGCATCAAGACAATATACGCACATATCGCACGGCTCCGCGCTCAACTGACCGCTCACCCGGAATTACATATGAACATAATAAACACAACAGACGGCTATCGCCTGTTGTGCCTTTAGAGACATATACACTCTTGTGAGCCGGTACGACTTACTTCTTTGTAATCGAAGTAGAGATGCGCTCAAGCACCTTCTTGCGGTCAAGCGGCTTGATGATATAGTTCTTTGCACCGAGCAGCAACGATTTCTTTACGAGTTCTTCTTTCCCGAGTGCACTTACCATAACCACGCATGCGTTTTTGTCAAAGTTCATGATCTGCTCAAGCGCGGTAATGCCGTCCATACGCGGCATCGTGATGTCCATCGTCACCAAGTCGACGTTCGGGCACAGTTCTTTGTACTTGTCAACGCCGTCCTGTCCGTCCACCGCCACGGCAATAATTTCGTAGCCTTCGCTCGTCAGAATCTGTCCAAGCTGCTTGGCAACGAATACCGAATCATCTACCACCAGAACACGATACTTGCTTCCGTCAAGCTTTAATCCTTCCGGCGGCCGTTCATTGATTGTCGGAAAATCTTGTTTTGTCTTCATTTAATACCCCTTATGCACGTTCGCGTATAGCCACGTTGACTTCAATTTTACCGCAGTCAGTAATGAGCGGCACAATCAGCGCCTCTACTGTATCAGACGTACCGCCAAGAGCCGCAATTTCCATCTGCTGCCCCGCAAACAGAGCCGGCGGCGTTAGGTCAAAGCGGAAGCCGAGTTCATGGAGCTTGGTAACCGCCTGTGCCGTAATGATGTTTGCAAGCTCGCTGATAGTCGCTTTTGCAAGATCATCAAATGTCGGCAAGGTTTCGCCGTTCATCTTTGACGCTACCGCAAGTGCCGTTTCCAGCGTCATGTCAAACAGTACGCGACCTTCCACATCACCTGCAAGTCCCACAAGCGCCGTAACACCCATGACTGGCATCGCCGTCGATTTTAAGTACAAATCTCCGCGTTTTACGTCAGAGTCTCCAAGGATTTCTTTTAAAACCCTGTACGAAGTTTCAACGAAAGGATTAATATACTCGACCCTCATTAGTGTTTACCTCTCCTTCTCTTAGAATTACTTATTGTACGCCGTCAGCGAACCAACGGAACGTTCCATAAAACCACTTTCAGGCTGTAACACTTCGTGTTCGCCTAAAAACAATACGCCAGAGTCTTTCAGCTTTTCATTAAAGTCAGAAACGACCGAGGCCTGCTGTGATTCGTCTATCAATGACAGGACGTCACGAGCAAAAATAATATCATTCATTGGCAACGCATTCGTGTGCGTGCAGTTATGATACTCAAACATAATACTGTTTTTTATGTCTTGTGTAAATGTGTATTCGCCATTGACCGTGGTGGTTAAAAACGGCAGCAACCACTCACCGGCAACCTCTGCCGGCACCGTCAGAAGCGGCGCGTTGGAAACACTGAGCAGGTCAATGTCCTGCGCATAGACTTTGATCTTTGCCTGTGGATAGCGTTTAGTGAGCACACAGGCGAGCGAATACGTTTCCATGCCGCGCCCGCAGCCGGGATTCCACACATAGATATTTTTCGCACTGTTGTCTGGCAGCAGCTTGAAAATCTCATCGGCAAGTGCCTTTGTCCACCAGGTGTCGGTACACCGCGACCAGAACGGTTTCAAAAATGCCGTCGCGTCCTCTTCGTTTTGCAGCTGAATGCGGTCTTTACCGCGCTCCTGCACCCACTCATCAAAACGGACTTTAACCCACTGTTCGTTCAGCGGCGTTACAACAAAGTGCTTGTACGTTAGCAAGCTACCGATTATGAATTTCAGGTTCGTGGCACGCTCTTCGTCTGCTTTTGCCTGCTGCGTTGTTGCCGCTTTTGGTTGACCGGCGGCCACCGGCGATACCGGCCGAGCCGGTGCGCGGTTTCCCGTATCAGCCGGACGCGATGCAATCGGCGCCGTATAGGCGGTTGCCTGCTGCTGTATACGCTTTTGCATCTGGGCGTCGGCAACGCGCGTCGTAAAGATACGGTCGATGTCCAGCAGCACGTACAACCGCCGGTTCGCTTCGACAACGCCAGAGATATATTTGATATTGATATCGCCAAAAAGCGGATGCGGCGGCTGAACCGCGTTTTTCGACACGCCAACAACTTTGTCGATTTTATCGATGACGACACCAAACAGCTGCTCGCCGACGGTCAGGATAATCAGGTTCTTCAACGTGTTGCCGTTTTCTGGCGGAATCTCAACATTGAAAAACAGCCGCAGATCCAAAATGGGAATGATTTCCCCGCGCAGATTATACACGCCGAGCACAAACGGTAACGTATTCGGCACATACGTAAAGCGGTCCGCCTTGATGATTTCCTTTATGTTCATGATGTCGATGGCATAATCTTTCCCCGCGAGCTCGAAGGTCACCATGCGAAAATCGACGACAGCGAGCCCCTGTTTTTCTTCCTGCACCGCGTTTTCCGCCGCCTCTGTCTGTGCTATCGCGATTGTATTTTCTAATTCCATATCGTTCCTGCCTTAGTTTCCAAATATGTCCGTCGTCTGCTGGGCAGTTATCTTCTGCTGAATACCCAACTGCAAAAGCTGGCTCACATCGATAATAAGCGACACGGAACCGTCACCGAGGATAGATGCCCCTGCAATCGCTGGAGAATTTGTAAACTGATCGCGCAACGGCTTGATAACCACGTCCTCTTCACCGATGAGCGCGTCAACCACCACGCCGATTTTCTTTTCCTGTGAACCGACGATAACGACAAAACAGTACTGTTCGTTGTCTGTGTCGGAGTCAATGCCGAATAGCCGAGACAGGCGCAAAATACTGATGACTTCGTTGCGGACGTTGAGCACCTCGTAGTTGTCGATTGTGTTGATCTCATCCTGCTTGATACGCTGGCTTTCAATAACCGACGCAATCGGTATGGAGTAAATCTCCTTGCCGACGCGCACGAGGAGCCCCTGAATGATAGCAAGCGTGAGCGGCAGCTTGATGCTAAAACGTGTTCCCTGCCCGAGTTCAGACGTAACCGTGACGGTGCCGTTGAGCTTTTCAATCATCGTCTTGACTACATCGAGCCCGACGCCGCGCCCGGAAACGCTGCTGATTTTATCCGCGGTGGAAAAGCCCGGCTCAAAGATGAGCTGGTATGCTTCTTGGTCGGAAATGATTTTATCCGGATGGATAACGCCTTTCTGAATGGCTTTGTTCCGCACCTTTGCCACATCGATACCGGCACCGTCATCAACGATGTCTATAACAATCATGTTGCCTTCGTTTGACGCGCTGAGCAAGACGGTGCCCGTTTCATCTTTTCCTGCCGCGCTCCGTACATCGGGAGACTCAACGCCGTGGTCAACAGAGTTCCGCACACAGTGCATAATGGGGTCGAGCAGATCGTCTACCACCGTCTTGTCGAGTTCTGTATCTTCACCCTCAATAACCAGATTAATCTTTTTGTTCAGGTCGCGCTGCAAGTCGCGCACGACACGCGGAAAGCGGTTGAAAATCTGACTGATGGGAACCATACGGATTTTCATAACGCCTTCCTGTAGCTCGCCGGCGATGCGTCCTAGATTCTGCACGGCGGAACGGAACCGATCGGTCACCTGCTTGAGGCCGGAGTCATACTCATCGTACATACCGCTCATGTTGCCGTAGTCGGCCATAATTTGATTTTTGACTTCTTTTGCCGGCGTGCCTTTTTGAATCTGTTCAAGGTACTGCGGCAACTGTTCAAACAGCTTATGCATGCGATCTTTGAAACTGCTCTCAATAGATTGGAACTGAATCAAATCGTTTGCAAGCTGCACTGACAGCTGGTTGAACGACGCCTTTGTGATGACCGTTTCACTCACCAGATTCAGCAGGTAGTCAATACGCCGCGAATCAACGCGCAACACCGAGCCAGACTGCGACGCGTGTTGGGCGCCGGCAGCAGGCTTTGCTTCTTTTGGGGCGGCGGCGGGCGTTTCCGCTGGAGCAGCCGGTGCCCCAGCAGTTTCAGCAGCTGCCGCTTCCGGCTCAACAACCGATGAGGATGCTGGCTCCGGAACAGCGGGCGCTGCAACGACCGGCGCAGATGATGCAGCTGCGGGAGCGGTATAGGACTCTACCACCTGTGCATCGGTCGCGAGCGTCACATCGTTCAAAAACGCTGTATCTTCAATGGTCGTCTGATCCGCCTGCGAAGAAATATAGTAAAAAACGAACTCGTAGAAATTGTCTTCGTAGAGCGCATCAAAGTCGGGGATGGTGCGGAGTACGCTTCCTAAATTCTTCAGTGCAGCAAACACCTGGATGCCGCCGACTGAATTCATCGGATTGCTTTCGTCAAAGCGTACGGAAACGCACCAGAGCTTTTCACCTTGCCCGCAGGCGTAGGTGAGCTCCTCAAACTCTGATTCGGTCAACGTCGGCCGTGTAAATGTGTCGTCAGTAGCAGCTGGCGCGGGGGCGGCAGGCGCCGGTGCAGTAGGCCGCGCGGGGGCACGAGACGCAGCTGGCGCACTCCGTGCCGGTGCACTTCCCCCTTTGGCTGGAATAAACGCATGAATTTGCTGCACCAGACCGTCGGTATTCTCCTGATATATGGAACCGTCTTGCCGCGCCTGCAGCATCGCTTTTATGACGTCTATCGAGTTTAACAAAACATCCACCACCGGCCCACTCACGGCAAGCCGGTCAGAGCGGATTTCATCAAGCATATCTTCCACTGAATGCGTGAACGTAGAAATCTCTTTCATTTCAACCGTGGCAGAACCGCCTTTGAGCGTATGTGCTGCACGAAAGATTTCATCGATAGCTTCACGATTCGTCGGATCGTTTTCTATAACCAAAACATTACTTTCAAGCGTTTCGACTTGTTGTTCTGCTTCGGAGAAAAAGTCTTTTAAGAGCTCTTCATTGTTTGGATCAAGATAATCACTCATATCACCCCATTATATATGAATATAGGATATAACTCAAGTAAAAATTTGAAATTTTTAACAAGAATCATGTGCTAAAAACAACCGGTATTTTTCTCGGAAACATCGGGCACGATGACTACCCCGGAGAAGCCGACCAGGCCGCCGCGGGTAGGCTGCCGTGAGCGCGACACAGCGGAAGAGCCAGAACCGGCGGAACGAAACTGAATCGGAATGACAGCAGACGGCCGGAATGCCGCAAAAAGACACGGCAACAAAAAAGTTGTGTACCGTCCTGTTCTTGCCGACAATATACTATGCAGCTTTTCCATAATAAAGAAAACAAAACCACTATATACCACCATAGGAGCATTTCTATGCACAAAAAACCGTTGATCAGCGCATTCGTCTGTTGTATGGCGCTCGCCGTACCGCACGCTGCGCGAGCAGAAAGTTTCTTTTCCGGCTCTGCTGGCGTCCGCAGCGATATATACATAATTGACGGCGGCGAGAAAAAATGGCCGGGCGTCAATCTGAACTTGTTTTTCGCCGGCCAATTCAGCCTGTTGGACAATGTGTTCATCCGCACTGAAGTTTCACTCCGGACAACGGAAAACGTGACGAGCCGGGCGAACACGCGAGCATTTTTGAAAAATATTCCCGCCGAGTTCAACTTTGATGAACTGTCGCTCTTATGGCGGCAGCCACTCGGAAAAGACGCGGTCAACTATTTGAGCGTCTTTATGGGCACCTATGAGCCGACGGGATCGGACATATTTTTGCAACGGCAATTCGGCATCCGCCCGATTTCGTCAAAACTTATGGAAAACCATCTGGGGCTTTCCGGCTCCATAATCTACCCGTTGCAGGGAATCGGTGTGGGAGATGTGCTGCATTTTGTCTCGCACCCCATTGCCACCGGGCTCTATTTATACGTCAATTCAGAAAATACCGAAGACCCTGACACCTATGTCTCCTTGAACACGGCGTTCCGCTTTGCCTGTGCTTATCCACACTTTACGTTCGACCTGTCGGCAGGGCTCGGCATGCCCATCGGTAAAGTGGATGCCGGCGGGGAAGATGTATTCGCCATCATCAGATACGTGTACCTACACTCCGGCATGACTATGCTCATAGGCAACGCGCAAGGCCATTCCATGTTCATACAGGCCGGCATCAGCAACGTCAAGTTCAAACGGAAGCCGGAATTCGATTCGGATACCATAAAGGATTCTCTGTGGGTGATTCTGGAGCCGCGCTTTCGCATTGGAGGCACACACCTGCATTTTACGCTGTTCAACCTCCCGATTGACACTGCGAACAATTCACTGTATCTAACGGGCACGCCGCTCGGCTTCAACGTAGGCATCTACAACGACAATCTGTATGCGCGGTCAAAACAGATAACAATCGGTGGCAACTTGACGGTAGCGCTCAAGAACAATCTGTCCGAGCTGTTCACCGGATCGCCAGAAAAAATACTGAGCGGTGGGTTATCGATTGCCCCGACCGTGTATTTTTCAACGCACCTGTTCACCGGCGAGTTCAACGCCATGCTGCGCGTTGAGCCAGTCGTCATCAATCCGTTTTCAACCACAGCGAGCTCTTACTATATAGACTGGGAAAACCTGTTCCGCTTAAGCATCGGCTATAAAACGGCGCTCTAATAGAGCGGCTAGCGAAACGGCGGATACGTGACGCGGACGGTCACCGACGGGAAAAAGATGCTCACCCAGTAGGCGGGGCACTGTCCCCGCTACAGGGAAAGACGCGCAAGGCGACGGCACGCTTCGGCAACGTCATCGCGGTGGCCGAACGCGCTGAAGCGGAGAAAGCCCTCCCCGGCGCGGCCGAACCCGGCGCCAGGTGTTGTAACAACGCCGCACGTCGACAAAATCTCGTCGAACAGTTCCCAGCTTGAGCGGCCGGGAAATGCAACCCACACATACGGTGCATTTCCCGTACTGAAAACACGCGCGCCTGCTGCCGCAAAGTTGGCGCCCCGCATAGTATCGCTGATGAGACACGCGTTTTCAAGATAGTAATCTATCGTGCTGTGCATGTCACGCATGCCCGTCTCAGAAAGCGCGGCAAGCCCGCCCTGCTGCGCGATGTTCGACGCACCGTTGAAGAGCGTCGTCATAACGCGTGTCCAGTCAGTCGCAACGGGCGTGCCGTCCGCAAACGCCAGCTCGCGCGGCACTACCGACCAGCCGAGCCTGACGCCGGTAAAACCTGCCGGCTTTGAAAACGAATTGACCTCTATGGCACAGGAACGCGCGCCCGGTATTTCAAAAATCGATTTCGGGAGCTGTTCGTCCCGAATAAAAAGCGCATACGCCGCATCGTAGATGATGATACATCCGTGCGCGACGGCGTATTCCACCAGCGTCGTCAGTTCAGCGCGCGTTGAGGCGACGCCGGTCGGATTGTTCGGCGAACAGAAATAGATAAGACTGTCATCCGGCACCACGGAAAGATCCGGCAGAAAACCGTTCTCCGGCGTACACGGCAGATAGATGATGCCATCATAACGGCCATCCACATGCTTTCCCGCAGCACCGACGAGCACCGAACCGTCCACATAAACCGGATAGGCGGGATCCTGCACCGCCACGCGTACGTCACGGCCGAACACCGTTTGCACGCGGGCAATGTCACACTTTGCACCATCGGAAATAAACACTTCTTCCGGAGTCACGATGCCGCGGTAATACACCGCTGCGATTTTTTCACGGAGCGCGCGCGCACCGCATTCATCCCCGTAGCCAGAATATCCCGCAGGGGTAGAAAGCGCCTGCGCATAGGTGGCCATCGCCTGTGCAATGTGTGGAGAAAGCGGCTCCGTCGTATTGCCGATACCCAAACTGATGACGCGGACATCGGGATGCGCGTGCTCGTACGCGTTCCGCCGGCGGGCAATTTCAGGAAAAAGATAGCCCGCAGCTACAGATGCAAACCCAGTATTTCGTTTGACCATGCCGTCATTGTAGCGCAGGCGTATACAAAACGCAATGCGTCCAAACTGGGGAGCCGCTGGGCGCCGGGAATAGACAGAAAAAAGCAGAAAGCGCAGAACGCCCTGACGCTTTTCTTTTTTCCGGAGCGTGTCGATGCGGCAACCGCCCTTACCGGGTTCCGTTCACCACTTCATTCGCGCCAGACTTTTCATCCGGCGCGAACGCCTCCTGCCGTACCGACAGTCGGCGCCCGTCCACGGCGGGCTAAACGGCGCGGCGGTTTTTGCACATTTAATGCACCACCATGACTTTGCGCGTTTCGTCAATACCGCAGCCTATCACGCGCACAAAATAGAGCCCCCGCGCAACGGCAGTTCCGGAAGCAGTGCGCCCATCCCACTGCGCGCTTATCCGCGCGCCGGCAGCAGCCGTCTCTTGGGCAAGATACGTAACGATGCTGCCATCGAGCGCCATCACGATGATGCGGAGCTGCCCGCTTTTCGGCACCGAAACATTCAGCGTCGTAACGTCACCGGCATTAATATTGATAACGTTGTTCAAAATCGTAACACCCCCCGCTTGCAAAGCGACGCTCGCCAGTTTAAACGACCACAGGTCAAGCGACAGGATGTTGTCTGGCGTACGAAAACGGAGTGCGTAGAGTGGCGATGTGGCGCTTATGTTCGGCTTTCCCGCACTCGTCACCTCGGGCGTATGGCACACCACATAATCATCCAGCTGGAACAAAAAGGTAACCTGATCACCGGTCTTCCAGTCCACTGGAGTAATATTTTGAGCATTGTACAGTTGTTCGTCCGCTTCAGCGTACACCAGTTCATACGCATCGCTGTTTTTTCTTATCTGTGTAAAACCGCCTTCCAGCGGAATCAGCGGATTATTCCACGAATCACCAGACGGCAACCAGACGCGCCACGCGCCGGGAATATAGGGCGGGAGCCGTCCTGCCGTTGGGACAGTGCGGGCTGCCACCAGTGTCAAATCTCCGACGGACACTCCTGTTACGGCTGCCGATGCTTCTGTCGCCGTTATCGTCATGCTCCGCTCCGCCTGGAGTGCATTGTTCGCTTCGGCGTTGAAATCCTGTACCCGGCGACCAGACCGCGGTTGCCCCGACGCCTGTGTCGATATATCAGTCACCGTGCCGTTATCATATGCCAGAACGCTGGTTACCGCGCCCACGGCAAAATCGCTCAACGCGTGAAAAGCCGGCTTTGAATCAGTTTCATTCACTTTGTATCGCAAGTAATAATCGGTAATGTGGGAAAGCGTTACGGGATACTCCAACGGAATGGCGCACCATACCGTGGTGCCGCCGCTCTGAATCAGACGGATCGCATCCGAAGCGATACCTTGTCCTGCCGCGCTGTTGTTGCTCCCGTCTACGATACGAATTAAATTCCACAGCTGCTCGGCAGAGTAGGTAAAAAACCGCATGTCATCTGCGTGGACATAGAGCGTCTTTCCGCCGAGCGGTGCAATGCAGATAACATTCTCCAACGGCAGGAGATGGCGCGGAAAAAACCAGCCGTTTTTCTGCATGACGTCGTTTCCGACATCACTGCTCGGTGTGGAGCCCTGTTGCCCCCGCGAGTTGAACGCTGTATATTTTATAGAGCTGCTGCCCAGCCCCGTAACGGTCACCAGATCTACCATGACGTGCAGATAGTTCCCCACAGCGTTCGAATCGGTGGCATCCTGCACATATCCGAGCGTGATGGAAGCACTTGCCGTCCCGGTAACGACGATTGTATGCTCATCCGGTAGAGACACACCGCGAAGTCGCAGGTTATGCCGTACGGTAACGCTGCCAGTAAACTGGAGTTGCTTTCCGAACTTTCCGTTAGACAACGGCGCGGCGGTAGCTTCAGCGCCGAAATCGCACACAAGGTTGTAATATGCGGAACCGAACTGCACCGGGATAACCGTGCCGCCGTCTTTCCACGTGCCGGTATTGCCGTAGTAGGTAACCGTGCTGCCGTCGTTATTGGTGATGGTGTTCGCAGAAATGGTTTGATCCCCGATAAGGCGCACCGTGCCGTAATTTACTATTTTTCCGTTAACAGTTAAATGAAACGATACCAGGTCTAACGTACTTCCTGACTGTATGATAAGGTCTTCTGTTACTGTTACCGCCGCCACGGCCGTGACGGTCGCTCCGGAAAGCGTCAAATTGGTGTAGTCCTTGTCGATTAAATCGCGCGCGCTCGAATTGGCGTATATCCAGTTGCCCACGGGTCGCGGAGCAGGCAGATTCACCGCACCGTTTCCCACCGTCACAGTGCCGTTGTTCGTAAACGATGTGCTGACCGTCAAATCGTAATCGCCGAGAACAAGCGATGCACCAGAGTTGATCGTCAGCGCGTTTCCAACGGAGACAGCTGCACTGGCAGTCACGGCCCCAGCGCCGCTCACTGTCAAATGATAATACGGATGAGGAACGAGCGAGCGCCCGGTAGTATTCATGTATGTCCACGTTCCTGCTTCGTTTCCGGGGGAGGCGGGCGGTGTTACCGTACCGGTTGCATCCAAGGTGATTGTCCCTGTATTGTTCCATGTGGCGACAGTGGCCATCACAGAGCCGCTCCCCGTTACCGCCACGGTGCCGCTGTTTGTAAATGCGGATGACACCGTGACCGAACCGCCGGCCGGTACAGAAAGCTGACCACTATTCTGCACCGTCAGTGTGTCGGTGGTGCACGAATCGTGCACGTTAACCATCCCGGCAACATCCAGAATATGGTACGTAAAACCGGATGCTGTCCACACCGTGCCGCCGGTATACCGCCACGTACCGGATTCAACCGCCCCACTCGGCAGAGAAGTTGCTGTCCCCGGCCCGCTTGTCACCACGGTGCCGCTGTTGTTCCATGTTGTATCTATTGCCAGATTGGTGCTGTCGATAGTGAGTGTACCGCTACTCCCGACGGTACCGTTGTGTACGGATATATCACCCGTTGTAGTGAGCATGCCGTTCACTGTGAGCGTACTGGTGCCACTGGTTGTCTGTATCCCATCACACTGCACCATTGCTCCACTGTTGACATTCAGCTGTGCGGTGCCAGACAGGCTCACGGCAGCGGTCACCGTCATACTGTTCGTAACCGTCAGTGCACACGCGTCAGTGATATCAATACCGGCAGAGACAGTACAGGGGACACCCATAGTAAAATTAACATTCGTCCCGCTATTCCGATCCAGCACGATGAAGTCCACCCCCATATTGCCAGCGCCAGAAAGCGTCGCTGCTATCGCTGAACCATTGGGAGCTGACACGGTAAGACTCTCTATAGTAACAGCAATCGGAACAGTGATAGTCGCCGCCTCACTGATATATGCATTATCGCCAGCTTGCGGATAAGTACTCGCAGGACTTGTACTGCCAGCCGTCAGCGTCCAATTCGAGGCATCATTCCAATTTCCGGAAAATTTATTTTGTATCCAATAAAAATCTGCGCCCCACGTTGAAACACCGAACAGCATGAACAGCAGCGCCCAGCGCGCCGCACAAAAAAAATGCCGTACCATACCGACATTGTACTGCACGAATCCGCTTTCCGCAAGATTGCGCGCCCGGTGCACCAGCAAAAGTGCTGTTGCACATAGTACTTGTGTGCATGAGAAAAATGTAATCGCTCTTTAAAAATATGCAGTGAGATTTTTTTTAACGCAGTTTGTGTTCCCCAAAACACAGTCACTTTTTTAATAAGCGGGCTGCGCAAATTTTATATGCACCGTGATTTTGCAAACCCGTCCGCAGTTTGTGCACGGTGAATACTAGAGCACCGTCAAAAGCGGTGTAACCGCATACGTTGAAACTAACAGTAGAAAAACGCAGTCAATACGTGTGGTTTTAGCAAAAACGCAAATGGCATCATCACCGCATATCGCTCGACTGTCTCCGCGCTATCCACTATAATTGAGGCATGGCAAAGATTCACATGAAAAACGCAATCGCCGAGCTTGATGGCGATGAGATGACGCGGGTGCTGTGGCACGTGATCAAAGATACGCTGCTCGTGCCGTACATCGATCTGAAAACAGAATACTATGACCTCGCCCTGAAAAAACGTGATGAAACCGATGACGACGTGACCTATGCGGCGGCACATGCCATCAAACGACTCGGTGTCGGAGTCAAGTGTGCGACGATTACCTCGAATGCTGCACGGATGAAAGAATACCAGCTGACACATCTTACGCCGAGCCCGAATGCAATCATCCGCGCGGAACTTGACGGCACGGTATTCCGCACACCGATTTTTGTTCGGAATGTGCACGGCACGGTATCATGCTGGAAACGACCGATTATTTTAGGGCGACACGCATACGGCGACGTATATAAAAACTGCGAGTTTGCCGTGCCGGGTGCTGGGAAAGCGGAACTCGTATTTACGAGCAGCGACGGCACGGTATTCCGTAAGACAATCATGGATATGCCGGGAGCAGGTATTATTCAGGGCATCTACAATCTGGACACATCGATTCAAAGTTTTGCCGACTGCTGTTTCTCATACGCACTTGATCGGAACGTATCGGTTTGGTTCGGCACGAAAGACACGATTTCAAAAACATACGACGGCCACTTCAAAGAAATTTTTCAGAAAACATTCGACGCGCGGTATAAGACGCACTTTGCAGAACACGGCATAGAGTATTTCTACACGCTCATTGATGATGCCGTCGCGCGGATTATGCGGAGCGAGGGGGGGATGCTCTGGGCATGCAAAAACTACGATGGTGATGTGATGAGTGATATGATCGCATCCGCGTGTGGAAGCCTTGCCATGATGACGAGCGTACTGGTGAGCCCGGACGGTGCATTTGAATATGAAGCGTCGCACGGCACCGTGCAAAAACATTACTACCGCTATCAGGCCGGCGAAAAAACGTCGACCAATCCGGTGGCGCTCATTTTTGCATGGACGGGAGCGCTCGCACAACGCGGCAAACTCGACGGCACACCAGAGCTCTCTGACTTTGCGGCACGGCTTGAAAAAGCGACGCTCGCTACGATTGAAGCAGGACATATGACAGGCGATCTCGCACGTATCGCCTCCCCGCGCGCAGAAAAGGTGCTCGATTCATGGGAATACATCGACACAATAAAACAGACGCTCGAATCAATGTAATACAGAAGCTGCATCCGCATCAAACGATATGCCTGCTGCGCCCACGCGCATTCGGGGGAGCACCGGACAGCAGCTTACTGCAATAATCCACCGAACGGCAGCTGCAGACGGGCGCAGAGCGTGCAGTATTCAGCTTCATCAGCCGGCCGGGTAAAACCGGAGACGTAGACAGTGCCGTTTCCCAAAATGTGTCCGACAGAAAGAGCGTGTCTATCGGTTACGGGATCTTGCGACACAGCCGATTTTCTTCCTTCTTCAATGTTGCATGTGTTAGAACAGGAGGTTTTCGCTCCGATAGTTTCGTGCGCTATCACCGCCAGTGCCTGTCTGACCACACCGTCGCGTGAGTCGATAACAGCAATTCCAGCACCAGCTGCCTGTGCGATGTCTTCTGCCATGTGCAAAAAATGCGTGCACGCAAGCACAATCGTATCACAGCCGTGTTCCAAAAAATATGAAACCGCGGGCGCCACTGCGTTGTGCCGTGCAACTGCTGACGCCCCGAATAGATCGTGTTCTATGAACGCAATAAGTGTCCCATCTGCACGCGGCACAATCGTACAGTCCGCGGCAAACCGCTGTTCCAGCTGTACGGTGTATGGATGTGCGATGGTAGCACGCGTTGCAAGCAGCCCAATGCGACGGTTGCGAGAAATCGCTGCCGCACGCTTAATCGCCGGAACGGTGCCGACTATGGGAACAGTGGGAAATGCTGCACGAAGCGCAGGCAACGCCGTCACTGAAATTGTATTACACGCAATGATGACTGCCCGCGGTGAAAACTGCCGCACTATGAGCGTTGTTGCGGCAAGTGCATGTTCTATAATTTCCGCGGGTGTTTTTTCTCCATAGGGAAAATGCGCGCTATCCGCCACATACACACACTGCCGTTCCGGGGCGCGCTCCATGAGGTGCTGCATATAAGGAATCCCCCCTGTCCCGGAATCAAGAAACGCACAGTCTACTCGCACGCTATACTCCCGAACAGATTGTTGAATGCATCGCGCGCACGTTGTGCAGCAGCGGCGTCGGTGCGACGAAAAAAATCCATACGCACAGAGAAAAAGTCGCAGAAATTTGAGTGCTCCTTTTCACGGACAAGCTCCACTGCTGTTTCCGCGCAATCGTACTGGGCACCGGGCGAGTACAGACGGCAGTTCCGGCAACAGTGCATATCGGCACCACACACCGCGCAGGTCGAAGAGCGAAAGATTGACTCGGCGACATCGATCGTTGTACCGCATTTCCAACACATAGCGCTATTGTAATCCATTGATTCCGGAACGACAAGGCCGAAAAACGTGCCCTGAAACAAACGCAGTCGATTGCGACAAACACAAACGCAATACGTTCCTGCTATCGATGGTTGGCGATACCTCGATTGTCCATCGCGGTGCGTTGTGATATGCTGGAGACAGTATGTTTACTTTCAATAAATGTGCCGCACACGCTTGCACTAACCGCGCACTTTCGGCATTCTCCTCCAAAGGCGATATCACCGACACCGGCATGTATTGCCTGGATCACACCCCCCGTCCCGAAGAAATCACGGCGCGCATTCATCATTATATCACGACGCACGATAAAATCATCGGGCTCAATGCGAACGGCATCACGTTTACTGACATCGATTTGACCGGCAAGCGATTGTACGGCTGTACCTTTCAGCACTGCACGTTCATCAACGTGCAGTCAACCGGCGTACAAAGTCGTATCAGCATGTTCGACCATGCCATATTCATCGATTGCAACCTGCTAAACTGCAACACGCTGTTCACCTCTTTTGCCGGCTGCACCATGTCGCACACGCTGTTTACCGGCAGCGACATGATTCAAAGCAATTTCAACGGCATTCGGGCGCTCCAGTCTTCATTCGATGATTCCGATCTATACAATTCTCGATTCATCAATGCGGAGCTGATAGATACGTCGTTCAGAAACTGCAATGTCAAAAAAACGCTGTTCATGAATATGCGACAGGAAAATGTTTCATTTAAAATGTCGAATACACGCGAAGCCGTTTTTGATGAACGCGGTAGCGCGCTGTTCCAAGGAATCATATGATGAAAATTTATTTTCATCTCAACATCGGTGGATTCTCAAACTGTTATATCGTCATCAATGAAGAGACACACCATGCACTCATCATCGATCCAGGGCGTATCACTACAGCACTCATCGATCAGATAGAAGGAGGAGGGAACAGTCTTTCCGGTGTACTCATCACTCACAATCACGGCAGTCATGTTCAGGGCATAAAGACAATTTTGAAAATCTATGAGCCAAAAATTTTTGCCGCTGACTGGGAAGTGTCGGGACACAAAACGACCGTCATAACCGGAGATGGCACTTTCCAGTCGGCGGGACTGACCGTCAGTTACTGTACAGTACCGGGGCACACCGCAGACTCGATGGTGTACAAAATCGGAAACGTGCTGTTTACCGGCGACGTATTGGGCGCAGGAACAATCGGCAGCACGACAAACAGGTATTCAGAACGTCTGCTTCGTGCACACATCACAAAAAAAATTTTTTCCCAAACCGACGACACTATCATCATGCCGGGGCACGGCCCGCCCACCTCTGTCGGTATTGAAAAATACTACAATAGCGCCTTCAAAAAAAAATGAA
>JAFUFE010000163.1 GCA_017470085.1 Treponema sp.
CGTTTCATAGCGGCTGTCTGCTGCAAGCTCAAGGTGGAGCGGCGTTCCGGCAGGCATGTTGTGCAGGCGCCACGTAAAAGGAACTATACCCGCCCCCTCCGTATGATAGAGCACTTTCGCTTCGCGGGCAGGGCACGTAACGACAACCGATGAACGGTTGTGCACTCCCTGCCCGGTAAAAAACTCTTCCCCTGCTTCAAGTGCAGTACCACCAACACGAGCCACTCCGCTGAGAACCTGAAATACCGCGTCCATGCTGCCGCCGGATGCACCGAAGGATAAGGCGCTGACCGCCGAACCGTGATCGATTGCAACTTGCATGTCCTCTGTTCCGAACGACATGCCCCGCACCGCATCGCTTGCATCGACAACCGCGGAACCGTTTTCAAGGTGAGCACTCATTACGTTATCAGCATCCATGAAAACTTGCGCCATGGTGTTCTCATGCAATTCCATCACATTGCCGTCAACAAAGCGGACTGTCGCCTCAGAAAACGCTGACGTCGCAATCGTGTCGCCGTTGTACACAGGAGCTGACTGATACAGGCGATCCCACACAACGCGGTCGATAAATTTCCGCTGCGCTGTTTTATACTTAAAGGTGATTGTCGCAATCGGCAGTTGGTCTCGCCGCATAACCGCACGGAAATAGCTCAAGAAGAAAAGTAGTAGACTGATAATCGCCCCACAGATGCAGAGCACAACGGCTGTCCAAAATAAAGCAGCGGGATTATCGGCTGACGGTTGATTTGGTTTCTGCTTCATCAAGATCTACCTTTGTAAAATCAGGTGACGGAATGTTGAGTATCGCTCGTACTTCAGCTAATGTCTTTGGCCCAGACGGACCGATTGCACGTGCACACGCGCTGTCTAAGTGGAAAGTGCGGTCTGCCGCGGTAAAAAATGCTGCTATATCAAACTGCGGCATATTGACGACTCCGTAGAACTGCTGGTCGCCTTTTCCTTGAATTGAAATCGCCACGGGAATCGCTTCCACAATGATTTCATCTTTTTCGTATTCAGGTTGCAGACGGAAATTATTTTCAGCGCATCGAATATAGTCGCGCTTTATTACGTTGTACGTATCTTCAGAAATCAGAATGTCGGTGCCACATAGTTTATTGGCTGTTTCTGTACGCTGCGCAAAATTAACTGCGTCACCAATCGCGGTATATTCCATTTTATGCTGTGAGCCGAGCACACCGACTGTCACACGCCCGGTGTTAAGTCCGCAGCCAATCTGAATGTGCGGCTTAAAAGGAGCATCTGGCTCATCCGCATGCGTATGAATAAAGCTTTCGGCATCTTTATTGTATTTCATCAGCGCATACCGCATAGCAATCGTTCCACGAATCGCATTGACGGCATCTTTTTTGACGTTGTTTTCATGTTCGTTTTGACGCTGTATTTTTTCCGGCTCTGTGTTCGCTCCACTTTCATAACTGAGATCGTCATCGCGCAGCAGCCCCCACACGCCCATAATCGCATCGCCTTCAAATTTATCGACGTTGCCGCCGGACAGAACAATGCAGTCAACCATGCGCTCCATGTAGTCATTCAAAAAATTGATGATATGGATAGCAGAGCGGTCGCCGTACCGTTCGCGGAAATCATCGCCAATTTTTGTGTAACCGCGGATATCGCTGAAAAATATAGTACAGTCTTTTAAAGTCGGGTCAAAACTGATTGACTGCGTCGCTATCACCTTTACCACTCCCTGATTTGTAAATCGTGCAAACATATTCAAAAAATCACGTTCGTCTTTTGTATTCTGATTGAGTACTGCAATTTCGTCATGGCGATTTACCTTCAATTCATCAATGAGTTTTGTGTTGAAATTACCTTTGCGGATTTCACCGACAACAAGCGTCAACAGTCGCAAATGATTCGAAATAGCAAAACGCGTAAACAGCAGTATCAACGCAATCGAAATGCACAACACTGCAACCGTCAGATAGATATTATTCCGCCGTGTCGTATACACGCCCTCAAGCACAACATCAAGTGAAACGGTGGTAACGATAATGGTGTCCGCAACTTGCAGAGTTTGGAATGCGCCGTAATAGACAACGGACTTCCCTGTCATCTCATCATACTCGGTATAAGCGATTTGGCGGCCACCATCGCTGCCGCGCGATTGCTCACGAATCGACGCAATGAGTGGATGGTTCTGCATGCTGATGCCGTGCAAAATCTGTTTTTCGTCCGGATGAATGAGCAGTGCCCCGGAATCGTTGATAAGGAATGTGGTATTGATTGAACCCGCCCCCAGAATATCGGACAAGCTCTCTATTGAAAAAAGAACGACGCATGCCTGATCGCGCCCGTTCTCAACGTATGGAAAGAGGAGTGCCATCACGCCAAGTTCAAAAAACGGCGATGCATTCAACGCGAGCGTTTCACCTGCACAGGAACGAGACAACGTCTCCTGATGCGCATATAAAAATACATCAGGGACAGTAGCATCCAGTTCATTTGCATCGAAAAAGCGCTCATTGATGATGCGCATATCGCTGGCATTATTTTTTTCCAAGCCGTCTGCCTGCAAAACATATATAGCCGCTATATCTTGATTGCGTTCAAAGAAGAACTCCGTTGCCCGCTGGCTCATCGTCATGTGAACACCACGCGCAACGGTAATGATGTCAAGCAGCTGAGAAACGTTTGCACGGAGCCCCAGCAACTTGTCTTCTACTGTGCCGGCAGCGCGTGCATTTATGGCAAGATTATTTTCTTCAGCAGTAATGCGGATATCCTTGCCAACAAAATAGCTGTTCAAAAATGTCACCGTCGACAGCGACACCAGCACGATTGCACCGATAATAAGGGCAAGTTTTAAACCGATGGGAAAAAGAACCCGTATAACCTGATTTTTTTGCTGCTTCATAACGCTACTCTATCACTACACACGTACAGCGAAAAATTATTTCCGCTGTTTTTTTAGACGATTGTGCTTGTTACAAAATGGCACTGCTACAAACGCACATATCATCCGCTGTAAACACACCGGATGGATAGAACGCTCCAAAGGTTATGTAGTAAGAATTATACCGGATTACAGCGGCTTTTGTAAACATTTTTATCCCAGAGATGCTGTACTGATATATAAATTTTTTGTTATACTTGCGGCATGACAATTGGACAAGGCATACTGCTCGGCGTGGTACAGGGCAGTACAGAGTTTTTGCCGGTTTCTTCATCGGGGCATTTGACTGTTATACAGCACCTGCTCACGTATGACGATATTCCACTGCTTTTTGACGTCTGTCTCCATGTGGCAACGCTCGCGGCTGTTATCGTTTTTTTTCGAAAAAAACTCGGCGCACTGTGTGCAACAGTTTTTCGGCTCATAACACGCCGCACCGTTCCGGACGAACAGGCTCTGGCAGAGCGTGCCCACCAGCAGCTGATTGCCGCCATTATCACCACCACTGCGATCACTGCAATCATCGGCGTCGGTACCAGCCGCCTTATCCCTGCCCTGCCCCTCAAGGCGGTGTTCATTGGATTCATCCTGACCGGCGGCATACTGTGCGCCGCAAGCTGGCAGGAGAAAAAGCGGCAGCCGTGCTCTGATGCCGACGCCCCGGCACCATATGTGCTCACCGCAAAACAGGCGCTCATCATCGGCTGTGCACAGGGCATCGGCACACTGCCCGGTATTTCGCGTTCGGGCGCAACTATAGCGGGCGCACTGTTCGCCGGCGTACCCCGCATCGACGCAGGCGAGTTTTCGTTCATCGTTTCCATTCCGGCCATCTTCGGAGCGTTCATCCTTGAGCTCAAAGACGTGGGCACTGTCTCCGAATCCATCGGAATGGCTCCCGTCATTGCGGGATGCATCGCGGCAGCGGTCAGCGGCTACGGTGCACTTGCCGTACTGATGCAGATTGTCAAACGGGGAAAACTCGTCTGGTTTGCCGCATACCTGATACCGCTGGGCATACTTGGCCTTGTGTTTGCGGTAAAATAACGCTTGTCCGCTGTACGCCGACAGCGCGCTCCACCTTATCTACCGTGCAAAGAGAGCGAATATCCGTGCCCGACAATATCGATTGCACCGAACGGATGAAACACGCTGCGGTAAAAAATTCCGAAAACCCAGTATGATTTTTTGCCGCGCTGTGCTACACTACTCGTGCGCATCACTATACATCAACGGGAGGAACATTGTGAAAAAACAAATTCTTTTTGCAGCAGTAACAGTCGTGCTGTTCCTGGCAGAGCCGCCGTTATTCTCCTGGGGTACCCACGACGAAGCTGCTTCCGCGAACTCTGTGTCAGATGCAACAACAGACAACGCTCCGAATGCGGCCGCAGATGCGGCACAGGTAGCGAAAGGGAACACCGCTCCTGCCGCAGCACCGGAAAAAACACAGAGCACCGCTTCTACCACAGAACACGCACGATCAGCGCTTTCAGAACGATGGGAACAGTTCAAAAACGACGCCGGCACGGCAGCACAGTCATTCGGTTCCGCGCTGTCAGAAACCGGCAGAGAACTGTCCAATCAGGTAAACGATGCGCTCGACACACAGTTCTACGGCACCTGGACACACACGAGCGGCACCACGACGACAACAATAACGTGCAACCGTGACGGGACGATGGAAATATCGCAAACATCTGGGATGATCACACAGTATTGGCGCGGCACCGGTTCCGGGGCTATCGCGCTCATTACGTTTAAAATCTCCGAGTCGGGACGTTCGTCACCGTTACGCAAGACAGCGGTAAAAGACAACAAAACGTGGCGCCTGACGTATTCAATCAGTGATGACGGCGCAACAATGACTGTCCGGTGCACAGCGATTCCAACAACTGATGATGGACACAATTTCTCAAACGCCACTGCATTTACAAAACACTAAGTACCGTGCGACAATCGGCACTGCCATTTCTGAAACGGCGGTGCGCGGCAGGAGTTGTATCGTTCATGATAAACATATACGATGACGTTAAACCGCTTGAAACACAGGCAGGTAATCAGTTCGGTCTAACGGAAGACATCATGATTGAAAACGCGGCGTTCTCTCTTGAACAGGCAGTGCGCGCCGCACTACCTGTGCCGCACGGCACCGTCGCTATCATCTGCGGGAGTGGCAACAACGGCGCAGACGGATACGCACTCGCCCGCCGACTGGCACAAGAGTGCTCTGTAACCGTCATCGCAGTTTCAGCACCGAAG
>JAFUFE010000164.1 GCA_017470085.1 Treponema sp.
CACGCCGCTGCCCCACCGTATAGTGTTCTATACCGCGGTGCCGCCCGAGCACACAGCCGTTTAAGTCGATGATGTCTCCGGGAACCGACGGCTGGTCAGAAAAAAGTGCGTCAAAATATTCATCGGGAATGAAGTCCTGGCTTTCCTCCCGATTCGCCGCAGCGACACCGGCTTCCCGCGCGATGCAAAACACGTCTTTCTTTTCGATACCGGCAAGCGGAAAGCGAACTTTTTCAATCGTCCGTGACGGAACACGGTACAGGAAATACGTCTGATCTTTCGCCTGATCCTCCGCGCGGGCAATCATTGCAGGACGGACGGCGCTGTGCCAGAGCCCTTCGTCAGGGCGCACCACCGACGCATAGTGCCCTGTGCAAAAGTAATCATAGGTAATACCGAGTGAATCGACACCGGCAAGGAGCGCATCGAACTTGATGAAACTATTGCACATGATACACGGATTCGGCGTCCGGCCAGACCGGTATTCCGATTTAAAATAGTCAAGCACGCGGTGTCGGTACGCCGTTTTGACGTCGATAACATGATACGGAATATCCTGCTCCGCACAGAAAGACGCACACGCAGCGATGTCCTCCGCTTCATCCGGTCCAAAACACGCTGAATGCCGGTGGCCGCGCGATGGAACGGCGGGAAGACGCTCATCCCACATCGCCATCGTCACTCCGATAACCGTACAGCCCCGCTGCTTGAGCAGGAGCGCCGTCACGGTGGAATCCACGCCGCCTGAAAGCCCAACCACTACCGTGTCTCCCGCATTCGGCATCGCGAGCGCCGTATAGGTCATTTCGTTTCCTTAAAAACAGTTTTTGTACGGACTGCACATGCAGCAAAAAGCGTCCGAAGTATAGCCGCGCTGCTCCACAGGTGCTGTTGTGCCGTACCGCAGGCACTCCTGCGCGCTTCTTTTTAGGATGGTACTGCATAGTCAACGCAATGTCAACGTTACGCACGACAAGCAGCGACGGCTGAACGGACGCTCTTTCCGCACTGCGACAGCGACAGCACCGTAAAACAATACCGCTTGCCGCTATCGGCACTCGACATTGTGCAGCAGCAGGGGGGGCAGCCGTGGCAGGGGACGCGCTCCCACTGGCAACATCGTGCGCTTTATGGTAATATAGTGCTCCATGCTGTCCCAGATTTATGAAGGCATCCAGACGACGACTTCAGCTGCAATTATATCGATCTCCATTATGTTGCTGTCCGGCTTTTTGATGACACGGATCACCAAAAAACTGCGGCTGCCGAACGTTACTGCGTATATCGTTGCGGGCATTATCATCGGGCCGTTTTGTCTAGACATCATACCGCGAACCATCGTTGAACAGACAGCATTTCTCCCCGACATCGCGCTCGCGTTTATCGCATTCGGTACCGGTGAGTTTTTTCGGCTCGACACGCTCAAAAAAAACGGCAGCAAAGCTGTGGTCATCACGGTGCTGGAATCGTTGAGTGCATCGCTGTTGGTTTTTCTGATGACGTTTTTTGTGCTCCGCCTTGAGTTGGCATTTTCCATCGTGCTCGCAGCGCTCGCGTCCGCAACGGCACCGGCATCCACTATCATGACCATACGGCAGACCGGTGCAAAAGGCGATTTTGTAGAAACGCTGCTACAGGTAGTCGCGTTCGACGACATCGTTGGACTAGTGGCATACAGCGTCGCCATCTCTATCGCAGTGCATTCATATTCAGGGGAAACGTTTTCCGCGAGCAGAATCGTCGCCCCGATAGTCACCAACGCCGGAGTGATAGCGCTGGGATGCGTCTTTGGCCTTATCATGAAACTGATGCTCAGCAACGGCCGTTCATCAGACAACCGCCTGATCATCGCGGTGGCATTGCTGTTCGCATTCTGCGGTGTCTGCACTATTTTCGATGTATCGCCGCTGTTGGGATGTATGTCCATGGGCACAACCTACGTCAACATCACGAGTGATGACGATAAGCTGTTCAAACAACTCGGCTATTTTAGTCCGCCCATCCTGCTGCTGTTTTTTGTACGGTCGGGCATATCGTTTGATCTGCACTCGCTCATACAGCCATCGGGCACAGTCGGACAGGCGCCGCTCCTCCTCATCGGCGTGCTGTATTTCATCACCCGTATTGTTGGAAAATACGGCGGCGCCTACCTCGGCTGCCTTATCACCAAAATGCCCCGAAAAACACGCGTCTGTCTCGGGCTCGCGCTGGTGCCACAGGCAGGCGTCGCCATCGGTCTTGCAGCGCTCGGGGCGCGCATCCTCACAGGAGAAACGGGAACTGCGCTTGAAACCATTATACTCGCGTCGAGCGTCTTATACGAGCTCATCGGCCCGGGATGCGCACAGCTGTCACTGTATTTGACGAAATCCTATTCCACAAAGCTCGAAGACTTGGTGACGGTGAGCGCGAACACGCCTGACGGCAAAAAAAAGAGCTCGCTTGAACTGCTCATTGAACGCATTCAAAAAATTCAGTCGGAGCTCCCTGCACACACCGTCAATGAAGAAGAGCTCGCATACACCGAAGCGGCAGAAAATCACTTTTTATCGATGGGACATGACCAGAGCAGACAAAAGCCACTGTCATGGAGGAAACGCACATGAACACTATACGTGACCCAATAGCAGCACTGCTTGGCCCGTGGTCGGCAGAACTGAATCTCTATTCAATTATATTCCGCACAGTCGCATCGGCAGTGTTGTCGGCTGTTATCGGGTGGGAACGCTCGAGCAAACGCCATTCCGCAGGATTCCGAACATTCATCGCGGTAACGCTCGCAGGCACGATTGTCATGATGCTCGACATCTACTTAAACAGCATGTTCGGCAGCAAGCTGTTCTTGCTCTCTGCCGCCGCAGTGATTTCGACGGCGCGAATCGCCACACGGTCGCTGTTTTTCAGTTCGCGCAATCAAATCATGGGATTGACCACATCCGTAGCGCTGTGGAGCAACGGCATCATTGGGCTCGCGTTAGGCGCCGGGCTGTACACCATCACCGCCGTTGCCTTTATTGCACTGCTGTTCTGCCTTGCCACCCTGCCCGCGTTCGAGTTTCACTTAAAAAATCGTTCCAATCATTTTGAAGTGCACCTAGAACTCAAGAACAGCTTGAACCTCCAGAATTTCGTTACTACCATACGGCGCCTCGGATTGAACATTGACGCCATCGAGATGAATCCAGCGTATGCGAACTCTGGTTTGAGCGTTTACTCCATCGCTATCTCAATCAGCAGTGCTGAACTGAAAAAATATAAGACGCATAAAGAGATTATCGAAGCGCTGCGAACGTTGGAATACGTGTATTATATAGAAGAAATATAGGCAACCGGTACCGCTGAACAGCGCCCGCCCTGCGCGAGCGGTCAGTACAGCGGATAAAACCATTTCAAAAAGCACTGCCATACAGCGTTACCACACTGACGATCTGCCGTCGGCATTGTGCGGTTGCACAGATACCGCATTGTGCCGCACACCAGAGGCTCGCTTCACCGTACCACTGCAATAACGCTCCACAACGGGTGTTCTGGAACCGAAACGCGCTACCGTACGGGGACAGCCGCATGAACACCGCGTGCCGCATCGGGCGATCCTTTCACTTTCGCACATCGCTACAAGGGAATTTATTATCTATAACACAGTGGATATTCCTATACGGTGCCGTAATTATTGACAAAATGACGAAATGGGAGTATTTTTTATAAATTGTTCATTCATAAGACTGGTGCAATCTGGCAGTTTTATGCTGATTTCAGAGGTGCGTTGCACGACTGGAATTCCACAGGGGAATATGGAGGTAAAAAAAATGCGCGAAGCATTGAGAAAGAATCCGACACAATTCTTTGTAACCGTACTGTGCATTGCCATAATGGGAATGGGACAGGCGTTTTCAAAGCCAAAATCAGAGTCGGTAAAGGAAAAGGAAGGGTTTTATTACGGCTACGGCAAAGCGGCTACAGAGGACGAGGCCATAGCACTGGCAAAAAAGGATTTAATCGAAACAGCTTTAACGGCAACCCTGCGACAGAGCAATTCACGGGCGCGGCGAATCACTATCAGTGAAACCGTTGTTCCAAACCGGCTGGTAAACAGTAAGCCGAGCTATCAAAACCCCAAGAATAAAACAAGCGTGTACTTTGAAATAAGCGTAAAAGACTGGGAAAAAGACAGCAAAGCGTTTGATGACAAGCTCCGTGCGTCTTTGC
>JAFUFE010000015.1 GCA_017470085.1 Treponema sp.
CTTGCCTTTTTCATCGTTACGCACTCATTTTTTACCCCGCGTATGGAGACGGCAAGCTTTTCCATAACCGTGTTGAAGCTGTCGTACATTTGGCCGATTTCATCGTTCCGAGAAGCAGAAAGCCGAATAGTTAGGTCGCCGTCTCCCTGGCCGATATTCTGGAAAATGGTGACGCTTCGCTGCAAGTGGCTCGTAATCGAATTGACAGCAACAACGACAATCCCCACCATCACTAAAATTGCAACAAAAAACAGTATGATGATGGTGCGTATGGTTGCCCGAGCATTTTTGGTAACAGTATTGTAGGGCGTCCGCGCAAGCAAAAACCATTTGTTGTCCGTATGATCAACGTACACCGGCGTAATCGTAATAAGGGCGTCATCGGAACGGAACGAGACTGTCCCGTTCAAAGCGGCTTCGTCAAAACGCCGTTCCAACGCGGTGTTGGAAAAATAGGAGCTGACAGAACCCGCAGCGATGTTCTCGGATGACGCTAACACCGTGCCGGTGGCAGTCATAAGCTCACACATCGTATCACGGGAGATGGATGAACCGTCTACGCTTTCCTCCAAGTCGGAAAGCTCGATGTCGATACCGCAGAGACCGACAATATCACCGCGTGAATTGTGGATCAGGGCAAACGCAGACGTCAAAAGCGTTGACCGCCCGTCGATGACATCTTCCGACGGATCGTCAAACTCCAAGTTACCGCTTATGGCATCTTGATACCACTCGCCGTCTATGTCGAGCACGACATCCTCAACCACTTCATCATCATCATTCCGTACCCAGCAGATGGCAGTTTTGCCGCGGGTGAGTACGCCCGGCTCATACACCGCCCACACGGACACATAGTCAGTGTTCTGAACGTAGCTCTCTAAAATGGCTGAACACGAATCAATCCGCCGATCAGATGGGAATGACTCATACCCTGAAAGCGACGCACCGAGCGATTCCGATGACGACAAGACAACCCACATATTCTTTTCAATAGTATTGGCGTTCCGCTCGGTAAACACTTGGATAAGGTTGATAAAATTGTCAAGATTGCTTTGATAGACGCTCTTGCCAATGACAAGCAGCATGCTGCCAGCAGCAACAATCATACATAGGCTCAAACTGAGCAAAAGACGAGTTCTAATTGAAGATGACTTCTCACGCATATACATTATTCCCCAAGAAAGCTCTTTTCGCGATGTTAAAAACTGTAAAAAGTACAGTTTTATACAATAAAAATAACGTATACGATTCTCAAGGTCAAGTGTAAAGCACCACTTCCCCTGATCAAGCAGAGATATAATACAAACAATTTATAACAATTTCGTTTTGTCAGTTACACACAGTTTACCGCATCGTGGGGTATTACCGGAGAAAATATTTTTATTAATGAACTATGTCAATATGCAGAAAACGGCAACCGGGGAAACCGCCCGTTTATTGTACAACACGCCGAAAAAGCTATAGAGAGCACACCAGCAAGCTTCAAATGGACGGCGGCATTCCCCGTGGTCGCCTGATTAGTTCATCGCGCCGAGGGCACGGCAGTTGTCAAGATCTGCCGGCTCCGGAGTCAGGTGCGCCATCAGCCCTTCACCGTTGATGACCGTACCGCCAGCAGCGGTAATGCGCGCTGCCCAATCGCGGAGCCACTGACCGTCGCCCCAGTCATATGACCCGAAAATACCGATTTTTTTGCCGCTCAAGCTTCCTTCCATGCTCTGAAACAACGCCTCAACATTGTCGTGAAGCACTTCTGCGCCCATCGCTGCACTGCCCAAAAAGATGACGTCGCAGCCGAGCACTTCGCTTGCGTCCGCATTGTCCGCGGTTTCAAAGTACACGTCCGCACCGCTCGCTTTTGCTCCTTCCATGACGGCATTTGCCATCATCTCTGTGTTGCCGGTATCACTCGCGTATACAACAGCCTTTTTCATCTAACATGCCTCCATTAAAGTGGTAGTATAGTTTTTACTGATGTCAGGGACATCCATCCCCATATCCAAAAGTTTGCAGCATCTTCTGCTGCACTCCCGGTACATCCTCATTTTTTGACACGCCGCCGCAACGTTCCGGTACACCATCCAGCTGCCGGTATACTGGCACGGCGTGTGCCGTGTCTCAAAACCGATTACATCGGCAAGCGGATATCCGAGGAACAATCCGACTTCATGCGGAAAAAGGCCGCTGTGCGCAAGTCGGCCAAACAATTCCGCGAGCACTGCACAGAACCCTTTGTGCGTCGGATATCCTTTCCCACACAGATAATCGCTGGAGCCAGAGTTCAGCACTAATGCACGGAGCGCCGCATCGTCGTATACAAAAAAAAGGACGAGCGCCTCAAGCCGCCTGATAATAACAATCCGTCTGCCGGTCGCTTGCAGCGCGCGATTCCACAGCTGGACTTTCCGCACCTGTGCCGGCGATGCCTGTCCCTTCAGGGAAAAAAGGCATGCCGGCTTAATTCCACACAGTGCGGGGGCGCTCAAACGCACGACTGTTTCGTCAAACGTCACCGTTCTCTCCCGCATAAAAAATATGTTTTCCCGGTGCGGCGTACTCTTTCGGCACGGACACGCTCCGTATATTCCGTCATACGGAAACACCTATATTATTTCTACAAAAAAGAGCGGAATGTACTGCTCTTTCGAGCTCGCACGGATTCACCCCTCTCCCCCGAAAACGGATGCAGACGACCGCCAAACACGAGACGGCGCTCCCGCGCTCAAAACACAGCTTCCTTCCCTAAACACAACAAAGAAAGGGAAGGTATGACGGCTTTTATGGTTATTGAGGAGAATACCTGCCATACCTTCCCTTATTTCCACATGTCATCATAAGTTAGTAGCACTTAACTTATGATGTTAATATATGCTAACTTTTTTTTCTTGTCAAGTACTTTTTTCTCTTTTTTTGTCGATATGTGGAACGAACATCTTTGTACTGGCCCCCGTTTCTAGCCGCACCGTCCCGCTCTGAAAGCAGCGTATCGCGCCCTCTGTGGCATATCCGTACAGAAAAGTGCCGCTGTCCGACTGGGGAATGAGCTGCCCCGCGGTTTCAGGTTTTCTGCCTGCACACCGATACCGTTTTGCATGCCGTAGAGTGCCGCTTTCCGGATCTCATAATGCAGTTGCAATTTTCTATCGTCGCCGATAAGATAGCGGTATGGCAGACAAAAAACAGCCCGAAACGTCAGCGCACGCATTCGACGTGTTTGCCCAAAAGCTCACCCGGTTTATTGCCGCCACCGATGAAGGCGATATATCGTTGCAGCGCTCTGATGAGCGTTACCGACAGCTGCTGCAGGAGCGCGAACAGCAGCTAAAAAAGACAGTTATCACTACCTACAAAAAATTTTTGTCTCCCTACGAAGTGTTCGGGAAAGAGTCACGTCAGGCAGCAGAAATCGTTAAAGATGAAACGGAGCTGCTTACCGCGTACCATCTTTTTAGCGAAATTCAGGAAGTGAATGAACGCCGTGCAACGAAAGACACATTTCTGGTAACGCCGGTCATCGAAACACCGCTTGCAGAACGCGATCGCTATACGGTGGGCGGAGAGTTCTTGTATTTGCAGTGCTGGCTGTTCTATCAAAACGGCTGCACGGCATACATCCCGACGCTCAAAACAGAAGTCGCAGCGGCAGATAAGCGGCGAGCCATGCATTTTGTTCCTGCGGCGCGCTATCGACAGTCACATCAGGAAAAAGAAATCATCAGCATTATAAAAAACTGTTTTTATCCGGGCACATGACCCGCAGTAAACATACACCGCATCGACAGCCTGCACGGATACATCAGGCACTAGCGCACGCGTACAGACGCAGCACCCCATCCCCTAAATTTTAAATTGGTCAACTTCTGTCAGTAACCCGATGATATTGTTTTTGTTTTCGTTCGACAGGACACTGACTTCTTGCACCGTTCGGTTGATCGATTCGATGCTGTTCGTCATTTCACCAACGCCATCAGTAACGGTGACGGTCAACGCATCCAACGCTTTGACTTTGCTCTGTATCTTCGTCGAGCCTGCCATCATCTTAGCGGAATCATCGCGTATCTCAGAGATGCTCGCATGAATGCTTTTGATAGCGTGCAGTACTTCGGTGCTGCCGTTCTGCTGTTCCTCCATCGCATGCGTAATGGAATGCTCTTGTTCGATGATGCGTTCCGCTGATGCAAAAAATCCGTCGAATATTTGACCGACCATATGTTCCGCTTCGGTTAACTGTGCAATCAGCTCCGTTGTACCACGCAGCACCGTGTCGATCTGTTTACCCTGCGTGTTGGACTCCTCTGCCAATTTGCGAACTTCTGCAGCGACCACCGCAAATCCTTTGCCGTTTTCTCCTGCATGAGCTGCCTCAATCGCTGCGTTCATCGCCAGCAAGTTCGTCTGATTTGCGATATTCTGAATCACTTCGCTTGCGCTTAAAAGTGACGTCGCCGTAGCAGCGATAGACGCCACAATTTCATTTGTCCGCTTGACACTCTCTTTTCCGGAAACAGACTGACCGTGCATTTCAGCTATGA
>JAFUFE010000165.1 GCA_017470085.1 Treponema sp.
GATGACCTGAATTTCCGCACAGGCGAGCTTCATATTCAAAGGCAGGCTTACCACGTCAACCACGGCGTAATTATCTCAACTCCGAAAACAAAAAACTCCGACCGCACAATCGTTCTTCCGCGGTCAGTTGTAAATGTTCTGCAAGAATACCGTTCGCGTTGCGATTCCGAATGGATATTTCCCTCGCCTAAAAAGGAAGGCGAGCCGATAGACCCCACGAGCGTTTACCGCAAAATGAGAAAAGTGCTTGACCGCGCACGGTGCAAACAAGTGCGGTTTCATGACCTGCGCCACACATTTGCCACTACCGCGCTCGAGCACGGCATGGACATCAAAACGCTCTCCGCTATTATCGGTCATGTATCGTCCGCGACTACGCTTGACATCTACAGTCATATCACAGATGAAATGCAGGCAAGCGCTGCGAACAAAATCGAAAAGCACTTCGCCCAAAACGAGCCGTTTGAGCAGAGTGAGTATGAAGCCGAGAAAGTACCCGACAAAACCTCAAACGCGCCGTGTTCGGCGAATTTCGAGCCGTACAAGGGCAAAATCCGCAAGTCAGGCACCGGCGGAATTTATAAAATCAACGACAAGCTCTTTGAAGGCAGATATTCCCCCACCAATGCCCGCGGCAAGCGCGAAGTCCATACCGTCTACGCAAAAACTAGAGAGGAATGCGAAAAGCTCCTCGAAGAAATGATTCCCCAAGTCCGCGCTGAGATTAAGGCGGAGAAAGAAAAATTGAAAGCAGAAAACGAAACAGTGCAGGAATAAACTCCTTGCGCTAATACTTTTGTCGTGATAAAATAAAAGTAATTATTATGAGGGGAGATTATTTATATGGACAGTTCCGTTATCAACTCCGCCATTCAATATATTAAAGCCTTATTTCAGAATAACTCCGACGGGCATGACGCGCAACACACTCTCAGAGTTTATCATAACGCGTTACTGATATCGGAGAGCGAACCGAACTGTAATCTGTTTGTCGTGTCGTTAGCTGCTTTGCTTCATGACGTTGATGACTATAAATTATTCCGGATAGAGAAGAACGCAAACGCAAGAACTTTTTTATCATCTCAGCATATTGAACCGGAGCAGATCGATTATATATGCGATATCATCAACTCAGTTTCGTTCAGTAAGAATCATGGAAAGCGTCTCGCTTCTATTGACGCGAAAATTGTTCAGGACGCGGACAGATTGGACGCTATCGGCGCGATAGGAATCGCCCGTACCTTTGCCTACGGCGGTAAATGCGGAAGAACGTTGGAAGCTTCAGTGCAACACTTTCACGATAAGCTTTTGCTCCTTAAGAGTGAAATGAATACAAAACAAGCAAAGGAAATTGCAGAATTACGCCATAGTTTTATGAATCAGTTTTTAAACGAGTGGTATACAGAAACCTCTTTGTGATCGTAAAGGCTAATACGTTTTTTCGTTACAAAAATTGTTCTTCTATTGAACTTGTTTTCGAATAATTGATAAGTGTCAAAATCTGATATGCTGTAATCAAAGATACTACTTTTAAAGTTTTTGCTAACAATATTGATGAAAATGAAGCCAATAAAAATAAGGAGAAATGTAATGTCAAAAAATAAATATGGAACTTGTGCACTTTGCAAGCAGGAAAATGTAGAACTGCGTCAAAGCCATATAATACCAAAAGGTGTATTTAAAAGAGCTAAAACAGTCCCTAATTCCCGCTTTAGAAATTATTATGAACCTAAACAAATATATCAAGACGGTATAAAAATTAGAATGCTATGCAACGATTGTGAGGAGTTTTTCAGTAAGTACGAAAGAGCCTTTGATAATAGATTCCTTGATGTTTATTTAGCAAACCCAAAAAATCATTTACCTAAAATTACAAATGATATTTATTTTTATATTGTTTCAGTTTCTTGGAGAATCATCTATGATGATTTATATAATTATCAATCATTTCACGAAGATTCTGAAAGAGATGTAATGTTAGAATTTGAACAGAAACTATGGCGTTTCATTATTGAGAAATATAAAGAAAGCAAACCTGACAAAGAGCTTCCTATGAAAGAATTGCCTATCCCTGATTTAAGGGATAAGCCGTTTGGTGTTCAAATTGCAGAAGCTGAAAAATACTTTAATCATAAAAAGCCAGAAGATATGTCGGAAATTCAAAACTATGTATTCACACTTTATGAATTATATAATTCTGATGATATCTCATCATTTTTCGATTCTATGATTATTGGATATTCCTTTTATGAAAGGACTCATACAAAATACTATATCATTTCGCTTTATAAGGGTTTAATTATAGTTACTCTATTTTCCAGAAAAAGCAATATGTTGCTTTCTGATAAATGTAATCTGATTCGGGGTTCTTCGAAATCACGAAATCAAATTAAGAAAGACATTAAAGACGAGGTTGATAATTTGCTTGGTATAATGGCTTCAAGATATGAAGAAACTCAAAAGAAGCTCGATGAAAATGGCTTACGAGAAAAAATTGCAGAAAGATACACGAACAACACAAACAAAAAATAGAACCCCGTAGATAGTATCTACAGGGTTTGGTGGACGCTTGAGGAATCGAACCTCACGACATGCATTCTAATTATAAACTCTATACTTTTATCAACTCCAACACTCTGTTTTACAACGTCCGCATGTATTGCCGGTGGGAACCATCCCCAGCGCGCCTGTTATCCCAAAAATAGTAAAAATATTATTTAATGCCGTTGTCAAAGATAACGACACCTCCAATCCGTTTTTCAACTTTTTGGATACTGCAATCGAGAAGGTTGAATTGATAAGGATGTATAGAATAAAAAGAATCTCTATAATTAGCCGTCGAGCAAACTGCTCGACGGCTTTGGTCGAGGTGACAGGACTTGAACCTGCGGCATCTTGGTCCCAAACCAAGCACTCTACC
>JAFUFE010000016.1 GCA_017470085.1 Treponema sp.
AACTCGAGACGCTTTTGAAATAAGGAGCCAAATGTGGATAACACCTTGCATGAGCGAGAAAAAATTATTCGTCTGTGGTTTGACCTGTGGCTTACCGGGCGCGATTCAGGGATAGCCGATATTTTTGCCGAGGATGTGGTTTACACTGAAAGTTGGGGACCGAAATATGAAAACCGTGCAACGGTACAGCAGTGGTTTGCCGAATGGAATACGCGCGGCAGGGTAGTGGCGTGGGATATCGTTCAATTTTTTCATAAAGATAATCAGACTGTCGTAGAGTGGCATTTCAAATGCGAAATGAACGATGGGAGCGCCGAAGAGTTTGACGGCATTTCGGTAATTGCATGGACACCCGAAAATATGATACAATCAATACGCGAGTTCGGCTGCAACTGCAACAACTACAATCCATATCAATGCGGTGCTGAACCTCAATTCAAGGACGAAAAAGCAAAATGGTTTTGATGTGTGGAATCTTCCACACAGGCTCAGATTGACTTGTTGCAGTATATTGGCCTGTTGTCTGAAATACGAGCGAATGAATGTCATACAGATAGTGCGCGTGATAGTATGAGTTTTTTTTGAGGGGGGGGGTATCATACCAGCGGAAACAGTATCTGCCGAGTACGAGTTTCTGTCGACATATGAAATAGAGGAGGAGAATATGAACATTCTTAAACACATCAGCGCGTTTTTTGGCAAATGGATGGCAGTCATCGTACTTGCGGTGGCAGCGCTTGCTCTGTTTGTGCCTCGCTCGTGTTTGTGGATTCAGACGAGCTGGGTCAACTATCTTTTGATGGTCGTGATGTTCGGCATGGGGCTCACCTTGCGGCTCTCTGACTTTGCGCTCGTCTTTACGCGACCGAAAGATATCATCATCGGCTGTGTTGCGCAGTTTACGATTATGCCGCTACTTGCGTTCGTGCTCTCAAAAATCTTTGCGCTTGACGTGGCGCTCATGGCGGGCGTGGTGCTCGTGGGAACCTGTCCCGGTGGCACTTCAAGCAACGTTATCACCTATCTTTCAAAGGGCGATGTGGCGCTTTCTGTGGGGATGACGAGCGTAAACACGATTCTTGCGCCGCTCATAACACCCGCAATCACCTACCTGCTGTTGCGCACCACTGTCCATGTGGATATACTTGCGATGTTTCTCTCCATCATAAAAGTGGTTATCATACCGATTGCGCTCGGCTTTGTCATCAATCGATTTTTCGGAAAACTCACCGAGCGGGTTTCTTCGGTGCTTCCGCTCGTTTCCGTGCTTGCCATCTGTTTGATTGTAGCGGCGGTGGTCTCGCATAATGCAGAAAAGATTCTTTCCACAGGCGCGGTCGTGTTCGCCGTGGTCATTCTGCACAATCTGCTCGGCTATGCCTGTGGCTTTGGTCTGGGAAAACTGCTCCATATGGAAAATGCAAAAACCAAGGCGTTGTCGGTGGAAATCGGTATGCAGAATTCGGGGCTTGCGACGAGCCTTGCGGGAACGGCATTCCCCACACTCGCCATGGCGACCGTGCCCGGTGCGATTTTTTCCGTGTGGCACAATATTTCGGGCGCGGTGCTGGCGAATATTTATAGAAGAATGGGGACTGCGGAAGAGACAAACGTATAAGAGCGTGCAACTCGACTGATAAGCACGGCGCTCGCTGAAACGCAAGTAGCGTCACACACTGAGCGTGTTGTTGCATTGGTGTGCGCTTTGCATACACGGAGATACGCAAGTGTGCAAAGCGTATTACCCATTAAAAACACCACACTATTGTGGAGCGTTTTTAAAGATTTCCTATGCGGAAGTGGTGAAAAAACGGACGTATGGAGAACTTACTATGACGGATAAAGAAGCTGTTGAAGCTATCGTGCGCGAAATTGCCGCGTCGTTCAGCGGGGCTGAAAGCACAAAGGACTGGACGGACGAAACGCTGTGGTTTGATGCCGCCCCTTTTGCGAGCGTGGGCGTGGCGAATGCGAAGAAGGTGTTTGACGAGGCGTTCGGCAATTTGCAGTCGTGCGAGGTGGAAATCCTTGACATGCGCACGCGCATTCTGGGAGATGCCGCGCTCGTCTGCTCCGTGCAGAAGTGGGACACGATGAACAAGGACGGCAGCGCAAACCCGCCGTTTATGATGCGCCAGACCGACTACCTAGAAAAGCAGGGCGACGTGTGGAAAGTCCTGCATGAGCACACATCGATGGCGCAAGGCTGGGATGGGAAAATTGTAGAGTAAGAGGGGGACGAGTGGGTGTGCGACGCTCAGAAGCCGATTGGCCAGACGGTGAGGTACTTGTACCAATGTACCGAAAAGGCTCTATCATAAGGAGCGATCTCCATGACCGACTTTTCAATCCGCTTCCCCGATGAAGCCCTATCCGAGCTCCGCCGCCGTATTGCCGAAACGCGCTTCCCGAACCTGCCGAACGGCGCGGGATGGTCGCTCGGTACGGACGGCGGCTATCTGCGCTCGCTTCTTGCCTACTGGCGCGACACCTACGACTGGCGGAAAAAGGAGCGCGAGCTGAACGCCTACCCGCAGTTCACCTGCGACATCGGCGGCGTAACCGTGCATTTCTTCCATATCCGCTCGGCGCACACGGGCGCACTGCCACTGCTTCTGACGCACGGCTGGCCTGACAGTTTTCTTCGCTACGCAAAAATCTTTCCGCTCCTTTCGGACTACGACCTTATCGTGCCGTCGCTGCCGGGCTTTGCATTCTCGTCGCTCCCGCAGAAAGGCTTTATGAGCAACGCTGAAACCGCCGAGCGGTGGCACATTCTGATGACGGAAAAACTCGGCTACACCGAATACGCGGCTTCGGGCGGCGACATGGGGCGCGGCGTGACCTGCTACCTTGCCGCAAACCACCCGAACGAAGTGCGCGGCATCCACCTGACCGATGTGGGCTTGGTGCGTTCCCTCATCTCCGCGTCCAACGAAACGCTTACTCCCGCAGAACTCGACTACAAACGCCGCGCAAACGACTGGCTTGCGCATGAAGGCGCGTACATCAGCCTGCACAGCACCAAGCCGCACTCGCTCGCCTATGCCCTGAGCGATTCCCCTGCGGGCATGGCGGCGTGGATTACAGAAAAATACCGCGCTTGGAGCGACTGGGAACTTCTGACGATGGACGACCTGTGCGACTGCCTCACGCTCTACTGGCTTACAAACAGCGCGGCAACTTCCATCCTTGCCTACCACGCAAACTCGTTCACCCTGCCGCCGCTGGGGAACATCACCGCGCCCACGGCAATCGCCGCATTCCCGCACGATGTCCTTCCCGCCCCGCGCGAGTGGATTGAAGCGCACTATCCGCTGGTTCAGTACACCCACATGCCGCGCGGCGGACACTTCACCGCGCTGGAACAGCCTGCGCCGTTTGCGGAAAGCGTCAGACAATTCATGCGGGCGATACGGTAGGGGCAAGGCGGGAGAAGTCCGCTTGAAGCTACGCCCTTACGGGCTTGCCGCGAGTTCCCCCTCGCTCCAAAGGCAAGTCGCTACGCAAATGCCGTAAGCGGACAAGCCACTTCCGTCACTTGCTCCGCTTTGTTGCCTTTTCCGCTACCCCCTCTGCGGGGTAGGGAGCGGTACTGCGAAGCAGGGTAAAAACTCACGATGCGAGTTTTTAGTGAGTCTCGGTGAAGGCTGTGCCTGAACCGCACCCCCCAACGCCCTGATGGAATGGAACAAACTGCACGTCCGAAAACTTATAAGAAAAATGTTTTGGCATGTAAAAAGAGACATCGACCTCGTATAAAAAAGTCGTCCACTTGAAATATGGCAGATTGAATTTATATTTACATTCACCACAAAACCTTACACTGACAGATGAAAATGCTGTTCCGTTTTCTTCCTCAAATTCTCGTTCTGCCGTTTCATAAAGTGATTTATCGCTATGCTCGCACTTTCCGCCAAAAATAAACCATTTACCTTTACTCGGATTTAGCGTGCGTTTTCCAAGTAGAATTGCGTAGTCGTCAGCCTGTTTTTGAAACAGTGCGATTTCAGCCCCTTTATATGCTTTAAACTTCAATTTCAACATTTGTTCCGTCATTCGTTTTTATAGACGATTCCACATTCATCAGCCGATTTACCCACGCTTGCACGGAATTGAACATATACCGCGAGAAGATATAAAGCTACGCGGTCTGCATTGCAATAAAAAATCCTGCAACAGCATACATCGTAAAAAAGCAAAACTGATGTTGCAAAATCTGCTTCACAAAAACGCAACCGACAATCAGAAACATTGCGGTACAGTCAAAAATCATAAACGGTAATGAAAAGTGGTCTATCACACCGAGCCAATCCATAGTTCTTACAAACCGCTGCTTGCATTGTTCTGTTTCTTCTTTTGAAAAATACCCTTTTTCACAGTTTTCCTTGATTTTGAAAAACGCTTGATTCATACTTTCTAGCGCGAACTTTGCAGGGAGAACCGCATAATTCCTCAAGAATCGTTTTATTATAAACCAAACATTCAAGCCGACAATGCAGGCAATCACAAATAAACCTGCAATCGCTTTCCAACTTTTAAGTAAAGAAAAATATTTGAAAATTGGAAAGATAGCGCAAGCGAGCGCGACAAAAATTATCCCGACCTGTGAGGCATACAGCGTTATGACTTCTTTCTTTACAAGTTTATCCATGATTGCACCTTTATCTTTTGAAAATCAACCTATCTCGAGAGATCGAACAATATAACTAGGCTTATCGCGTGCGGTGTCCTCGGTTACTTCCAATGAAACATCAGCACCGTTTTTGATAGTTTTTGAGTACTCTGACCATAACTGCGGGAAAAAGGTTAGCGGATAAATTTTTCCGTCGGCATTCAATTCTGCAAAAGCCATTTTGTCGCCGCGTTCAGTATCTTCTGTTCGCAAATTGCTAATGATACCAGAAATCGGAATCTTTTTTACGACATCTCTGTTTTTCCAAAGATTCGGCTCTATCTCTACTCCCAAATCAATGAGCCAATCAACCATTTCTTTGTAATTGAAATTGCTAACAACAAATTCCTGTCCGATGTCAACGGATTTGAATCGGGCGGGATTTTCTACCCTGCCGCAATATGAAATGTCGGTGTATCTGAAAATATCGGGTAGTTCCCAAAACGATTTTTTGTAGCCGAGTTTCGTAAGGCGGTATTTATCATCATAGTCAAAAGTTCCAAATTGTTTTCCGCAGATGATGATGTTCTTGCCGTCCTCGCTGTCGCGGTTCACATAGTGCAAGTGCGTTTTTATGTCGGGATATTTTTCAAGCTGAGATTCTTCTATATTATTCACATGAATCACATCGTCCACAATCATATAGCCCCAGATTGCCTGAATCTCGTGCATCGCAGAATCATAGGTGATTTTTCCGTTTTCAAGCAAAGTTTTTTGAAAATGCCGAAAAACAAGAACACATCGCCCGCACCAATTCCGTTTGAAAGCAGATGGCTGGAAGCTGCACCGCTCTGATCAAACGTCGCATAAACTCGCCCGCCCTCAATTTCCTGTATTTCGGGGTCAAAATGAAAGACTGTGTTTTCAATGCCCTTGTGGTTCGGTTCTGACGGCACATTAATTTTGTCCACAATTCCAAGCTGCTCAAAAATGTCTTTCAGCGAAAGCGAATTTCTGTCAGGCAGAATAAAACACAATTCATCAGCATTTTTCCCTCTCGCTTCGGATTTGTTTCGGGAATCGGAAAAGAAATCATCTTGTTCCCTATTTCGGGGGGGTGACAGACAGAAATCCGCCGTAAGAACTGTCAAAACCTTTTCTGCTAAAAATTACTTTCATAAAATCCTTCTATAAAAATTCCACGTTAGTGGCACACCAATGATGGTGTAAATTGCAGTTTTGCCAACGGCAAAATCTGCAGTGATAAAAATTACACGGACGTAATTTTTATCACACCTCCTAAAACAGATGTTTTGGTTCGTAAAAATCTGCCAATCTTATACGTTTCTGATTCTTGATAGCATCATCTATCTGCATCGTTTTTCTTCGAACCTTTCAACATGACTTTTACACGATTTCCTACAAGTTCATTATCTTTGTCATCGGCTCTAATTCCCCTGCATATCCTAAAAGCGATTTTTTCGACGGGGTTTGTGAGGTGTTCATTGAGCTTGCAGATGTCTTTTTTCGAGTCCGAGTCTTCGCTCGCACGAACTCTGATTCTGTTTTTCGCTCCAATCTATTCACCCGCATCGTCCGTCCATTAACAACTGTCACACTGAATAACATCTTCAAAATTAGAGAAAATCGGAACGGCAACCTCGTCTTTGGTCAGAAGTCGCCAACCGTTATTTTCATATCTGCATTCAATCCCTTTTCTAGTTCTCTCATAATTTGCCGAGCTTACAGGTTTTCCATTTAAATAATAGCACGGTTCGATTCCATGTCTGCGGTTCAAATCGTTCCAGAATTGTACTGCTAACGCCAATTTTACAAGAGCAGACTCTTTCGCTTCGCTTGCCTCAATTTCTTCATCGTAGGAAGCGGTATACACATCTTTTGTGATAAGATAGTTTTCAATATGATACATAGCAAAATCTGTTTCGGTGTTTTCCCCAAATAAGCAAATCATAATCGCCTCTATAAAAAATCAAGAAGAATGTGACGCAACTTTGTTGCTAAAACATTCGATTGACTTTTTAAGTCACTTCACAATGAAATGAGAAACGACAGTTGATAAGCAAGTTTGCAACGCAAACTTGTCAAGATAAAATCAGACGACATTGTAGGCTATTTTTATCTATGCCCCTTTTCTCTTTTATGCTTTTATTATAGCATGAAATCAATATCATTGGTGATACGGAATTGACTAATTTAGGGAAAAATATGATTTCAATTTTATAAAAAATGATATAATATAATTCTAAAGGAGTAAATCGCACATGTCCACATTCCTTTCCGCAATTCTCAAAGATTCAGATTACACATTACGGCAGTTTGATCAGAAGCAAATTGAATCGCTCGAATGCCGCATTACAACCAAGACTGACAAAAACGGAAAGACATTGTACTATGTGCCGTGCCTTATCCGCAATAAAGAAATAAAGCTCACGCCGGAAGAGTGCGTGCGGCAGCTGTATTTGGACACGCTGATGGATAAGTACGGCTATCCAAAAGAGCGAATTGAGCTTGAAGTGCCGTGCCAGAAAGGGCGCGACACGGGCACAAAAGAAGGCGCAAAGCGTATTGATATTCTTGTAAAGGACGAGGGCGGTGCGCCGTATATCGTAATAGAAACAAAAAAGCCCAAGGAAAAAGAAGGCACATAGCAGCTTGAAAGCTATGTGCGCTTCCAGAATGCGCCGCTTGCCGTGCTGGTGAACGGCGACAGCGTGGAAGAATTCTATCACAACCGCGAAAACCAAAAATCAAAGACAAACAAGCTCGAAAAACTTTCCGGCATACCGTCTGCAAATATGTCACTCAAAGAATTCTTGAGCCAAACATACACGCTCAAGCACTTATTCCTGAAAGACGAATTGCAGAGAAAAACGCTCAAAAAAATTATTCTCGACTTTGAAGATGTCGTCCTTGCAAACTCCGGCGTGGACAGCTTTGAGGAAATTTTCAAGCTTGTTTTCTGCAAGCTCTACGATGAAAAACTGAGCGCAAAAGATTTTGATCGCATAAGCTATTTTATCGAAGACAACGGCATAACCACGCATTCGGAGCTTCTGGAAAAACTGAAAGACTTGAACGACAGCAAATTCCGCGTGCTGCAATTCAGGGTAAGCGAGGATGAAACGGACGCGGAATTCCGGGACAAAATGAACCGCTTGTTCCGCGAAGCCCGCGAGGAATGGCAGGGCATTTTTGAAAAAGACGCGGCTTTCGAACTTGCCACGCAGGAATTGCGAATCAGCGTGTCGTATTTGCAGGACATAAAGCTGTTCAATTCCAATTTTGAAGTGGTGGACGACGCATTCGAGTATCTTGTTACCAAAAGTCAGAAGGGCGACAAAGGTCAGTATTTTACGCCGCGGTACGTCATTGATATGTGCGTGAAAATGCTGAACCCCACGGCGGAAGAAACGATGATAGACACGGCGGCGGGGAGCTGCGGATTCCCCATGCACACGATTTTGTATGTGTGGAACAAGCTCAATCCAGACCGCAATAACCTGCTTTCCGCGCAGGAAAAAACGGAAGCGGAATCCCGCTATGTGCGCGACAAAGTGTTTGCAATAGACTTTGACAAGCGGAGCGTGCGGATTGGGCGGCTTTTGAACAAAATTGCGGGCGACGGCGAGACGAACGTCCTGCACTTGAACACCCTGCATTACACAGAATGGAAAAACGACGCAAAAATCGGCAGATGGGAAGATTACTACAAGAAAGGCTTTGAAAAACTGGATGCGCTCTGCGCCGACAAAACCGAATACGATGAGCTGTACAAAAAAGACTATTCGCACTTTGATTTTGACATTGTTATGGCAAATCCGCCGTTTGCGGGCGATATTTCAAACGAGCACTTGTACAGCCGCTATACGCTCGGAAAGAAAAACGTGAGCCGCGACATCCTTTTTATTGAGCGCAATCTGAATTTCTTAAAGTCGGGCGGACGAATGGCAATCGTGCTTCCGCAGGGAAGGTTCAACAATTAAAGCGACAAATATATCCGCGACTACATTGCCGATCGGTGCAGGATTCTTGCCGTGGTCGGCTTGCACGGCAATGTATTTAAGCCGCACACGGGAACAAAGACAAGCGTGCTGTTCGTGCAGAAATGGGACGAAAAACTCTGCCCCAAAAAGGACGACTACAACATTTTCTTTGCTACCATGCAAAAGCCCAGCAAGGACAATTCCGGCGAAAAAATTTATATAAAAGAGAATTTCGTCAAGTTCATCGAGGACGGCAGAGGAAAAGAACTGCTGGAAAGCGACTTTCTTGCAGAGTACGGTTCATTTGAAGAATACGAGCAATGGGAGCACAAGAAATACAAAGGCGAAGTGATAAACGGCGTGGCATACCGTGCGCTTTCCGACGAAGAACAGAAAGAGTACGTGAACCAGAAATCGTCTTATGTGGAAACGCGCTTTAAAATCGACAGCCACGGACATCGCATCGTAGACCACGACCTGTACAACCACGACGGATTGACGCATGACGGAATTGCCGAGGCGTTCGCGGAGTTTGCAAAGAAAGAGGGGCTAAGTTTTTTCTAGGAAGCCCTTTTGACGAGGCAAAGTACAACGCTTTGTTGAAAGGGCTGGAAGTGAGTGAACATTCTTTTTCAGAAACCTGCGGAAATAAAGATTTTAGAATTGATAGTCAATTTTATATAAAAGTTCCCATGAAAAATCCTAATTTGGAATATATAAAAATTGGGAGTGCACTAAATTCGTCTCAATATGGAATATCCATAGAGATGAATGAAAATAAAACGGGCTATCCTATTTATCGCATGAATGAAATACATAATATGTTTTGCGATTTAGATGTAAATAAATATGCTGATATTTCTGTATCAGAATATCAGAAATTTGCATTAAAAAATCGTGATGTATTATTTAATCGCACTAATTCTTTTGAGTGGGTTGGACGAACTGGAATTTATTATCAAAATGATAATATCGAGAAAACTTTTGCGTCATATTTGGTTCGCTTTAATCCAGATGAACAAATAATTCTTCCAGAGTATTTATGTGCATTTTTAAATAGCAAATACGGAGTTTGGGATATAAAAAGAAGGGCTAGGCAATCTATTAACCAAACTAATGTAAATCCAGAGGAAATAAAAGAAATAGAAATTCCTTTGTTATCTATGGATTTTCAAAATAATCTCAAAGAGCATTTTGAAAAAGCTAACGAATGTATAATAAAATCAGAATCTCTCTACGCCGAAGCCGAAGAAATCCTGCTTTCCGAACTCGGCTTAAAGGACTGGCAACCGAGCAATGCCGTTGTCAATATCAAAAAACTCAAGGAGTCGTTTTTACAGACGGGGCGGCTGGATTCTGAATATTATTTGCCGCGTTATGAGGATTATGTTCATCTTGTGGAGCACTATCGAGGCGGCTACGGAGAATTCCGCGATGTCTGCATGGCGAATGAAGCAAA
>JAFUFE010000166.1 GCA_017470085.1 Treponema sp.
AAAAAACAACTGAAATGTGCGCTGTTTAAAAACATTTTGGAGGAATCGTGCAAAAAGAAGAAGCGATTGAAGTTGAAGGCGTCGTAAAAGAGGCGCTGCCGAACACCACGTTCCGCATTGAGCTGCAGAACGGACACATCATTTTGGGACACCTTTCAGGAAAAATGCGAAAACACTACATCAGGATTGTGCCCGGAGACAGCGTAAAAGTTGCGCTTTCACCGTACGACTTAAACCGCGGGCGCATCATTTTCCGGCAGCGGTAAAAAACCGCGGCGGGCTACTATTAGGTGCCATTCTTTTTATCAGAGCGGAGCAGCCCGCTCACCGCCCGCCCGATGCCGGAAAGCCCGTTGATAAGCACGCTGATACCGAGAATCGGGCCGATAGGAATGACGAGGAACGTGTACGGCAGCAAAAACAGCGCACAGAGCGACTGAATGGCTTTTATGAGCAGCAGCGAAAACAGCTCGCTCTTTGACGACGACCGCTGTTCAGGACGGGTGGTCCACGTATACGTGTAGTGGCGGCGGTTGCTCTCACCGGTAGAGCCGGCACCGTTCATGCCGCTGAAAAAACTCCAAAACGCATCTTCATCGGCAAACTGTTGAGAATACCCGTTCCGGTAGTGGTTGTATGCACCTGACGACTCAAAAGGATTGCCCGCCGTACCGTATCGGTCGTACTGCGCTTTTTTTGTTGCATCGCCGAGCACATCGTACGCTGCGTTAATCGCCTTAAATTTTTCTTCTGCCGCTCGGTCGCCCGGATTTCGGTCAGGGTGGTATTTAAACGCAAGGTTTCGGTACGCTTTTTTGATGTCGTCTGCGGTTGCGCTTCGAGAAATGCCGAGCGTCTCATACAAGTCCTGAGCCATAGTGTATAAAATAGCAGTAAATGCGCGTTGTGACAAGAGAAAAAATACCGAAAGCGCGACAACCAGCACAAAAACGGGCACCGGTAAAACAAGCCGAATCCCGACTACGCAATCAGGGGACGTCGATCTGCACGAATCACTGCACGCCTTATTACACTTATAGTACGAATTATTCTGTTTCGTAGTATAAAAATATTTTACGCTCATAACCATGGGGCGTTTCGTTTTCCGCTGAATATAAATTGTTCACCGTTTTTGTACGATTTTTTCTCTGAAAAAAATCAGTTGTACCATTTTCCGCCGCTTCCGTGCCGTAGTCATCTTTACTTCCCAACACTGGGCGTGCTATACTAGACGCTACAACACTGGATGCACATAATTGACGAAACAGCGAGGAAATTGAAATGGGAACCAATTATTTTAACGCCATTCCCTGGCGGGAAGCGCGGTTGCAGCTCGGGCACTGCCGCTCGATGACAAAAGAAGAATTTTCAGGCGGCGTGACCGCACTCAAGGGAAAAAAAATCGTGATTGTCGGCTGCGGCGCACAGGGGCTCAATCAGGGGCTCTGTCTCCGCGACAGCGGTCTCGATGTCAGTTACGCGCTCCGTGAAAGCGCCATTACAGAAAAACGGAACAGCTGGAAAAACGCAACAGAAAACGGTTTTGCCGTGGGTACGTACGCAGCGATGATTCCTACTGCCGATGTCGTTGGAAACCTAACGCCCGACAAACAGCACACCGCCGTCATCACCGAAGTTATGCAGCACATGAAAAAAGGCGCCACATTGTGGTACAGCCATGGATTCAACATCGTTGAAGAAGGTATGCAGATTCGCCCGGACATTACGGTCGTTATGTGTGCGCCGAAAGGACCGGGAACTGAAGTGTACAATGAATTCAAACGCGGTTTCGGCGTTCCTGATTTAATCGCCGTGCATCCGGAAAACGATCCGGAGGGCAAAGGGTGGAGTTACGCAAAGGCGCTTGCCGCTGGCATGGGGGGCGATAAAGCCGGCGTGCTTGAGTCGTCATTCGTTGCAGAAGTCAAATCTGATTTGATGGGCGAGCAGACGATTCTGTGCGGAATGCTGCAAGCAGGTACGATTGTGTGCTATAATAAGATGGTTTCTAGCGGCATTGCGCCGGGGTATGCGGTAAAGATTTTGCAGCACGGTTGGAACGTCATCTCTGAAGCCTTGAAATGGGGTGGCATCACCAACATGATGGACCGTCTGTCAAATCCGGCAAAAATTCGCGCGCATGAACTTTCGCTCGAATTGAAAAAACTGCTTACCCCCCTCTACCGAAAGCACATGGATGACATCTTGAGCGGTGCATTCAGCGCACGGATGATGGACGACTGGAACAACGGCGACACCGATTTGCTCACGTGGCGCGCGGCGACCGGCAAACTGCCGTTTGAAACGACGGATGAATCGAACGACCCTATTTCCGAACAGGAATATTTTGACAAGGGTATACTGCTCGTCGCCATGGTAAAGGCAGGGTGTGAGCTCGCTTTTGAAACAATGACCGACGCCGGCATCATGAGCGAAAGCGCTTATTACGAATCGCTACACGAAGTGCCGCTCATTGCAAACCTCATTGACCGCAAAAAGCTCTACGAGATGAACCGCGTTATTTCGGATACAGCAGAATACGGCTGCGCACTGTTTGCGAACGCCGCAGTGCCGTTGCTCGAAACAGAATTTATGCCGAGCATAAAAACAGACGTCATCGGTAGCGGGCTGCCCACACACGATGACACCGTAAGCAACGGCCTTCTTGTACAGGTAAACGCTGCCATACGCAATCACCCGATTGAAGTGGTCGGACAAAAACTGCGCGCATATATGACGGGCATGAAAGCTGTCGTATAAAGCGCAAAACGATACGCCGCTATTCTGTGGCGGCAGCCGTCGCCGCAGAATAGATTACCACACCGCAAACCGCAGGCGTATTTTGCCCGCTTACCCGCGGAGTGCCGCTGCCAGAGCGCTTCCACTTGCGCAATCAGTACACACCGCATATACTGTAATTACAATAAATCCTACACACTGCGAGGTTCTTATGAACGCCATCACATGGAAAAATTTGAATACGCTCACCAGTTTCAAAAAACTAAAATCGCTGAAAGGCACCGTCGACAGTGCGCACGCGCTTTCAGGTACTGCGGGAGCACGGCGCGTTGCACAGTACACCGTGCCGATGTCGAACGGGCTCAGCTATAATTACGCTGCAAAGCAGGTGAATGCACGCAGTATCGCCGCATTGAAGGCGCTCGCAAAGGAAGCACAAGTAATAGAAAAATTTGCCGCGCTGTACAACGGCGCCGTTGTCAACACAGGAGAGCGCCGGCGCGTTCTGCACCATCTAACGCGCGGACAGCTCGGCGATGATGTTATTGCCGAGGGGGTGAATAAACGCACGTTCTACACCACCCAGCAGACGGCAATCGCCGCATTCGCACAAAAAATACACAGCGGTGCAATCGTCAACGAAACGGGCGACCGCTACACCACCGTCTGCCAGATCGGCATCGGTGGCAGCGATTTAGGCCCGCGCGCGCTGTATATGGCGCTGAAAAACTGGGCGCAGGTACACGGCACTTTAAAAATGGATGCGCACTTTATTTCAAACGTCGATCCGGATGATGGTGCCGCCGTTGTCGCGTCACTTGATATCGCAAAAACGCTGTTCATCCTCGTGTCAAAAAGCGGCACAACACTTGAGACGCTCACCAACGAGCGGTTTGTTCGGTCGTTTATTGAAAAAGCCGGCTGTGTGCCCGCACAACACATGATCGCTGTTACGAGTGAAACAAGTCCGCTTGCCAAAAATCCCGATTACGTGGCCAGCTTTTACATTGACGACTACATCGGTGGACGGTATTCGTCTACGAGTGCTGTCGGCGGCGCTGTCTTAAGTCTGGCGTTCGGTGCGTCGGTATTTTCCCGACTGCTCGCGGGAGCCGCCGCGGAAGACGCGCTCGCCAAAAACACCGACATCGCCAAAAATCCGGCGCTCATGGACGCACTCATCGGTGTGTACGAACGGAATGTGTGCGGCTTTTCCGCTACGGCAGTGTTGCCGTATTCACAGGCGCTCTCCCGTTTTCCTGCACACTTGCAGCAGCTTGACATGGAATCGAACGGCAAGAGCGTCAATCGATTCGGTAAAAAAATCGCCTATAAAACTGGGCCGATTATCTTCGGCGAACCGGGAACGAACGGCCAGCATTCATTCTATCAGCTGCTGCATCAGGGCACCGATATCATTCCACTCCAGTTCATCGCGTTCAAAAAAAGTCAGCGCGGACAGGACATCACCATCCGCAACTCGACAAGTCAGACAAAACTTTCGGCAAACGTCGCCGCACAGATCATCGCATTCGCATGCGGAAAGTACGATGCCGATGCAAATAAATGTTTTGCCGGTGGACGGCCGTCGAGCATCATCGTAGGAGAACAGCTCACACCGGAAACGCTCGGCGCACTGCTTGCGCACTACGAAAACAAAGTTATGTTTCAGGGCTTTCTCTGGAACATAAACAGCTTTGACCAAGAAGGCGTGCAGTTGGGAAAGGTGCTCGCAGAGACGGTGCTTTCAGGAACCATGACGGGAAGCCTCAAAGCGTACGCGGAACTGCTGCTCTAGCGGTTTCGTGCCGGTGGCGGCAAACTGGCTGTGTGCAACTGGAGCATCGAGAGCACTAGAGTTGTGCCGACAGAAACGTTAGTATAAAGCACACGCGGACAGGCGGGACGTTTACGGTTTCGTTTTACCGGAACGACACGCCGCTACGATGTTACACGCATCGTCCGCTGCGGCGCGGATGTCGTCAAATCGTTGTGCCCGTATCATATCGCTTTTTACCAGCCAACTGCCGCCGCACCCAATGACTTTTTCATATGAAAGATAGGCCGCCAGATTGGTGCGGGTAATGCCACCGGTTGGAATAAAGCGAATCTGCGGAAACGGCGATGCAAGCGCCTGTATGAGCGGAAGGCCGCCCGCCTGTTCGGCGGGAAAAAACTTGACCGTAGTAATCCCCAAGCTCAACGCAATTTCTATGTCGCTCGCTGAACTGATCCCCGGAAAAATCGGAATGTTTTTTTTCAAGCAGTATTCAACGGTCTGCGGATTCAATCCTGGAGACACGATGAACTGAGCGCCGGCATCACATGCGCGGTCAACCTGCGCCGCCGTCAACACAGTCCCCGCACCCACAAGCATATCGGGAAATGACGTGCGGATTGCCCTGATACTTTGTTCCGCCGCTTCCGTGCGGAATGTGATTTCGGCACACGGTAGTCTGCCACCGCAGAGCGCATTCGCAAGCGGCACTGCATCTTGCGCGTTATCAATCACCACGACGGGGATGAGCCCCATCATTTTGATGCGTTCTTGTATTTCCATACTGACTCCTCTACGATAATTGTGCGATACCGCATCGTATGACACTGCGTTTTCTGGCGTGGCGCATCGCACTCAAAACTGCCGCTACCGCTGCACCCGCCCAGATGCATTGCCTTTAGCGAGCAGCTGTACCTCGTCTAAACTGACCAGATTAAAATCCCCTTCTATCGAATGTTTCAAACACGAAGCGGCGACAGCAAAATCGACTGCTTGTTGCGGCGCGTATTCATTGAGGCACGCATAAATCAATCCCGCAGCAAAGCTATCTCCGCCACCGACGCGGTCAACGACGCGTATGTCGTATTTCCTGCTGAAATAAAAATCGTCGCCGTCATACAGCAGCGCAGACCAGCCGTTATCATTCGCTGAAACAGATTCGCGCAAGGTAACAGCTACTTGAGAAAAATTGAATCGCTCTGAAAGCGCTTGGGCCACCTGTCGGTAGCTGTCGCGGTGTATGGTACCCGCGGTCACATCTGTGCGCTCCGCAGCGATGCCGAATACATCTGCCGCATCAGCTTCATTTGCGATGCACACGTCAACATATGCGCAGAGTTTTTCCATGGTTTCTTTCGCCGCTGACTTTGACCACAATTTGCTACGGTAGTTTAAGTCGCAAGAAACCGTCACGCCGAGTGCGCGGGCGGCGGTACAGGCGTCGAGACAAATTTCAGGGAGCGCTCCGCCGAGCGCCGGAGTGATTCCGGTAAAATGAAACCACCGTGCACCGGAAAAAATTTTTTTCCAATCAAAGTCGTCCGCAGTCACTGTAGAAAACGCAGAGCCGACGCGGTCGTAGATGACTTTTGACGGCCGCTGGGAAGCGCCGTTCTCTAAAAAATAGATACCGAGCCGATCCCCCCCCCGAACGATACAATCCGTATTAACGCCATAGCGGCGAAGCGCATTGACGGCACACTGGCCGATTTCGTGTTTCGGCACCTTGGTAACAAATCGTGCATCTACACCATACTGAGAAAGCGCAACACTGACGTTTGCTTCCCCCCCACCGTATGTTGCACGAAATGAATCAGCCTGCACAAATCGCTGATATCCTTCTGGAGCAAGCCGCAGCATGATTTCTCCAAATGTTATCACTGTTCCTGCCATAGTTTCACCTCCCACAAAACACGCGGCGACAGGTGATTATGATAATCGTATATCGGTCTGCCCGCTGCAAAATTATGAAAAAGACGTTTTGCTGTATCTCCGTGCAATAGAAAATCCGCATCCAGAAATGGTTTCATAGGTATCTCCGCGACAACACTATACACCATCATAGCGATGATGGCTATCATGTATCAAAGCAAACCACAGCACAATTTGCACGCGGACACCGCGCACAGATAACTATAGTGCACGTATCGCACACACAAATGTGCTGCTGGCCGCTCATTGCAATGCCGTATCTTCCCAGAAAAAAAATGTATGGCCGTCACCGCGCCGTATTCTTCTGGCGCAAAACAGCTACCACGATTTTTCTCTGTCTTCGGGCACCCGAATAAAATAATCCGCTATGCGCGCGCGCAAGTCCACCATGTTGTGAGCATGCGCAAACTGTGTCTCTGCATAATGCGCAAAGGAAAGATTTTGACAGTAATAAGAAAAAAAACGGCGCGCGCGCGTTTTCCAAAATGCTTCCGGCTGATACTGCTGCAGCGCGTCAATAAATAGGTAGGCTGTCTGCTCAAGATTTATTTTGTACCCCGGATATTCTTGCACCGGTGCTGCACCTGGCTCATCAGACGCGCGCACCGCTGGTACTGCCAGCACCGCACGTTCACTGCTAGCGTCACCTGATGGTAGCGGCATTGCAACCCGTTCGCCACATGCAGCCCGCAGCAAAGCAAAAATCCACGGACGCACAACTGCTGCCCGCCCAATCATAATGCCGTCAGCATGCGGAGCAGCAGATTGCGCAGCGTAAAAGCTTTGATAGTCAGAAACATCGCCATTCAAGTAGACGCGTACCCCCCGCTCATGCATCCGCACTGCAAGCGCTTCAACATACTGCCAGCGCGCTTTCGTACGGTATTTTTCTTTTCGCGTCCGCGGGTGCAGTGTGAGCAACTGTACGCCACAGTCTGCCAGCATATCACAGAACGAAAAAAAATCGTGTTCGGAAAAGTGTTCCTCGCCGAGCCGCAGCTTTACCGAAAATCGCAGAGGGCACCGCGCGGACTCCCCTTCTCTGATCGCATCACGGACAGCGCATAGCATCGCCTGTGTCTCAGCGCGCGGTTTGAGCATCCACGCAATCCCGGCACCGCTCCGAACGATATCAGGAGCGGCACAGCCCATATTGATATCCACCCCGATGCCGCCAATCAACAAAACCCGTGCCGCAGCCGCAGCAAGACGCGGCGCATCAGGGCCAGTCAGCTGCCACACAATTTTCTGCGGTGCTGGCTGCGGATCCACATAGTATCGCTCAAATTGCCCCCCCGTCACGAGCGACGGCGCATGGATCATCTCGGTAAAGTATTCATCGCATCCACCAAACTGTTCAAGCACCACACGGAAGGCCGGATGACTGATGGCGGCAAGCGGCGCACAGATGAGTTTCATTCCGTTCTTTCCTTATCGCTCATTTTCATTTCTGTACCGCACAGGTCAAAACACCTGATTCAGCAGCACACAAAGAAGATTGTTCAGTGTAGCAAAAATACTGCACAGAGAAAAGTCGCACCGCACGTATATATAGTAAAACCATTTTTTATAACGACGGGGAAAACGATTTCCCCCTGCGGCGCACACAATAAAAGTCTGCGAGTATTCGCTGCGCAATTACCCCCCCCCAAAAAAAAAAAAAACGCTTACCCGTTCACGAAACATATGCTATACTGCTCCCTATGTACGAAATAGAACTGAAAGCGCACGTCACCGACCGGTGTGCCGTGCACAATGCATTGGCACATTTTGCGCGCGCCGATGCGTTCATCGAAAAGTATGATGACTACTACCGCATTCCCCTTCCGCCGAAAACAGCACCGGAGCTGTCTCCGGGAATCGGTGACCGCGGTTTTTTGACGGCACGCATCAGAACAGAATATTTTTTCCGCCCCGCAGATGAGCAGACGCTTCGCAGCGCACCTGCTGACGCTCGAACGCCGTACAAAACACGCTGCACCCTCACCTATAAACGCAAAGAGCGACGCACCGATGCAAGTGGCCTTCCTATCGAAGTAAACGACGAACACGAATGCACGCTTTCCGATAAAACCGCCGTCGAAAAACTGTTCACTGACTGCGGCTTTGTAAAAGCACACACAAAAGAAAAACACGCAGAAAGCTGGTATGCAGCAACCGCCGTTGGTGAAGCACATCTTGAGCTGTGTTCGGTACCGCCGCTCGGTGACTTTATCGAAATTGAACTGTGCAGCCCCCAGAACAACGAGACGGCAGTGGCTCCCATCCGCGCTGAATTGCTTTCTCTGCTTGACGCGTGCGGTGTTCCGGCATCTGCGGTTGAAACACGTTATTATTCTGATATGCTTGCCGAATTACCTGAAGATTGTATATAATAGCGGACGGCGAGGCGGCGGCGATTGTATGACTGCGAACGGTGGTAGAGCAAACTATCTATACACCGGTACCGCAGGCACACTAAAACCGCGTTCGTCTATCTAGTACATCTCTCACAGAGGAATTAACTATGTTTGATCGTCCAAAGATGAAGCAATTCGCAAAAATCCAACTAAAATCCCGTTGGACGCTACCAGTGCTTATGACACTGCTCACCGGGCTTATCATGATACTGCTCTATCTGCCATTTATCATATATCAGTTACAGGCCGGTTCGTTCCGACTGCAATCAGATATATTCAATATTTATCTCAACAAAAAATCATTTTCGCTGTATTCCCAGATGCCGCCGTTGCCGGTTGCTGTACAAGTCACCACAATCATCAGCTACTGTACGTCCTTCATCTGTTCGCTTGCAAGCATTCACGTCTATCTGTGCATGTCGCGCAGTCCGGAGCCGGTATCGTTCAATACCTTTTTTGAAGGATTCGCCTCGTGGTGGCGTGCAATCCGTACCGGCATCTGGATGTTTATATGGACGTACCTGTGGTCGCTGCTGTTTATTATCCCCGGCATAGTAAAGATGCTTGCCTATTCGCAGACGATGTATTTAGTGGCGGAATACCCAACCATGCCGGTCCGAAAAGCGATGCGCATCAGCATCGCCATTACGCGCGGGTATAAAGGAGACCTCTTCGTTCTCCACTTGAGCTTTCTCGGATGGGCGCTGCTTGCGACACTGTCGTTCGGCATCGGCTATCTGTGGCTTTTGCCGTACAGCACCATGACGCTCACCAACACATACCACTGGCTTTTAAAACAGGCAGTCGAAACCAATGTTATCACTGCAGAAGATTTAGCAGAGCGCGCACAGACGCTGTAAGGAAATTATATGTCAGACAGAAAAACAAAAACGGGTTTTGCTATTTTCATCATCATAGTGCTCGTTGCAATTATCGTAACCATCATTTCAGTCGTCATCATCAGTGACGGCAGGTCAAGAGATAACAATACAGAATGGTTTTCTCCGAAAACGCTCATCTCGAACCGTCGTCCCAAAGGACCGTATATTGCAGAAGTAGCAGTGACGGGAGTCATCTCCGAAGGGAATGATTCGTACAATCAAAAATGGCTATTGTCCACCATAACGGAGCTTGCTGACGACACCAACAACGTTGGACTGCTGCTGTTCATCGATTCGCCGGGCGGTTCCGTCTATGAAGCGGATGAAGTTTATCTGGCGCTCTGTGACTACAAGGCGCACGGAAAACCGATCTACGCATACCTCGGATCGCTCGCTGCATCAGGAGGCTACTACATCGCCTGTGCCGCAGATACGATCTATGCGAACCGCAATACGCTGACCGGTTCAATCGGCGTCATCGCATCGCAGTCAGTAGACGCCACCGCACTGCTCAATCGAATCGGCGTAAAAATTGAAACATTCACCGCAGGGAAAAACAAAAATATGCTCAATTTCAACAGCCCGCTTACCGAAGAACAGCGAAACATCATGCTAGAAATCGCCCGTGAAGCATACGATCAGTTCACCGGCATTGTAGCAGAAAGCCGTTCGCTGGATATCGCCGAAGTGCGTCGGCTGGCTGACGGACGCCTGTACACCGCACAGCAAGCAAAGAACAACGACCTTATCGATGCAATCGGTTCAAAGGATGAGGCGCTTGACGCACTGCGCGTTTCCTGTGGCGATTCATACAACGTCGTGCCGTATGAATACACGTATGAACCACCGTTCATGCAGTGGCTCCGCGGGCAGATCGGGGTGAACGATACGGCACGCACCCTCTCATCTGTGTTGCATGTTCCGTCCGTACGCTACCCTGCATACCTGTACATTGAATAATGTATGACCGCAGCAGAAAAATTCACGAGCGACTGCAAGCGCATCAAAAAACACGAGCGGCATACTGACGACGGCGTCTACACTGCAGCACGGGCGTGTGAACGCGTTGCAGCGCTCTTTGAACAGCACTGCCCCTCCTATGGCACGGTTCCCGCTGAATTGACAGCGCACTGGTATGAACGGTATATCCGCCCGTCACCAACACCGGATGAAGAGCCGACCGATGCACACATCCAAAAACTTTCGGCGTTCATCGCGCTGTTTGCCGGAGACAGCGCCGGCACTGAGCCGCTTTCATCGGATGACTGGACAATAGCTGCCGAATGCATCGCCAGCGAAGCCGAGACAATACCGCTCGACGCGCTTTCCGCGCTTATGGCGCTGCTGCTCGAAAAAAAGGCACTGGAGCGATGAGCAAAGCAACACGATGCGGTGCAGCTGCACGCGGCGCAACCGCATCGCACGATTCCCGTACAGTGCAGGGCGCACACATACAGCACAATGCGAGCGCGCAGCACGATTTTCGCACGCAACACAGAGCATATGACGCGCGCGTATATTACGAACGCTGCACGCAGTGCCCGCGGCGATGCGGCGCACAGCGCGCCGCCAAAGACACACGAGCAGCACAGAGCACGCAGTCCGAAACTAGCGAAACGCACACGCTGCCCAACGCAACAACAAGCGCACAGCACCACGCCAGTGCCGCACTGGAAGCCCCAGCAACTGCGCCGCCTTTTGGCACAACAGCTGCACAACAGACACCGCCCGCCGCCACAGCCGCTATCACATGCAGCCAGCATGTCCCGCGCAGAGCGGCATCCACCAGCAGACGCGCCGCCGGCTTTTGCGGCGAAAGCGATGAAATACGCATCGCATCAGCAGGACTGCACTTCGGCGAAGAACCGCTCGTTACCGCACGCGGCGGCAGCGGCACAATTTTCTTTACCGGCTGCACGCTCCGCTGCGCGTTCTGCCAAAATTATCAGATTTCACAAAACGGCATGGGCGCCGTCGTCCCGCAAGAAGAATTCGTTGCCATATGCGTGCGCTTACAGGAAGCGGGCGCGGAAAACATCAATCTGGTGACGGGCAGCCACCACATCCCGCGCATCGCCGCCGCTGTGCGCGCGGCACAAAACGCAGGCGTTTCAATTCCATTCTGCTGGAATTCATCCGCGTATGAATCAGTCGAAATGCTCGAACTGCTCAAAGACATCGTGTCCATCTGGCTGCCCGATTTGAAAACGCTTTCATCTGCGCTCTCCGCAACACTCTTCGGCGCGCGCGACTATCCCCAAACAGCAACACGCGCAATCTCGTGGATGATTGAACACTTCCCGCTCAAAATCAGCAGCAGTGCCGCCCGTGAAAACACGTGCCCGAAACGCGACACAACAAAAACACAGCAACATGCACCAGAAAGCAATACATCACACGAAAAAATCGAACGCGGCGTGATTGTGCGACACCTTTTTTTGCCAGGACACTTTGCAGAAACCTGCGATACGCTCCAGTGGCTCAAACAGCACGCGGACGGCAGAGCAATCGTTTCGCTCATGTCGCAGTATACGCCCGTACCATTTAGAGAAAAAAACGCGCCCAACAAAAAGCGGCTGCACGCGCTCTCCGCAATCGAAAATCGCCCCGTCAACAAAACAGAAGACCGCGACCTCCGCGACCTCATCGACGCGTACGATTTCAGCTACCTGTTTTATCAAGAGCTCTCCGACGACACCAGCTGGCTCCCCGACTTTACGCAGACAGCACCCTTTCCAAACGCGCTTTCAAAACCACTGTGGCATTGGAGCACCGCTGTATAAACTTCTGAGCAGAACACAGCCGCACGACCGCTCATCGGAAAGCCGCCCTTTGCGGGGGAATGCCTTCCCCCGCGCTTCCAAGCAAGTCGCTCCACGAATCGTCCCTGCAAGCAGTACCGATTCCCTCCGCTTTGTTGCTTGTCCGCTTCCCCCTTCGAGCGGGGGCACCCCGCAACGCCCCGTGCAGTGAGGCGCGGTATACGCGACAATTTTTACGGGAGCAAACAGTGGGAAACACCGCGCCACCGTACCACGCAGGGACGCGTGACAGCGATGACCATTTTTTACGGGAGCGAGCGGTGGGAATAACCGCCCTTCCGGCCTTCGCTCACGCTCATCCCCCTCGTGTGCCGTTGGCACACTGCGGTGGACTAAAGGGCTTCCAGGGCGGGCTCGGCTGCTTCCGCAGAAAGTGCGCTCGTTGGCACAGCACGCCGCGC
>JAFUFE010000167.1 GCA_017470085.1 Treponema sp.
AACACGGTGCATCGGCTGCGGTACCTGCGTGTCCTCGTGCCCGAAGCACCTTATCCAGCTCGTGCCAAAAGCGCAGACGACTATAACGCTCTGTGCTGCGGATGCGCGGTGTAAGACAAGCTGCTCCGAGTGCAGAAAAGAGCAAAAAATTCCTGTCGTGGGAAAAAAAGACTTTAAACTCTGGCGATCTTGGTGTAGGATATTTTATAGTAGCTCATGATGAATACTGTCTATATATGTTTTGGACTGGCATCCCATATCGACTGCCCCGCAGAAGCCTATGAGGATGTATACAAACATGCAGTCTCCTTTTTTTACTCGCATCCGGGGTGGCCGTTTTTTTTTGTGTTCTCTGGACCACAGACGGCTTATTACCGCCGTGCGCATCCTGAATTTTTGAACATTCTCCATGAGCTTGAAGGGCGCAAACAGGTAGAAATCCTCGGCGGCGGATACTACGACCCGCTCTTTCCGCTGCTGTTTCCCGTTGACCGGAATGGACAGATTGAAATGCTGTCATCTGAACTCCGTGCCGCCGTCGGAAAGCGGCCGCGCGGCATGACGCTGTGCGCAGGAAGTTGGGAGGCAGCACTCACGGCGAGTCTTCAGACGTACGGCATAGAATACGTGCTCATGGACAGTGCGTCCATCCCGCCGCATAAACAGCTGTATCTGCCGCTCATTATGGCTGATCGGGGAAAGACGGTTGATATCGTGCCAGTATACGATCAGGCAAAGCCGCTTCCGAATGGAAATGCTGGACAGTACCTGAAAGACATGTATAAAAAAGCGTCCCGTCCTGCGGTGCCGGAATATATATCCGGCTGCGGGAGAATGGTCACGGTGCTCTTTTCCCACGGAGAGTTCAAGGCGTTGCTCGAAAGCGGCACGCTCTCTGCGCTGTATGAAGCTGCGTCCCGGAGTGACGGCGCCGTGCAGTGTGCGCTGCCGAATGTCTGCCGACGGCTCATACCGCGGATTCCTGCTTACATTCCAGCGGCATTCAACGGCGCGTTTGCCCAGTGGGCGGCTGTTCCGTATAGTGCCGTCCCTGCGCAAAAAGCTGCACCGCTGACGGTCTTTGATTTTGTACAGACCTATCCTGAAATCAAAGAGCTCTATGACCGCATGCTTTCAGTGAGCACGCTTATCAGCCAGTCACGTGGCGATAAAATGCGCAAGAAAAGCGCGCGGGAAAAACTCTGGGAAGCGCAGGCAGGACAGCTTTTTATCTGCACTGCCGCGGGAGCGTTTCCCTCTGCTGTGCTCAGACAGCGCGCGTACCAGCTGTTGGCGGAAGCGGAGCAGATTGTCCGTGATGCCGGATCGTTCAAAGAATCGTTTGCAGCATACGACTACAACAGCGATGGCATGGATGAATATGTGCTCCGCATGGATCTCTATACAGCATGCATCTATTCGATTGGTGGTATGTTGCATGGACTGACTGTACTGCACGGTAGAAAAAATTACGGCGACACTGAATATCGCGTTGCCGCATGTGATACGGTCGATGACGGCTATTGGCGCGGTTTTTTTGTTGACCATCTTTTTTCTGCGGCCGACTTCAAACGATACTGCGCGTCTGACGGTGCGGTGCATACGGATGATTTTCCTCGGATGCGCTACGAGCTGCACTCACTGTCTCCAGCACGCAGGGAAGTGCAGCTCGTAGCAACCGCATCGGCACCGGAGACAACAGTGCCGGTCGTGCTGAAAAAAAAATACGCGGTACATTCAGGCGGCATGACAGTTCAGTATATTTTGAAGAACGACGGACAGGATGCCGTTACCGCATGGTTTGCTGTTGAGTGTAACTTTGCGGCGGGCGCAGTTTCGGCCGGCGGTGTCGGCGATGTATACGATGTTTCTGTCGCATCAGCAGATGAAAAAAAAGCCGACAGTACCGCTGTCCGTGCGGAATCTTTAAAAGACGGCGGACAGCGCACCACCGTATCTGCCGTTCAAATCGTTGACCGAGAAACCGGCACATCGTTCGTGTTTGAACCGAATGAAAACTGCACTGTTGTGTGTGCTCCCATCGTTTTTAAACGGCCGGAACCGAACACCGCAGCGATAGTTCCGTCGTCCCAGACGCTCTGCGTTGCGCTTGTCTGGCATGTGCACCTTGCAGCTGGCAGGGAACTGGAAAAAACGATACATCTCAGCGTGCTGTCTGCACCGACCGGTACGGCGAAAAAATCGCATCGGCCAACCGCCGGGCGGAAAAAATAGCCGGCGTCCGTCGGAGCCGGTACAGCAGAGAAAGCGGCACAGAGATGTCGGCCTATTGTTCATTGACCACTGCTCACAAAAACAGGTATAATCACCCGTTATGAACAGAAAGCTCATTACCTCCGCTTTACCCTATGTAAACAATGTTCCACATCTCGGCAATCTGATTCAGGTACTGTCTGCTGACGTTTTTGCGCGGTTCTGCCGGAGCCGCGGCTACGATACGCTGTATGTCTGCGGTACCGATGAATACGGTACGGCCACAGAAACAAAGGCGCTGGAAGAGGGGAAGACGCCGCGTGAGCTGTGCGACTATTACTACGCCGTGCACAACGATATCTACCGCTGGTTTGATATCTCGTTTGACATATTCGGGCGAACATCGAACGAAGCGAGCACCGCGGTGACGCAGCAGATTTTTTCTGACCTCGATGCAAACGGCTATATTACGGAGCACGTCACACAGCAGCTGTATTGTCCACATTGTCAGATGTTTCTGGCAGATCGCTATGTGCACGGGAACTGTCCAAAGTGCGGTCACACCGATGCGCGCGGCGACCAGTGCGATGTGTGCGGAGCGCTGCTTGAGCCGACGGATTTGATGAATCCGCGATGTGTGACGTGTGGGACATCCCCGTGCATCCGCGACACGAAACACCTGTACCTCAACCTGCCGGCACTTTCTGAACAGCTTGAAACATGGCTAGAGAGTGCGAGTGGTGACGGCCGGTGGGCAGCGAATGCGGTGCAGATGACGAAGGCGTGGATCCGCGATGGGCTCAACGAGCGCGCAATTACACGCGACCTCACATGGGGAATACCCGTCCCCAAAGCAGGATACGACGACAAAGTTTTTTACGTTTGGTTCAACGCTGCAATCGGCTATATTTCGATTACCAAGCAACTTGCAGACGAGCTTTCCGCCGCCGGCAAACAGTCATTTGACTACAAAAGCTGGTGGTTGCCGTCCGAATCCGACGACGCGCATACGAACGTCGAGCTGTTTCAGTTCATCGGAAAAGATAATATTTTATTTCACACGGTGATTTTCCCCGCAAGCCTTCTCGGCAGTGGGCGCAACTGGATAAAACTGTATCACATGAGTTCGACAGAGTTCCTGAACTATGAGGACGGCAAGTTCAGTAAGTCGAAAGGAGTCGGGGTATTCGGCTCTGATGCACAGGCGAGCGGTATTCCTGCCGACGGCTGGCGGTTCTATATTTTTTACAACCGTCCGGAGAAATCCGACTATCAATTTACGTGGAAAGATTTTCAGGAGCGCTACAACGGAGAGCTCATCGGGAACCTCGGCAATCTAGTGAACCGCACGGTGCTGTTCGTGAATAAATATTACGACGGCGTCATTCCCGACGCGCCAGTCGATGAGACGCTCTGGCAGCCGATCCGGGAACATGAAGCGCACATCACCGAGCTCTTGGAATGGGCGGAGCTGCGAGACGCATTCCGTGAGCTGTTCGCCATCAGCGACATCGGCAATAAAGCGTTTCAGGCTGCTGAGCCGTGGAAAACCCGCACGAGCGATCCGCAGAAAGCAGCGACGCTCATACACAACCTGTGCTATGTGATAAAGGACTTGATGATCATGGTGCATCCGTTTTTGCCACAGTATGCGCAGACCGTTATGGCATTTTTTGGAAAACGGATCGCTGATACACGGGTCGGCGTCCCGATGAACGAAGGGGATTTGACATGGAATGATATCGGAACGTGTACGGGACTTTCGACGGTCGGTAAAACGGCGGTGTACTTTACGCCGCTGTCCGACAAAACAGTGCGTACCTTCCGCGAACGATTTTCAGGAGCCGCATCGGCGCCGCTGTCGAGCGACGAGAAACAGGTGGGGGGGGATCCAGCTGAACCGATAGTTGATCAGGCAACATACTTCACTCGCACCGTCAGTCTCAAGGTCGCAAAAATTGTTTCCGTGGAACGAAACCCGCAGTCAGATAAACTGTATATCGAGCATCTCGATGACGGCAGCGGTACCGATCGCGTCATTCAGAGCGGACTCGTCGACTTTCTGCCGCCAGAAGCGCTGCTCGGAAAACACATCATACTGGTTGCAAATCTTGCCCCCCGCGTCATGCGCGGTGTTGAAAGCCGCGGTATGCTGCTCGCAGCTGATTACACGGATGCTGCGGGGAGCGCGTGTGTTGAAGTGCTGACAGCTCCGTGGGCGGCGCCGGGAACACCCGTTGTGCTCTCTGGCTCTGTTCCGGATGACGGCGAAAAGCCGGATAAAATCACCATAGATGCAATGGATCGGCTTTCCATCACCGTTACTGATTATGCAGTGTGCCTTGCTGGGCAAGCGCTGACCGCGGACGGAAAGCCGCTTATGACAGCAAGCGCTCGGACTGGCGGAGTGCACTGAACGTGTTCGATATTCGCATAACACCGCTATCGGATGAAGAAGCGCACCGTGGGGCAGCGCGATTTTTGCAGTCGTCGCTGTGGGCACGCTTTAAATCGCAGAACGGGTGGAACGTGCTTCGGCTTCAAGTGTCGGTTGCTTCTCATGCAGACGTAGACGAGTATTCGTTTTGCTGCACTGTTTTTATCCGTTCGTTTGCGCGACAGCTGTTTTCAATCGCCTATGTACCGATGGCACCGGAACTACGCGCATCGCCGCCTGAAGAACACATCGATGAATACAGCGCGCTCCTTGCTGCTCTGGCGGCGGCATTCAGATCGTTGTTTCCCCCCCGGACGGTCTGCGTACGGTTTGATGTGCCGGTAGATTTCTATACCGTTGCTGAACGCGATCGTTTTGCTGCGACGGTACGATCCCATGCGCGTGCAACCGGCAGCCGCTTACAAAAACCGCGGGTCGATATTCAGCCGCCTGATACCGTGCAGCTCGATCTGTCGAAATCGTGTGACGAACTGCTCGCCCAGATGAAAAGTAAATGGCGGTACAATATTCGTCTTGCGCAGAAAAAAGGCGTTACGGTTGTGACCGTCCGCGCAACCGATGCGGTGGAAACGGTTGCTGCTGCGGTTGACGCTTTTTATGCGCTCGCACAGATGACGGCCGCACGGGACGGCATCGCCATCCACTCACGGCGGTACTATCACGATCTCTGTGAATGTGCGCGTTTCGCTGGAAAAACGGCGCAAGAAGACTGTCCGCCGGTTGTTTCAATCTTTATTGCCCGCCACGATGGAGACGACTTGGCGGCAATCATAACGCTCTCTACAAAACACGAGACCGTATATCTGTACGGTGCTTCATCTAATAGCAAGCGAAACTTCATGGCGGCATATCTTTTACAGTGGACTGCAATCTGTGACGCGCACGCGTATGGCTCGGCGTGGTATGATTTGTACGGCATTCCGCCTACAAAAGACAGCGCGCATCCAATGCACGGTCTCTATCTGTTTAAAACGGGTTTTGGTGGGCGGGAAGTGCACCGTCCCGGATCGTTTGATGTGCCGCTGTCTCCGTGGTATCATATATACGCGGGTGCGGAATGTATCCGTGCGGTATATTATAAGCGGATAAAAAAAATTTTTGCAGGAAGATAGACATGAACATGGAAGCGTTCATTTTGGGATGCGGCGGCACGATGCCATTGCCGTATCGTCATTTGACCTCGGTACTGTTACGGCGCGATGGAGATCTTTTTTTGTTCGATGGGGGTGAAGGGACGCAGGTATCGCTCCGGCGGCTCAACTTGAAGTGGAAAAAAATTACCGCCATCTTTGTTTCCCATACGCACGCAGACCATGTAACGGGGCTTCCGGGTATCTTGATGCTGTCATCGCAGGTGGCGCGGACAGAGCCGCTGTACATCTACGGGCCGCCAAAAATCGCAGAGTATATCGATTCCAGTCGCAAGGTGCTTGACATATACATCAATTACCCGATTGTCGTCCGAGAAATTAGCGCTCCCTGTGTGGTACACACAGGCGCAGATTTTACCGTCCGCGCGTTTCCACTGGAACACACGAAGCCCTGTGTCGGCTATACGTTTACGGAGCACGACCGCCCCGGCGCATTCAG
>JAFUFE010000168.1 GCA_017470085.1 Treponema sp.
AATTTTGTTGTTGTGCATTTGGAGAAACAGTTTGATGTAGAGGCCGTGTTTCCGCTGCAACTGGAGATAATGGTTGATATTGCCCAACGTGTCTTCTTTGAACGTCAGCATGCCCGTTGTATAGTCATCTTCATTCATGATATCGAGCTGTTTTTCCATGAAGTAGATGCGCTTTGTATTCGCTTTTTTTGCATTTGTAATGAGTTCGTTTAAACAGTAGCTGAGATATTGAATCATGTGCTGCTGATTCAACTCAGTAAGAAATTCAGCAAGGACACTACCCATAAACACTTCCATTTCATGCGGAAGCGTATACGTGGTGATTGCGAGTGGAACCCCCGAACGAATTGCCATTCGGATTTTAGATTTTTCTATCGTCAGCCGTTTTGTTTCCATACCTGTTCGTTTTCTGAAAGAATTTTAAATGAAACGGTGAACACGAGTATACCACATACATACAAAAAAGGCTAGAGGGGGAACATCGTTGTGTGGCACCTCGTATTACTGCGTATAGGAACGATATAGTTTTTGCTGCGATACGGCGTTCTCATGCCGTGTGCGAGAAAAACAGCATCGATGCATGGACGACGTCACGGCGAAATGCTAGTATGAAGGCATGAATACTGCGTTTGCGGCAGATCTATTAATTTGTTTCCTGCTGATACTTTCGTGCCGGAGGGTATTTTTTATCACGCGGATGCGCATGGATGTTCTGGCAGTTGTTCCGTTTGTGGCGCTCGGCATTTCTGTACTGAACGTACTAGCCAGCAGGGCAGATTTTTTTTCGGTGACACTGCTGCTGTTTTCAGCGCTTACTGCGTTTGTGAATATTCGGGCGCTCCTGCGGTACGTTTCTCATCTTTATATAGATCGATACAGTGTGCTGCTTATCGTTCCGTCAGCTATCGTGCTTGCAGGGGTGCTCGTGCTCACCGGTGTGCTCGTGTATTTTCGGCCGGTTGTGTTCAGTGCGGCAGATTTTGGCGTAACGGAGCGCATCGAGCGGTTGAGTGGTTCTCGGCGGAGCGGATTTTTTCCGTCGACGCGATTTGAGCCAGCGCAACTCTTTTTGACGACAGTGTCGCCGGCACCGGAGAAAGCGCGCGCTGATGCACCGGTTGTAGTGGTGCTTCCTGACAAGCGCGGTGATACCGCTGCGTATCGGCCGTATCTGTTTTTGCTTGCCCAGCGTGGCTATACGGTAGTAGCTGCGGATATATACGCCGATGACATGCGGTATGTTCGTTCGCTGTTCGGAAGCGCAGTGTGCCGGCGGTGTGCCGTCCGTGCGCTTTGGCATTTCTCTCAAGAATCGTTTGATGAGTGGCAGACGGCACACGCGCGGACGCGGGAACAGGAGGCGCACGCGGTGGTTGAGCTCGTACGCACGCGCACCGGCGGTGTGCCGTTCATCGTTTCTGATGGTATGATGGATGAGGCAGCATACGCTGTGCTGCAGCAGCCGGAGCGTATTGCATGCGGTGTATTTGCGCTTGACACTGTTCAAGAGTATGGAACGCCTGGGTTCGGCAATCTGGAACAAGTACAGCCGTTCCTTGCCCGGCTATTTTTTGGACTGCCGCGCGACGAAAGCTATTTTATTGCGCGATACCTGGTGCTGAAAACAGAGCAGGCGATTACAGCTTCGCTGCCGTATGATGATACTCTGGTGCATAAGGAGCAGAACGATGACGTTGATTGAACTGGACGCATATTTTAATGCGTTTCTGCAAAAGGAACGTTTTCTGGCGGATCCGTCGCGAAATGGCATTCAGATACAAAACAGCGCTCCTAAAACGAAGCAGATTACGAAAGTGGCGTTTGCGGTCGATGCGTGCGTTGCCACTGCGGAGGCGGCAGTGCGCGCAGGTGCTCAACTGCTGTTTGTGCACCACGGTTTGTTTTGGGGCGGATGCGAACCACTGACGGGGCAGGTGTATGAGCGCATTGCGGCGTTCGTACGGCATGACACTGCACTTTACGCGAGCCACATTCCGTTGGACGCGAACCATGAGGTGGGGAATAATTACGGACTGGCACGCCGTCTCGGATTGACGGCGCTTGAGCCGTTCGCGGAATGGCACGGTATGACGATTGGCGTGCGCGGCGTGCTGCCGGCGCCGCTTTCCGCGGAGCAGCTTTCGCAGCAGGTACTTGGAGCAGGAGAAGTGCCGCTCCATATTTTGCCGTTCGGTAAAAAAGACATCCGTACGGTCGGCATCGTTTCTGGCGGGGCAGCCCGCGATGTTGAACAGGCAGTTGCAGCCGGACTAGACGCATATGTGACTGGCGAGTTTGAGCACGAGCGGTATCACTTTGGTAAGGAGCGGCGCATCACCGTGATTGCTGGAGGGCATTCTCAAACGGAAACGGTAGGCGTCCAGCTGGTAATGCATAAACTGGCGAAAGAAACCGGGCTTGAAACCGTGTTCCTCGATGTGCCGACCGGGCTGTAGTTGTTTTCATGCACGTGCGGTTTTGCACTGTAGCACTGGCTGCGGGAGAACAATACTGGACAGCAACACCGTTCTGCGTGGTGCCGGTTTATTTCTGTATGATTTAGAACGGCGCAGTGCTCACCGTGATTTTCGTGCCTTGCCACGGGCGGTGCATCTTTAGTATACTGACGCCCTATGGAACAGGATTCGCTGAAAGGAAAACTGCTGCCGTTTGTGTTGACGGTGGTGGTTATAGTGCTCGATCAGGTGACAAAGTTTCTAGTGGTGCGGACAATTCCGCTCTATACAGTGGGCGCATCGTTTTTTGACGGATTGGTGCGGTTCGTGCATGTGGCGAACACCGGTGTGGCGTTCAGTCTGGGGAGCACGTGGTCGGAAACCGTCCGCCGCTTTTTATTTTCGATTGTGCCGCTCGCGGTGATTGTGCTTGTAGTGGTGATATATTTCCGAAATCAGCTGTTTACCCGTTTGCAGCGGTGGTGTATTGCTGGAGTAATCGGCGGAGGGATGGGCAATTTAATCGACCGTTTTTTCCGGCCAAACGGAGTGGTCGATTTTATCGATGTGGCGTTTTTCGGCATTTTTGGCCTTGAGCGCTGGCCGACGTTCAACGTGGCGGATTCTGCGGTAGTGGTGTGTGGTATCATGCTGATGGTGTCGTTCGTGGTGGTATCCCGGCGCGAGACAGCGCCGTAGCGGTGCTTCAGTGTAGAGCGGAAAGTAGTAGTGCAGTGTGGAAAGTACGCGGCTTGATTGTAGTTATGCTTGCGGCACCTGTGTGCGTACCGTTCTTTTTGTAGGCATCCTTCTTGTCAGAAATTTTTGAGGAAACAAAATGATTTTTCAATTAGTGAATACGCTCATATTTTTTTGCACCGTCGTGTTTTGGTGTCAGGTGCATAAACTGATTCTGTGTCGGGCGTTCAAACGATTTTTGCTCGCAAAGAGAATCGAGTCAAACATATGTTCGCTGTACAGTACAGCGCCGCACGATGTGCTGCCGGAGCAATAGTGAAGATGAAAAAAATCGGTATTATTGGAGCGATGGAAAGCGAAGTACGCTCTCTTGTGGCACAGTTGACGGATGTTCGTGAAACGCATTCCGGCAACACGGTATTGTATGCGGGAACGCTTTCTGGCGTGGCGGTCGTTGTTGTGCAGAGCGGCGTCGGCAAGGTGAATGCTGCGCTCTGTGCGCAACGGTTGATTCTGCAACATGCGGTGACGCACGTGGTGAATACTGGCATTGCAGGGGGGGTATCAGCGAATGTTGGTATTATGGATGTGGTTATCTCGACGGACGCAGTATACCATGATGTGGATGCCGTGTATTTTGGGTATCAGCCAACAGAGATTCCGCAGATGGCGTGCTCCGATTTTCCGGCGGACAGCGGTATGATAGCTGCTGCCGAACGTGCATTTTCTGAAGTGCTTGCAGGAAAACGCCGGATGCTCAAGGGGCGCGTTGCTTCAGGAGATCAGTTTATTGCATCTGCGGCAGAAAAGGAACGTATCCGTGCGCGCTGTCATCCTCTGTGTGTTGAGATGGAAGGCGCGGCGGTTGCCCATGCGTGCTGGCTGAACGGTATACCGTTTGTGATTATCCGATCGATTTCTGATGCGGCGGATGCTGCCGCGGGGGCGGCGAGCATGTTTAACGAAGCGGTATGCGCGGCAGAAAGCGCTGCACTGACAGCACGGCTGGTTGCTTATGTATAACAGAGAGTGGTGAAAGTACAACGGTGGGTACCGGCTGTCCGTTTGGTGAATTGTGGCAGTCGGTTCGGGTGGCTGAGTTAGAGTCGGTGGCGCGCGTATGCGTGTTTATTCAGTAGATTTTATGTAGAACTCGCTGTATACTTACTGGCAGGAGGAGTTCCATACCGTGAGCAAAAAATACAATGTGGAAAGTTTCAACTTAGATCATACGGCAGTAACCGCACCGTTTGTACGACTGGCATGGAAAAAACGCGGCGCGCGTGGCGACGTCGTTACCAAATTCGATATTCGTTTTACACAACCAAACAAAGAGTATATGTCTACCGGTACAGTGCATACGATCGAACATTTGGTAGCAGAGTATATACGTGATGAAATCGATGGCGTGATTGACTTTTCTCCGATGGGATGCCGGACGGGTTTTTATTTGACGGTGTTTGGAGACAGAGATGAAGCGTATGCGGCGCGTCACATGCTTGCCGTATTGAAAAAGGTGGCGGTGTGGAATGCACCGGTGCCAGCAACGACGGCGCAAGAATGTGGCAACTATCGTGACCATGACTTACAGGGCGCAAAAAAGATGGCGTTGCATTGGGTGATCGGCATAGAATCCAACGGATGGCAGTGCTATAAGTAGCTTATGGATATAGCGAAAAAGTTTAAAGAAACAGTTACATCGGTACTGCCAGTGGTAGTCATCGTGTTTATTTTGCACGCTACAGTTGCGCCGCTCGGTCTGCCCGTACTGTTGTCTTTTTTTGTCGGATGCGCACTGCTGATTTTAGGGCTCACGTTGTTTTTGCTCGGCGTTGATATCGGCATCATTCCGCTGGGAGAACACTTTGGCGTTGCATTGACTAATCGGCGGAATGTCGTGCTGTTGCTCGGCGTTGCATTTCTGATCGGGTTTATTGTGACGGCGGCAGAACCTGCGGTACGCGTTTTGACGGCTCAGGTAAACCTCATTGACAGTTCTGTGTCGCGTGCCGTCCTGCTCGTGGTTATAGCAGCAGGCGTCGGCCTTTTTATGGCGATTGGGCTTGCGCGCATTATTTTGGCCATTCCGTTAAAATGGCTGTTTGTCTGCGGGTATCTGTGTGTGTTTGCTCTGGTTGTTTTTACCCCCCGTCTGTTTACCGGGATTGCCTTTGATGCAGGAGGGGCAACCACTGGCGCGGTAACGGTGCCGTTTATCATGTCGTTCGGGATCGGTGTTTCGAGCGCTGGACGGCGAAAAGCAGCAGAAGACGGCGATGCCACCGACAACAGCTTCGGGTTGACCGGCGTTGCCTCCATCGGCCCGATTTCCGCCGTCCTTTTGTACGGCATAGTGCGTAGTTCTGCGCGTCTGGCGGCTACTCCTGTGGCAGCGGCGCTTTCAAGCGGGGCGGGACTGTTGCGGTTCGCCTCGCTGCTACCCGGCGTTCTGTACGATTCATTGTCTTCGATTGGGCCGTTATTTGTTCTGTTCGTGATTGCGCAGCTGCTGCTTTTGAAAATGCCACCGGTACAGGTGCGTCGTATTGTGATTGGGTTTATCTATGCGTATATCGGGTTGGTGCTTTTTATGCTCGGGGTGAACGGCGGCTTTATGGAAGCAGGAGACTTGATAGGACGACAGCTCGGCAGCGCAGCAGCACACGGTGGCGGATGGTGGGTCGTCTTATTGATAGCGGTCGGTTGCGTGCTCGGTGCGGTTGTCGTCTGTGCGGAGCCGTCGGTGTGGGTGCTCACCGATCAGGTGGAGCTTATCTCCGGTGGCACTATTAGACGCTGGCTGATGGTGCTATTTTTAGCGGGGGGCTCTGGACTTTCGATCGGGCTTTCAATGGTACGTGCCGTGTACGGTTTTAACGTGCTGTACATGTTAATCCCTGGATATGTGCTCGCGCTTGCACTGTCGTTTTTCTGTCCGCCGCTATTTACCGGCATTGCTTTTGATTCAGGCGGTGTTGCATCCGGTATGATTACCACGACATTTATTTTGTCATTTACGCTCGGTGCTGCCGCAGAAGGGCCGGGCGGCGCCACCGATCCGTTTGGCGCGGTCGCGTTGGTCGCGATGGTTCCGCTTATTGCAATTCAAGTGCTTGGATTGCTGTACAGCAGCAGTCGGAAAAAACAGGAGCATGCGTGATGGAATATAAGCTTATCATAAGTGTCGTTCCGCATGGAAGTGGGGAAATCATTACCGGTGCTGCGGTGGCAGCTGGTGCTGGTGGCGGTACTATTATCATCGGGCGCGGTACCGCGCAGAATGCGGTTATTGAGATGCTCGGTTTTGGTGACACAACAAAAGATATCTCGTATATAATCGTACCGGCAGAAAAATCGACTGCGATAATCGGTGCGATACGGTCGGCAACAGAAAAAAAAAGCGCACGGTTTGGCGTGCTGGTGACGGTGGACGTAACATATTTTACGGCTATGCGCCATTTATCAGCAAGGGGGCAGACAATGGCGGGCGAATGTGATCATCAGGTGATTACGATTATTGCAAACAAAGGTTATGGTGATGATATTATGGCAGCGGCGCGGAAAGCGGGTGCTGGCGGGGGAACAATCATCACTGCGCGCGGTACGGCAAAGGAAGGAGATGAAAAATTTCTCGGCATGGAAATCGTGCCGGAAAAAGAACTGCTGTATATCATTGCGGAAACCATAGAAGCGGAACGCATCATTGCTGCGATAACTGCGCTTGACTGTCTGTCGAAGCCGGGCAGCGGCATTGTGTTTGCCGTACCGGCTGGCGATTTTACGGTGCTGGGGCGGGAGGAGTGACCACCAGAGAAGCGGTCGTACGGGAACTGGTGCGCTGTCGCGCTGCAGGCGGTTTTGTGTCTGGGCTGAAAATCGCGCAGCTCTGCGGTATTTCCCGGCAGGCAGTGTGTAAAGTCATACACCAGTTGCAACACGACGGTATGGTAATTGAGACATCACGGCGCCATGGATACCGTTTACAGTCGACCGCGACGGTGCTTTCCGCAGCCGTCATAGAGGCGTTGCTCGATCCAGCGCGGCGGGTAACCGTCCGCGTGTACGATACAATCGATTCAACAAACAACGAAGCAAAGCGGCAGTGTGCTGCAGCGCCTGATGTACGATTGCTTGATGGGACGGTTATCATTTCAGATTGTCAGACCGCAGGCCGCGGCAGAATGGGGCGTTCTTTTTTTTCTCCGGCGCGGACGGGACTGTATGCATCGCTCATTGTTGTTCCGGAGCGTACTGTTTCTGCCCCGGCACTGTTGACTGCATTGGCTGCAGTGGCGGTCTGCCGGGCGATTTCCCGCGTGTATGGCGTTGAACCGCAGATAAAATGGGTGAACGATATTTTTCTCCATGGGAAAAAAGTGTGCGGCATATTGGCGGAAGGTATTTCTAATTTTGAAACCAACATCATAGAATATGCGGTTATAGGAATCGGCGTCAATATTCTGCCGGGTGCATTTTCGGCGGAGTTGACAGCGGTTGCCACAGCGATTATGGAGCATGTTGACGACGATTCAAAACGCAATGAACTTGGGGCGGCGATTATCGGGGAAACGTATGCGCTCTACCGCGGCAGTAGGGAAAAAATTGACGAAGCGATGTGCGAATATCGAACGCGCTCATGTTTGATTGAGCGGAACGTGCGCATCGTGCCGGTCGGACTGCCGCCGGAGCGAAGTTGGGATGCACAGGTGCTCGATATAACGGACGATGCGCGGCTTGTGGTACAGACAGCTTCTGGGGAACGCGTCGTGCTTGACAGCGGAGAAGTTTCATTGGGCTCACAGGCAGTTATCTGACACGGTGTCACCATCTCGGAACACAGGTATCTCTGTGCAACTGCGCACGGATGCAACAATTCTTGAAACTGATGTTTCACTCGTTGTTGCATTTTAAGGAACGTTTAAAAATCCCGCTAAAATGGCGCGGGATTTTTACCTTCGAGTTTTCGCGGAAAACTCGTGTATTGATTGCGTGCTCTCATTTCATTGCGACCGCGCGGTTTTGAACAGCGTTCGATTTTGAAAAATCGTTCACTGTTCAAAATTAAAGAACGTTGAAAAACGCCGCTACACTAGCGTGCCGTTTTTACCTTCGAGTTTTCGTGAGAAAACTCGCTCATGTCCGTGTGCGAGTGTGCTCGAAGCTGCGCCGCGCTTTGCTGGAAGCTCTGCTGCACATCGCTGTGCGTTCTTGCGACGTCGCTTCAAGTGCACGCACGGTTTTGAACAGCTTGCAATTTTGCACTATCGTTCACTGTTCAAAAGTACATGACGTTTTTTTAGCTACCGCTACCCTGCCGTTTTTCTGATATTTTTCATCATGCCCGTCGTTCGATATTTTTTTACAATGTCTGTTGCGATAATCGGGTGTGCGTGCTATACTAGAGAATCGACTTATTGGAAAATACGTGAGGTGCGTTATGAGTGACATAGATCCAGCCATTCAAGCGCTGCTTGATGAAGCAGCTGTAACGGCAGTTGCTGACAACGACGATGCCGATGAAGCGTTTGCCGGTACAGACGCGGACACGCCGCCGGGACGCGAGCATACAATTCACGACGTTGACCTCAATATTCATGAGTTTGCACCGATTGAAGAACGACTTTCCGCCACGCCACTGGATATTTTCGATGATAAGTCGTATTACAAAACAGCGCTCTCAAATGAAAATCAGTCGGCACAGCGGGTACATCAGGTGCTGACAAAATACTTAACCTGTGCCGACCCGAAAGACAGAGGCGTATTCCGTCAACAAATTGTGACGGCGTATTGGGAACTGCTCCGTGGCATGGCGCCGAAGATGGCAAACCCGAACGTTGCAATGCCGAAGCGTATGTTGATACGGTTTGGCGTTATTTTACCGTCGCTCTTTAAGCCAGAGACCAAAGAGTTTTTTTCACGCATTGTTTTTGAAAACCGCCTGCATGAACCGGTGCTGTATGCTGACGAGTGGTTTGCGGAGATTGCGTCAGGGCGTATGAATGTTTCGGCCACCGATGAAGCGCGTCCGGCGCACACAAAGGATATGTCTCCTGAAGGGGCGAACAGCGCAGAACAGGCGCGTTTAATGCAACTCCAGTCAAAAAATTCTGGGAAGATGCAGGTAGTTGAAAATCAGTTACAGCTTAAAGAGAATGAGCGATCGGTGCTTGAAGAAGAACTGCGCCGCCGGGTAGACCTCCTTTTTGAACATCAGCCGATTTATGCGTTACCGCCGCACAAGGAATCGTATACCGAAAGCCAGAAACGGCTCTTTGGCGAGATATCGGAACGGCTCCGTGCATTAAGCAAAAATGACAAAGAACTTGCTAAATGTTTGAAAGAATACGAGGAAGTGAAAACCGCCTACGATGGTGTAGAGCGGAAACTAGCTGATGGACCGGCAATTGTGCAGGTGGATAGTGGAAAAATCAATACCGAGTTTGACACCGTGCGCCAAATGGCAAAAATGACGGTTGGACGGCAAGGAAATCAGTTTCCAATTTTTACGCGCGAGTTTTTTCATTGTACAGAAAACGGCACTGGGACGCGTGAAAATGTAGTTGAGCTTTTAAGGTGGATTGAATCGATTGATCCGGGTGCGTTTTGTCGTATCCATAAAAATATTCCGAACCGTATCGTGCCGTATGTGCTTTTGGTGCCGACGTATGGCGACCGCGGTTTTTGTTGGGAACCGTTCGACCGCTACAACCGAATTACGAGCCGTGGGCGCATCGTCGTGCCGATGTATCCGCGCGATTTGCGGATTGCCATTCTCACTGCTGTCGCCGATTTGCGGTGGCAGGTCGCAAAAGAAAAGGCGTCGTTTTACTGGATGGAAGAAGGCCTTACCGGTCAATATTATCAATATATCGATCGTGCCAAATTGAAGGGAGACATTAAGCAATTCTTTATTGAAGATTATATTTTGTGGATGACGAAGGAATCGAGCGGTGTACAACGGCTCGACAAAGAAGTCCGTGGTATTTTCTGGCGAAACATGCCATATCCACGGAGCTTAAAAGAAGATTTGCGCAAACGGAGCCTCGTCTACGATGAACTGTGCGTAAAAGATAATAACCGCGCTATGTCGGACGGCTACTAATAATCGTCGGTGCCAGTTAGTGCACGGTGTTCAAAAAACAGCAGCGGGCAGTGCGCGGTAGGATTTGAAACAGGCGGGCTGCCGTTTTTTTTAAGGCACACGGACGCTCGGTATCGGCGTAGAATGCCGCTTCAACTATACTAAAAGTACAATCGACACGGCGTACTGAAAAAAGTTATTTTTTTCTTTTCTTTTTCTAAAAAATTCCGTATATTAGTGCTATACTGATACGAGAATGCTCATAGATGGGCAGTTCTCGGCACACTATCTTTATTTTTTGGAGGATACTATGGCTCTTGAAATTACCACAGATAATTTTCAGAAAGAGGTGCTTGAATCGGATAAACCCGTCTTGGTCGATTTTTGGGCGACGTGGTGTGGTCCGTGCCGTATGATGGGACCGATTGTTGACGAGATTGCGGCGGAAAAAGGCGACACAATCAAAGTCGGCAAAGTCAATGTTGATGAACAGGAAGCGCTCGCGCAGCAGTACAACGTTATGAGCATACCGACTTTTGTTCTGTTTAAAGGCGGTAAGGCGGCAGCTCAGGTAATCGGCGGCAGAGGCAAAGACGAATTGCTTTCGGGGCTCGGTCTGTAAACGGCAGCGCTCGCGAAGGTCGCTTCGCATGTGCTGGGACTGATGGTCTCTTTTGCCAGCTGCGCGATGATGCATGCTGCGGTTGTCTCTCCGTCAAGCGCGGAGGATATGATGCCTCCTGCGTAGCCGCTTCCTTCACCGGCAGGAAAGAGCCGTGCTATGGAGACGCTTTCGTGTGTGTCAGGCGCTCGTGCCATACGGACGGGCGTGGAAGTGCGTGTTTCACTCGCAATGAGGACTGCTTCGTCAGCGATAAAGCCGCGCATTTTTCTGTCGAACAGGTAAAATGCCGGAATGAGCCGCTGCGTGATGTGCGCGGGAAGCCATTCATCCAATCTGCTCGGTGTGATGCCGGGCGCGTAGCTGGTGCGTGGCAACGATGCGCTCCTGCGGTGGTGTAAAAAATCTTTGAGCCGTTGTGCCGGTGCGCGATTTTTTTCGCCGTGTGATTTTGTCTCGTGTTCAAGTGCGGTACGGAAAAACAATCCGGCGAGTGCTGGGCATCCTGCCTGTTGTGCGCGTTCATGGAATTCCGGCGGAATATCTTCGGGGCGTGTTTCTACAACGATTGCTGCATTTGACCACGGCGAATTGCGGTGTGAACTCGCCATGCCGTTCGTGACGATGCTGTCATTTTCGGTTGTCGCGGGAACAACGTATCCTCCCGGGCACATGCAGAATGAATATACTCCTCGTCCATCGACCTGTGCTGTTAAACGATACGCTGCTGCGGGAAATGCGTGTGTTGTCTCTTGCCCGTGATACTGTATGTGGTCGATGAGCGGCCGGGGGTGTTCAATGCGGACGCCGATAGCACAGGTCTTTGCAACCAACGCACTTGGCGCGGTGCGGGCAAGCAGTTCGTATATGTCGGACGCGGAGTGCCCCGTCGCTACGATAACGGCATCAGCAGAAAAATGCTGTTGCTCATGTGTGTGGGTATCTTGTGCCGTAATACCGGTGGCAGTCATCGTATTGTTTTTCATGGCTATTGTGAATGCGGTGCAGCGTGTGTGAAAGTGAATCGTGCCGCCGAGTGCGGTGATTTTTTTGCAGAGCGCATCTACGATTGCGGGCAGTTTGTCTGTGCCGATGTGCGGGTGTGCATCGGTGAGAATTGCGGCATCCGCGCCGAAGTGAACGAGTATGTGCAGAATGCGCGCTCTGTTGCCTCGTTTTGTGCTCCGTGTGTACAGTTTGCCGTCGCTAAAGGTACCGGCACCGCCAGCGCCGAAACAGTAGTTGCTGTCGGCATTGACCGTGCCAGACGTACTGATTGCAGCGATATCTTTTTTCCGTATGGAAGGTACATCTCCCCGTTCAATAATGATCGGTTTGATGCCGTCTTCAAGCAGTCGGAGCGCAGCGAAAAGTCCTGCAGGGCCTGCTCCGATGATGATAACGCGCCGCGTGCCGCGTGCGCTTTTCCATGCGGGGAGCTGCGTTTCGGCGTCTGTGCCGGGCAGTTCTCCGATATACGCTTGTACGCGGAGAACGATTTTTATGCTACCGTGCCGTGCATCGACGGAGCGCTTTTTAATGACGAGCGACAGTTCCGCCGGTGTGACGGATATATTTTTTTGTGCGAGCACCGCAACGGCGCGCATCTGTAGGCGGTGTTCGTCTTTTTCATCTTGCGGAGGCACAATCAGCGTTATGTCGATTATCATAAAAATAGTATAGCGTATATGCTGCGTTTCCGGTAGATTGGGAACCGTGCGGTAAGTTTTTGACAAGCGAAAATCAGCCGTGCAGTGTGCTGGCGCATTTACAGAGGTATTTTTTGTTTTTCGGCTGATGCGCGTCTGGAAAACAGCGAGGCGAAGCAAGCGGTTTTATTTTTAGAACACAAAACAGATCTATTTTTGTTTTTTAAAAATAGTTAGCTTTATGAAACTATTTCTCATCCGGGTTGTTTATAGGTAACAGTCTGTCTGCGGCGTGCTGATAAAACAGACGGTGCCTAACTACTGATGTACCCGCGACAGTTTGTTGCAGTTTATGTTTTATGGAGCAAACAGATGAAAAGATATATATTCTTTATGTTGACGTTCGTTGGGACGAGCATGGTTGGTGTATACAGTATTATTATGGCATCGTGTACCCGTCCGGTACGGGAAAGGGCACTGCGACAGTCACCGCAGCCCGTTTTAGTTCAATATACAGAAAAGGATGAGCTTATGGCAGACAAGGATACTACCATACGTACGTCAGAGGATTCGGAAATCTATCTGGCGGGAGGATGTTTTTGGGGAACGGAGCACTTTATCCGGCAGATTCACGGCGTCCGCGATACAGAAGTCGGATACGCAAATGGTACGACGGCACAGCCCAGTTATGAGGACGTGTGCTATAACAATACAGGACACGCAGAAACAGTCCGCGTTATCTACGATGCACGCGTCGTGCCGCTTGCCGAACTGCTCGCGTTCTATTTTAAGTCAATCGATCCGACGAGCGTGAACCGACAGGGGAATGACCGCGGCACTCAGTACCGTACGGGCATTTATTATACCGATGACCGCGATGTACCGGTAATCATGCAGGAGATACGTTCCATACAGACGCAGTACAACAAGCCGATTGCCGTTGAAGTCGCTCCGCTTGCTAATTTTTACGCAGCCGAAGAATATCATCAGGATTATCTAAAAAAACATCCCGGCGGATACTGCCACATTTCTCCGGATGTATTTGCACTGGTGCAGCAACAGCAAAACACCGCATCGTCTGAACGCACGGAATGGTCAAAGCCCGACGATGCGACGCTGCGAAAAAAACTGTCTCGCTTGCAGTATGCCGTAACGCAGCAGGGCGCCACGGAGCCTCCGTTTCAGAATGAGTATGACCGCGAATTCCGTCCGGGGATTTACTGCGATGTAACGACGGGCGAACCGCTTTTTGTGTCGAGTGCAAAGTATGACTCCGGATGCGGGTGGCCAGCGTTTTCTCGCCCCATAGATGACCGTGTGCTCACCAGCGTATCGGATTTTTCTCACGGTATGGTCAGAACAGAAGTGCGCTCCCGTACGAGTGGCGCACACCTTGGCCACGTGTTTAACGACGGGCCAGCGGCAAGCGGTGGACTCCGCTATTGCATCAACAGTGCATCGCTCCGGTTTATTCCGAAAGAACAAATGGAGGCGGAAGGATATGGCGCATATGTGCCGCTCGTAGATGAATGACCGTTCATGCGTTAATCGCGCAATCAATGCGCCACTATTGGCAACCAGTGCGCTCATTGCATTCCCCCGCTTGTTTGTGTTACACTACCGTTTATGACTTCCTTTGAAGTTCTTCCGGGAAAGCCGCGGGCATACGGGGCGATGCTAACGCCACAGGGAATCAACTTTTCTCTGTTTTCACGGCACGCAACCAGCGTAACGCTTTATCTGTTCGATGCGCCTAATGCCGCTCAGCCGGCAGCGACGATTGTACTCGATGCGGCGACCCATCGGACCGGTGATGTGTGGCACGTACTGGTGACGGGGCTTGGGGCGGGAACGCTGTATCTGTATCAGGTAGATGGTCCGTACAATCCACCGCAGGGACATCGATTCAACAGCAATAAATATGTGTTCGATCCGTATGCGCGTGCGTTTACCGCCGGTTCCGTGTTTCGTGCGTACCGCAAACAGCGCACGGAAGGACGCGCGGGAATTGAAAACGGCCGGCTGTCGGATTTATCTGACTGTCCGAAATGCATCGTAGTCGCTGACGCTGATTTCGACTGGCAGGGGGACCGCCCGCTTGAAGTGCCACTCGAAAAAACGATTATCTATGAAATGCACGTCAAAGGATTTACCGCTTCTCCGACAGCGGGCGTGGCGCACCCGGGAACGTACCGAGGGGTGATTGAAAAAATCGATTATTTAAAATCGCTCGGTGTGACGGCAGTGGAGCTACTCCCAATCTTTGAATTTGATGAGTACGAGAACGACCACGTTAATCCGCGAACGGGTGAAATGCTGACGAATTATTGGGGCTATAGCACGATTGGTTTTTTTGCTCCTAAGACAACATACAGCTCGGATTGTTCTCCCGGAGGAGCAGTTCGTGAGTTCAAAGAGATGGTGCGTGAGTTGCACAAAGCGGGCATAGAGGTGATTTTGGACGTGGTCTATAACCACACCGCAGAGGGCAACGAATACGGCACAACATTCTGTTTCCGTGGGCTTGAGAACAGCGTCTACTATCTGCTGCCGCCCGAAAAACAGTACTACATGAATTATTCCGGCTGTGGAAATACGGTGAATTGCAATCATCCAATCGTGCGCAATTTTATCATCGATAGTCTGCGCTATTGGGTGACGGAAATGCATGTTGACGGATTTCGCTTTGATTTGGCGTCGGCACTGTCGCGCTCTCAAGAAGGGCACGTGGTCAATTTTCCGCCGCTGCCGAATCTGATTGCAGAGGATCCCTTTCTGCGCGGAGCAAAAATCATTGCGGAGCCGTGGGATGCCGGCGGCGGATACCAGCTCGGTGCGTTTCCGGGGGGGATGCGCTGGTGCGAATGGAACGGACGGTTTCGTGACGACATGCGGCGTTTTATTCGCGGGGACGAACGGGTGGCGACGGATGCGGCGACACGTTTTGCCGGCAGTTCAGATATATTCAAGCCGAGCGGCCGTTCACCGCTTGCCTCGATTAACTTCATTACCGCGCACGACGGATTTACGCTCGCCGATATGGTCAGTTACAATACAAAACACAATGAAGAAAATGGCGAAGACAATCGCGATGGTTCTGATGACAACTACAGCTATAACAACGGTTTTGAAGGTGATTCTACAAATACGAAAATCGTTCACGCGCGTCTCCGTAAAGTGAAAAATTTTTTTATCTGTCTGTTTACCGCACAGGGAACGCCGCAGTTGCTTGGCGGGGATGAGGTGTTGCGCACACAGCGGGGAAACAACAATGCGTATTGTCAGGATAATGAGCTGTCGTGGATGGATTGGACGCTGGTGAAAAAAAACTACGAGGTGCTTCATTTTGTGCGGACACTTATCCGTCTGCGCTTGAACCATCCGCTGTTTCAGCGTGTGTGTTTTTTTACTGGTACCGAAATCGTCTGGTACAATGCCAGCGGTAAAAATCCGGACTGGAATGAGCTCAATCGGTTTTTGGCGTTCCAACTGATTGGAACCGATGACAATGATTTTTACGTAGCGTTCAACACTGATATCTACGACCGTACCTTAACAGTGCCGTCGCCGACAGTGGGAACGCGGTGGTATCGTGTGGCGGATACGTCAATTACGGGCGGTGACGACATTCGCGAAGAAGGTGATGAAGAACCGCTCCATGAGCAGGTGCGCTACGTATTGCCCGCTGACAGTGCGATTATATTGATGAGCAAATGAACAGTGGCGGACGTGGCACTGTCCCGATGAACAGTCGGTAGGTGCCGTGTTCTATCGATGGGCGTGCCATGAGCGGGCGGGCAGTGCGGCGCCAACAGCGGCGGAGTAAGCGGCAAAAGCGGAACGGGTCATCGTTTTGGTTTTAGTGTGCAGCGACCGACGTATCGGCATAACCTATGGTATAGAGAGCAGGAAAACGAGGAGGATGAGTATGCAGTTTGATGCAGAACGATTTAAGCGGAGCCTTTCAGAGCGGCTGAAGCGGCAATATGGAAAAAATATATCGCAGGCGAGCAAGCACGATCTGTTTGATGCGGTGTCTGCGTCTGCCCTTGAGCCCATCATGGAAAACTGGATGGCGACGCGCAGCGCTGTTGAAAGCAAGCCGGTGCGTACGTTGTATTACCTGTCTGCGGAATTTTTGATGGGGCGTGCCCTCAGCAATAACCTTATCAATGCGCATATTGCGGAGCCGGTGAAAGCGGTACTCAAAGAAATGGGCATCGACTACAATATGATTGAAGACGAAGAGCCCGATGCCGGTTTGGGAAACGGCGGCTTGGGGCGACTTGCAGCGTGTTTTTTGGACAGCCTCGCGACGCTCGACTATCCGGGTTATGGTTACGGCATCCGGTATGAATACGGCATGTTTGAGCAACACATCGAGAACGGACATCAGGTTGAATATCCAGACCGCTGGCTCGCCCATCGTGATCCGTGGGAAATTAAACGGAGCGATTTGGCGGTTACGGTTAAATTTGGCGGCACGATTGTCTACGGCAAAACGCCCGATGGGCAGCCACGGTTTTACATTGAAAACGCTGAAAACGTTACAGCGACGCCGTTCGACATGCCGATTGTCGGCTACGACACGAATACCGTCAATACCTTGCGTCTGTGGGCGGCATCTTCTCCCGACGGATTCGATTTGCAGCTGTTCAATGCCATGGAGTATAACCGCGCGGTCGAACGGCAAAACAGCGCAGAGAACATCAGCCGTGTGCTCTATCCGAACGACTCCGGGCCGAGCGGCAAAGCGCTCCGGCTGAAACAGCAGTATTTCTTTTGTTCGGCAAGCTTGCAGGATATCGTGCGTCACTATATTTCCGAGCACGGCACTGACTTTAGCCAGTTTGCCGATTTGCATGTGATTCAGTTGAATGACACGCATCCGGTTGTGGCGATTCCTGAACTGATGCGCATCCTTATCGATGATTACAACGTCGGCTGGGACAGTGCGTGGCAGGTGGTGACGCAGACATTTGCGTATACGAATCACACCATTCTTTCTGAAGCGCTCGAAAAATGGCCAATCGATATTTTTCAGGGGCTGCTGCCGCGCGTGTATCAGATAGTTGAAGAAATCAACCGTCGTTTTTTGATTGAACTTCGCGAAAAATATCCGAACGATTATGAGCGGCATCAGCGGATGGCAATCATCGCTAACAATAAAGTTCACATGGCATGGCTTGCTATTCACGCTTGTTTCAGCGTCAACGGCGTTGCAGAGCTGCATACGGAAATTTTGAAAACCCGCGAACTTAAAAACTGGTATGAACTGTATCCGAGAAAATTCAACAACAAAACGAACGGCATTACACAGCGCCGCTGGCTGTTGACGGCGAATCCATTGCTCGCGGATTTTATTACAAAACGAATCGGTGACGGCTGGATAAAAGATTTGACGCAGTTGAAAGCGCTTGAACGGTTTGCTGATGATGAAGCGTCGCTGCATGAGCTTATGGCAATCAAGCGGCAGAACAAAGAGCATTTAGCAGAGTTTTTAAAACATACGCAGAATGAATTTCTTGATCCGAACAGCATTTTTGATGTGCAGGTAAAACGCCTCCACGAATACAAACGGCAACTTTTAAACATATTGCATATCATGTATGTGTACAATCGCATCATCGAAAATCCGAATGTCGAGATGACACCGCGCACTTTCATCTTTGCAGCGAAGGCGGCATCTGGCTATCGTCGTGCAAAAGCGATTATCAAACTGATCAATACGGTTGCTGAACGCATCAATAACGACCGCCGGGTGCGCGGAAAGATTCGCGTAGTTTTTATAGAAAACTACCGCGTGTCGGTGGCGGAAAAAATTTTCCCCGCGGCAGATGTGTCGGAACAAATTTCAACGGCGGGATTCGAGGCGAGTGGCACGAGCAACATGAAATTCATGGTGAACGGTGCGTTGACGCTCGGAACGCTTGACGGCGCAAACATTGAAATCGTGGAAGAGGCGGGAAAAGAAAATGCATTTGTCTTTGGTTTGATCGCAGACGACATTGCCCGTATGGAAGCGGAGCACAGGTATACCCCGCAAGAATACCTTGACCGCAACCCTGCACTGGCAAAAGTGGTCAGTCAGCTGTCAGATGACACCTATGATCCGACGCATCAAGAGTTCAAGGAACTGCACGATGCGCTTATTTACGGTGTTGAAGGGCAACGTCCTGACGTATTCTATGTACTTGCTGATTTTGAGGCGTACTGTCAGGCGCAAGAACGCGTTGCGGCGGCGTACGCGGATACCAAAAAATGGGCACGCATGGTGATGTACAATATTGCGAACAGCGGAAAGTTTTCTTCTGACCGGACGATTGCCGATTATGTGCGCGATATCTGGAAACTTAACCCGTGCCGCTTTAACGGAAATGCATGACACGGCACGCTGCATCTTTTTTTGCGGGAGCGGGACTATTGCTGACCGCAGGTATCTGGGGGTTCGGTTTTGTTGTCGTAAAGGACAGCCTTGACTACGTGGGGCCGCTGTACATGGTGGCGTTTCGTTTTTCTATAGCGGCGGTGGCACTGACCGCACTGCTTTGGCAGTCGCTCAAAGAAACGGTTCGGAGAGATATTTTCGACGGTGCGCTGCTCGGTATTTTTTTGTGTGCTGCGTTTGTCTTTCAAACGATTGGCTGCAAGTATACAACGGCAGGGAAAAATGCGTTTTTGACAACAATCTATGTATTGCTCGTGCCGCTGTTTGCGTGGGGATTGTACCGCCGGCGCCCTCCCCGGTATGTGTTCATCGCAGCGTTTTTGTCGGTCGTTGGAATCGGACTTTTGGCGCTGACGCCCGGCGCTGATTCCCTTTTGACGGTACAGGGCGGTGATGTATTGACGCTTATCTGCGGGGTGTTCTACGCGCTGCACATCATCTATATGGAAAAATGCAATCGGGAGAACCGTAATCCGATTCTGCTGACAGTGCTGCAATTTTTGTTTGTTGCACTGTTTTCGTGGGTGCTGGCGCCAGTTATCGACGGTGCCATTCCGTTGCATGCGATCGTGCAGCCGCGTGTCGTCGCATCGATGCTGTATCTGGGGATATTCAGCACGCTCGTCTGTTTTTTGTTGCAGAATATTGGGCTTAAATATGTGTCGTCGTCGTTTGCATCGCTGCTACTGTCATGCGAATCGGTCTTTGGTGTGCTGTTCAGTGTGATACTGCTGCACGAGGCGGTAACGCTTCGTATGGCTTGCGGGTGTGTGTTGATTTTCTGTGCCGTCATTTTGACACAGACAAAGTTTGATTTTCGTTTCAAACGGAAAGCGCTCTAGCTATTTGATGAGCTGGTGAAGCACGCGATCCTTTTGCCGCCAGTTTTTATCGACTTTGACCTGCAAATCGACGTCGACTGTATAGTCAAAGATCGTGCGCAATTTTTTTATGGCAGCGATGCGGATTGCCCGTATCATTGCGGCGCCTTTTCCGATAACGATGCCTTTCTGGCTTTCGCGTTCAACGCAGAGAAATGCACGTACCCAGAGCCGAGAGCCGTTGTTCCTGAATTCCGCGTCGGCAATGTCAACGTACAGACAATGCGGAATTTCTTCTGACAGCCGATTGATCGCTTCTCCACGGATGATTTCTGCAATGCGGAACTCTACGTCTTGGTCTGTGTACAAGTCAGTCGGATAGAGCGCCGGAGCGACTGGTGCTTTCCGGAGTAGTGCGTCAAGTACTGCGTCTGTACCGCTGTTAGTCAATGCGGACATGGTACACAGGCAGTCATCGGGTACTGCTGGCAGCGCCGCCCGGATAAAGCTGCGTGCTGCAGCGACCTGTGCTGCCGGCGAGTCGCTCTTGTTTACTGCGACAACAACGCGGTCGACATACGGCGCAAGCAGTTCTGCTGTCAATGATTCTTCGGTACCTGCTGCGCGCGTTGCGTCTACAATATATAGAATAACGTCAGCGTCTTTGAGTTGTGTATGGGTAACATTCCGCAGCCTGATGTTGAGTTTTTTGTCTGATTCATGATATCCGGGGGTGTCCACAAATATGAGCTGACTGAACGGAGTGTGTACGATGCCGCGGATCGCATCGCGCGTTGTCTGCGGAACAGGAGACACAATGGCAACCGGCTCTTTACAGACAGTGTTCAGAAATGTTGATTTTCCCGCGGACGGGCGGCCGATAATGGCGACGACTGCGGTCTTAAACTGTTCGTCGCCTAATTCAGTTTTCACTGTATCAGTAATCATAAAAAAAGTATAGCATTATTTTTTTTAGAGCGCTACGTCTTGGGGCAAAATAATGCGCGCACCAATTCCTGTATGTCCGCTATTTTTTGTGCACCCCCCTCTGCTTCAGGCGCAAAGATTTTTGTAAAACCTAAACTTTCGGCAGCTTTTGCGCGCTGCTTTATTCTAGTAACTGGGCGGATTTCTCCGGCAAGGCTCAATTCACCGATTATGATGGTGTGCGCTTCTATTGCCAGATCGGTGCGCGCAGAGTACAGCGCCATAGCGAGCGCCGCGTCGATGGCGCTTTCCGTTAGTCGCATGCCGCCGGCTACGTTGATATAGATATCGTGTGTGCTAAACTGAATACCAGTTCGTTTTTCAAGAACGGCGGCTACTCGTGCGACACGCGCTGAATCGATTTTGTCGCTGTACACGCGCGACAGCGATGCTTTTGCGGGAACGGTTAGCGCTTGTAGCTCAACAGTAAAAATGCGACTGCCTTCAAACAGTGCGGTACAGGCAACCCCCGCCGGTTGACTTCCGTTGCGGCGTGTTAAAAAGAGCGATGCGGGGTCGGCTATTTCTATGAGTCCGTGTTCAGTCATGTCGAATAGGCCGATTTCATCGACAGAACCGAACCGATTTTTCTGCGCACGCAAAAATCGTATCTCATCGTTGTTTCGCTCAAACGAGATGACGGTGTCGACCATGTGTTCAAGCGACTTTGGTCCTGCGAGTGTGCCTTCTTTAGTGACGTGTGCCGTCAGTATGAGTACGGCGTCGCGCTCTTTGACCCACGAAATCAGTTCATTTGCGGAATACTTCAGTTGCGTGATTGTTCCCGGCACGATTCCTGCTGCAGCGGAGTATACCGTTTGAATTGAATCGATGATAACAACTACGGGATGCAGTGTATCGAGCGCGTCAAGGATGTCTTCGAGGCGCATGGTGCATAGAATCTCTATACCCGTTGGGGGTATGTGCAATCGTTCCGTGCGTTCTTTGATCTGCGCCGCCGATTCTTCGCCGCTCACATACAATACGCGCGCGGTGCCGGTATGCCGTACGACGCCGGCTGCGGTTTGCAGTAGCAGTGTTGATTTTCCGATGCCCGGTTCACCGCCGATAATGATAGCAGAACGTTTTGTGGCGCCGCCGCCGAGCACGTGGTCAAACTCTGCTATGCCGGTCATGATTCGGGCATTGTCAAAAGAGACAACGGTTTCAAGCGGCATCGGTTTTGCTTTCTGTTGGGCGGCGGCGCGTCCTGCAGGAGCAGCCGCATTCCTATCGAGCATGCATTCTTCAAGGGTATTCCACTCGCAGCAGTTCGGGCACCGGCCGAGCCATCGCGACTGCGTATAGCCGCATGAACTGCATTTGTACAAAATCGTTCCGTTTTTCTTTGCCATACTGTCCTTTCTGTAACGCGGTGCGTGTTCTAATTCAAACCGTGTTGTCGCGCGCGTGGTTCCACAGTGATGTATAGACGGCGTGATTTTAAACACAGCGCCACGCGGTGTTCATATTCGCACGATATATGTAGCCGTGTCAAATATTTTTTGTGGTTACGAAACCACGCCGTCCGTATATGCGAAGACGCTCACGCTGTCTGCTCCGTGTCCATCTGGTTTTTATGTGACGTGCTGTGTACGTCGGATACCGCCTGTGAGTGTGTGCTTACCGTAAAAACTAAAATGCCGTCGCATCCACCGGCGCATCTTCATCTGTCTCTATCATTAAAAAAACAGCGTTCGGTAAACAGGCAGCCCATTCGTGTGCAGTGCGGATGGGCGCGTGCAGCACGCACAGTTGGTTTTCACACGGCGATGAAAGAAACCGGGCGGTCCCGTTTTCAATAGCGATGACTGAAATACCAGCTGCGCCTTTGATTGCTATGTTTCTGTCTTGTGACAGGTCGTAGATATATTCTCCTTCTGGAGAACTGATTGTGACTCGTGCGTGTGTGCCCGGATGCCGATACGCAAAAACAGCAGCGCCCACTGCGGCTACTACCGCATAGCATACGATGACGGCATCTCGCCAGGTAAATGAATGAGCAATGTGTGCCGTTTTCTGTGCGTTTTGTGTTTCCATGGTGTATCAACTATATAGCAAAAAAATAGAAAAGTCTGCAACGACGTAAGAAAATAAAAGAAATGATACAATACAGCGGCAAGAACAGAACTGCTACGGATTATATTCCGAGCCCGTGCTGTAAGGGCGGCTCCTGCCTGGAGGCAGGCGCCGTTCCGGAGCCGGACGGCGGAGGAATGGAAGCGACCGCTGGAACCCTGAAAGCACGGTTTTCCGATCCGCATACTCCCCAAATGTATCTACCGTACCGATGTCTGTTCGGTTGCTTTTCCTGCTGTCGCGGTGTATAGTGGGTGTATGCCGCCGTCTTTTTCTGAATTCGCTTCTTTTCTTGCTGCTGACTGCCGGCGTGCAGAATTTATTGTGTCGTTTCTTCAGTCGCGGGGCGGCGGAGCGACGGTGTTCTCGCTTGGAGGAAAGCGCCACATCTACGTGCGGTTTTCCGACGGTGCGTACAATTCAGCGTATAGAATAAAGACGGTCATTGCGCACTACGACCGGGTGGCGGGAAGTCCGGGTGCGAATGACAACAGTGCCGCAGTTTTCTGCCTGTTGGAGTGGGCGGTGCGGTTATTGCACATGGACGGATTTCACAATGTGCAGCTGCTTTTTACCGACGGGGAAGAACTCGGCGAGCACGGTGTAGCGGAGCAAGGGGCGTATGCAGTGGCAGCGCTGTTCCGGCGGCTCGGGCTTACGCACGATGACATTTATGTATTTGACTGCGTCGGTCGCGGTATGCTGCCTGTAGTGGGAAGCACTGCAGGTCTGGTGCATCCATCGTATGCGTTTTTAAAACAGCTTACGGATTTGGAACAGCGTGCCGGAGCGATATTTCATCGGGCAGGATACAGTCGGTGGTTGACGTTGCCGCTATCATACAGCGATAACGCGGGTTTTTTGGCGTGTGGCATTCCCGCGGTGGTCATAACGCTGTTGCCGGAAGTGGAAGCGAACCGCTACCGAGTGATGTTGGCAAAAGAAAAAAAACTTGCGGCGTTTGTGATGCGTAAAAAAGAAGCCGGCTGTTTTGACGACACGCCAGAAAGTGTGCTGGAACGGCAGCGGCTTATGGCGCTGTTGCCAGAAACGTGGCAGCGTTTTCATACTGCTGCCGATTCGCTTGATAGTCTGGATGCAGAAAGTTTCGAAGCGACTGCGCGGATTTTAGATGCGCTTGCAAAAGAACGGACGCCTGCATAAAATCACGCGCCGCGCGATCATGATATAGCTGCTGCCGTGGTACAACGGAGATGTGCCGGCACAGGGGAAAAATGTATGGAACACGAACAGCCGTATACGTCGCTTGCGGCAGCGCTCGGTGCGCTTTCTGGAACAGCGGTGCATGTAGCGCACACCGAACGCATTTTTGGCGGTGACATAAACATATCGTATAAACTTGAACTCACAAACGGGCAAACCTTTTTTATGAAAACGAATGCGATGGAAAACTGCGCGTTTTTTGCTGCGGAAAGTGCGGGGCTCTCTGCGTTACGGTCGTGCGGTGTTATCGGAGTGGTGCGTCCCCGCGCTTATGGCATCGATGCTGACGGTTATGGTATTGATGCCGGCAGACGCGCGGGATATTCGTTTTTGCTGCTCGATTACATTGCCAGCGGCCGGAAATGCAACGACTACTGGGTGCGTTTTGGGCATGAACTTGCAGCGCTGCATCGAGCACCCTGTACACAGTTTGTCCGCGGCGGGCTGTTTGGGTTTGTGCAGGATAACTACATCGGTGCGACTCGGCAAATTAATACACCAGCCGATTCGTGGATTGCTTTTTTTCGCGACTGTCGGTTGCGTCCACAGCTGGAACGGGCAGCACCTTATTTTGATGCGTCGTTCAGAAAAAAATGTGCCGTGCTGCTGGAAAAACTCGATGCAGTGCTCAGTGAGCCGCAGATGCCGTCGCTCGTGCACGGAGATCTGTGGAGTGGCAACGTGATTGCTGGAGACAACGGCTATGCCTGTCTCATAGACCCGGCGATATATGTGGGACATGCGGAGGCGGACATTGCGATGACAGAACTGTTCGGCGGATTTCCACGCGCATTTTACGATGCCTACAACGACGTGAATCTGTTGGAAGCCGGTTATGCACAGCGCAGAGATGTGTACAATCTGTATCATTTGTTGAATCACGTGAATTTGTTTGGGCGCAGCTATGTGGCTGCAGTGTACGATGTGGTGAATGCCTATGTATAAGTGCGAAGATACGCCGTATTTTTGTGTGCGACCTACGGGGCTTCACAAAAATTAAAACTTATATTATAGTCATAGGATATAGTTTATATACGTCTACCGAATATAAAATTTATTGTATATTTTTTTATTAATCATGCGCACAAAGACGAAGGGTGCACAGTGGAGGAATAATATGGCAAAAAAGCAAAAAGTAGTGCTTGCGTATTCCGGCGGTCTCGATACAACGACGATAATTCCCTGGCTCAAGGAAAATTACGATTATGATGTTATAGCGGTCTGTGTTGATGTGGGGCAGGGTGATGACTGGCAGCGTATCAAAGCGCGCGCGCTGAAAACCGGGGCAAGCGCCTGTTATGTAATTGATGCGCGAAAAGAATATATTGAAGAGTATATCTGGCCAGCGCTCAAAGGCAATGCGATATACGAAGACCGGTATCTCCTTGGCACATCGACGGCGCGCCCGCTGATTGGAAAGATTTTAGTTGAATGCGCGCGTCAGGAAAAAGCGGTGGCAATCTGTCACGGCGCCACCGGTAAAGGCAATGATCAGGTGCGCTTTGAGCTTACCGTTAAAGCGTTCGCTCCTGATCTGAACGTAATTGCCGTGTGGCGCGATCCGAAATGGACGCTGCAAAGTCGTGAAGACGAGATTGCCTATCTTGAGGCGCGCAAGATTCCGGTGCCCGTGAAAAAGAAATCATCGTACAGTGTGGATGAAAATATCTGGCACGCAAGTCACGAGGGATTCGATTTGGAGCGGACAGACACGGAACCCGCGTGGGACAATATCGTAAAAAATACGCAGCTGCCGGAAAACGCTCCGGATAAGCCTGAGTACGTACAAATCGATTTTGAAAAAGGCGTCCCCGTTGCGGTAAACGGCAAAAAGATGGACGCGCTCACACTTATGGAAACGCTCAATAGAATCGGCGGAAAGCACGGCATCGGACTTGTGGATCTCGTTGAAACGCGGTGTGTTGGCATGAAGAGCCGCGGCATCTACGAAACGCCCGGAGGAACAATTCTTTACTATGCGCACGAGCAGCTTGAACATCTGTGTTTGGATCGGGATACGTATCACTTTAAACAGCAGGTGGCATTGAAGCAATCAGATTTGATATACGATGGCTTGTGGTTCTCGACACTCATGGATGCAATCATGGCGTTCAACGATAAAACCGAGGAAACCGTAACCGGTTGGGTGCGCCTCAAACTGTATAAAGGGACGATGCACGGTGCCGGTTCCTATTCGCCGTACAGTTTGTATAATGAAAGCATTGCGAGCTTTGCGACGGGCGACTTGTATGACCACCACGATGCGCAGGGATTCATTACACTGTTTGGTTTGCCGCTCAAGGTGCGTGCGTTGATGGAACAGCATGTTGGTGCAGGGCGCGCCGTGGTAAAAGGCTCATCGCGCAAAAGACGTCCGACTGAATAGAGCCCAACATTCTATGGAAATATGAGGGAGACAGAAAACTCCGTGCGACCGGTGCCGACCAATATCGTGTCCGTGCGGAGTTCTTTTTTTAGAGAACAGAATTATGTGTGAGGAACGTGATGTCGTGCTATGAAGTTCGCGTTGAAGCGATGTTTTCGGCAGCGCATTTTTTGCGTGATTATCGGGGAAAATGCGAACAGCTTCATGGCCACAACTACACAGTGCGTGCCCATGTGCGCGGCGTGTCTCTTGCTGCGGGGGGGATGCTTTTTGATTTTGCCGAACTCAAGCGCGCGCTCAAAACAGTGTGTGCTGCACTCGACCACACCAACCTTAATGACCTGCCGATATTTGACGATAATCCGAGCGCTGAACGCATTGCGCACTATATCTATGATGCGCTCGTTAGAGAGCTGAAAGAGACGTATCAACATGATGTGTCGTATACGGCAGCGCGCGCAGAGAACGGAGAAGCGTATGTAGCTGCGATTGACGTATTTGAAACCGACACCAGCCGCGCACGCTATTGCGTCATCTAGCGGTACCACAGCTCGCTTTCAAAACAGATGCCGTTCGGGTGTTTTCCAACAACGATGATTTTCTGCGCTGCGTCATCACCGCTGCCGTAAATGGTCAGCGTATCTCCGAGCATCGCCTCTTTTGAGTAATTCATGCGGAAGTCAGTGAACGTTTTGTGCTGATATTCAGCGGGCAGACTGTCTATGACATATTCGGCATACCGCGCGTTGTCTACATGCCCGTTGCCATCGATGTCTGAATAACGGATAGTTCGTTCTCCGAGCATGCGCATGTTTGACGGCGCGGTTATTTTTGCCGTCGGCAAACAGTCATGTTCGCGCTGTGCAGTCGGCGTGGGGCGCAGCGTAAATCCATTCGTGCGCATCAGATGCCGTGTTTTCAAATCGACAACGAGCCATGAGCTGATGCCGCTGACGAGTGGTTCACCGGTGGCCGATGTAATCTCATACGCGCGGACCAGTTGTAGTACTTCCGGTTTTTCTTCCCACGTACTGATTGTGATGCATTCGTTTACCGATGGCATGCGGTGAAAGCGAAACGACAACCGTGACACCAGTATAGCTTTTTCCTGTGCAGTCAGAAATTCCCATGACAGTCCGCGCTGCCGGTAATCTTCGACCGCGGCATCGGCGGTTCGCCGGAGCAGTTCTGCAAGCGTCAGCCGGTGGTGCATGTCCGCTTGGCAAAAGTATATCGGTGTTTCAGTGCGGAATATGTCATTGTCGTACCATTGTTTGAATGTGTGCATTTACGCGGCGATCCATTTTGCGAGCAGTATATCAGGGTGATATGAAAGTTTTGCTTTGCGCAGTCCTTCAATGCCGAGGTCTTCCTCGCGGTTGAGGTATTCATATTGTGTCATTGTTTTAGCATAGAGCTGATTGATGACGGCAAACGCGCCGTCACGATCGAATCCGGGAACTGCTTTTTCAAAGTGCACGTCGGCAACCTGTTCGGTGATGGGAGAACCCATGGTCATGGCGACCGGCCTACCGGCTACATAGAGAATACCCCCCGTCAGGTTTAATACGTCAAATAGTGCGAGCGCTTCATCTATGATTTCTTTTTCAAAGCGTTTATCGCGGTCGGCATCTCCATCGTTTGCCGCGTACCATTCATCTTCGATGCGGCGCGCGTCATCTGCATTTTCCACGGTGATCGGACGATATTCCGCTTCAGGATATTTTCGTTTGAATTGTGAAATATGATTCTTTTTTTTGTGATACTTCCCCCCCGGTAAGTCTGCAAGATTTTTAGTTAGATACAGGTAATCGCTGTCATCACGCCGTTCAGTGAACGTGTAATGATTCGGCATCTTGCGTTCCAAAAATAGTTTTTGTTCCGCGGAGAGCAGCGGAAATGCCAGCGGTATGCCTTCTGCTGCTGCATCGTGTGTCAAAAAATCGATTGCTGCACGGATGTCTCCGGTACCGAGCGGAAATCCGTAGAGTATATGATTTTCCGCAATATCGCGGTCGGTTTTTTCCAATCGGTGATACTTTCTCAGCACCAGACCGCCGCATGAGCAAACGAGCGTTTCATATTTTTTGCGGTACAGTATGACGTTCGCATATGAATCGGTACACGCCATAACCGCATTTTCGTTTGCTGCTTTAAAAAGCAAATCTTTATCGTGCGGTGTCGGTTCCCGCCACGTCGGGCACCCCATAGTTCCTCCTCATCTGTTTGTTTCATTGCTCTGCTGCCGCACAGGAATTCCGCGGGCAGCAAGCTCCGTCTTTATAGATGCGACGGTGTATTTGTCTGAATGTACCATCGTTGCGATGAGCGCAGCATCCGCACCGCCTGTGGTGAGCACTTCTGCAAGATGAGGCACTGTGCCGCCCCCACCGGATGCGATAACCGGTACCGGAACGCTTTCTGCAATCAGCTTGGTTAGCGGTAGCTCATAGCCGGCTGTTGTGCCATCGGCATCGATAGAGTTGAGAACGATTTCTCCTGCGCCAAGTGCCACGGCGCGTTCTGCCCATTCACGTGCGTCAAGTTCAGTTTTAACGCGTCCACCATTGATGTACACCCGGTAGCCACTCGGAGCGGTTGCGTCCCGTGCTGCATCCATGCCGAGTACAATACACTGATTGCCAAAAATCCGCGCGCCGTGTGTGATGAGCTCCGGATGCTTAACCGCTTGCGAGTTGAGGCTGACCTTTTCTGCACCGGCTAAAATAACCGCGCGAATATCATCGACGCTCCCGATACCCCCCCCCACACAGAAAGGAATAAACACACGGGCTGCAACCCGCGCAATCATGTCGAGTAGCGGGCCGTGTCCGCGGGCGGATGCCATGATGTCGTAAAAAACTAATTCATCGACTCCTTGCTGATAATAGGCGGCTGCCATGTCAACAGGATCACCGATATCGCGATTGTCTTTAAACTTAACGCCTTTTGTGGTGCGTCCGTCTTTGACGTCGAGGCACACGATAATTCTTTTTTTGAGCATGTCTATTCCTGACAAAAATTTTTTAGTAACTGCAAACCGAACGTTCCTGATTTTTCTGGATGAAATTGGCAGGCAGTGATGTTTTTGTACGATACGCACGCGGGAATGCGAATTCCGTAATCGGCATACGCTTTGACCACATGTTCGTCCTCTGGTACGATGACATATGAGTGAATAAAATAGAAATCGCTGCGCTCCGGGATGCCGCGGAACAATGTTGAGCCGCCGTTGGAAAAGATGATGTCGTTCCAGCCCATGTGCGGTACTTTTCGGGTAGAGGAGGCTCCCAGTCCTGCTGCTTCCCACAGCGCGGGCAGGGCACGAATAGAACCCGGCAGCAGACCGAGACAGGCGACATCGCCTTCTTCCGAATAGTCAAAAATAATCTGCGAGCCGACACAGATACCGAGCAACGGTTTTTCGTCGTGCGCCCATGTTCGTAAAAATGTATCAAACCCTGTTCTCCGGAGTTGCTCCATGGCGTACGCCGCGTCTCCGTCGCCGGGAAAGATGATGCGGTCACACTGGGCGCATTCGTCGGGCGTATGTGTACGGACAAACGGTACATTGAGCGCTTCAAGTGCGTGTACCACGCTCGTAATATTTCCTGCATTGTAATCTACGATTCCCGTCATCATCAGGTATCGTAACAAATCGCTTAAAACAACGCAAGAGACCGCGTGTTTGTGCCGATAGTAAAACTGCTGCATGGATGTCAGCTGACTGTAACATTGCCTACTGTTGTGTGTATGCAGCAGGGGCGGTCAGCCGTGTGTCGAAACTGTTGAGCGGCAGTACACTGTATGAAGTGCCGCACGCTGGCTTGAATTGCGGAGAGAAATTGCAATGTCTACAATACAATTAATTTTAGCAGTCGTTTCACATCGATACGTTATCGGGACGGCGGTTGCCGTTATCCTGTATTTGAGCTTTGGTGTCTATGCCGCCAACTATCAAAAAAAGAGACACGTATCCGTTCGTATGCACCGTACAGTCGCACAACAGCCGCACGATGCCACATCTGCTGGCGAGTCGGCGGCTGAACCGAATGAAGGCGAAACAGCTGTGGGATGACACCGGTCAATTTTTTTCGAGAGATCGCCGTTAGCTCCCCGCGCCACGGAAATCCGCAGGACGTTACGATGCCGGCACGCATGAGCTGTTCCGTTATGTCCGCGGCTGTTTCATGCGTCCATATGCGGAGCTTTCCTAAAAGCGGCAGCTTGTTGTTGAGTTCATCGACGAGCAATCCTTCGATATTGTTTTGGCGATAGCGCTTCTGGTGCGCGCGGATAAAATCGTACGCAATTTTCCCGTCGGTCAACGGCGGTGGTGCAGGAGAACTGACTGACGGCGGATGCCCCGCGCGCCCGTCGCATATATCGCAGCCGCTACAGACAACCTGTTCTTCTCCGGTAACGTCAGGTGCTCCGAGCGCATTCAGCAGCGTTCGCCGCCGGCAGTCGGTACTTTCGGCAAATTGCCGCATTGCTGCTTCACGGCTTCCCGCCGCATATCGTGAAAACCATATGCTATCTGTCATGCTCCACAAAAGGATGGCATGCGCTCTGCTACCGTCTCTGCCACCGCGTCCCGCTTCCTGAATGTATGCCTCCGCAGTGGCAGGTGGGTCGATGTGGATAACGGTGCGGATATCTTTTTTGTCTACCCCCATGCCGTAAGCACACGTTGCACAGAGTACGGCATCTGTCTGCGCAAAAAACCATTCTTCAATGCGCGTCTTTTCGTCGCGGTCTAATCCTGCGTGATAGAATCGTGCACGCTCCGCTCCGTAGCACATTCTGATGGCGCGCGCCATATCTTCAGCGCGGTTTCGCGTGCCGCAGAATATAATAATGGGGCGCCGTTCTGTGTGCACGAGCCGAAGTGCTGCCTCTTGTTTTGCTGCGGCGTATACTACGGAATAATGAATGTTCGGTCGGTCGCTTTCCGATCGGACGATGTGCGCGTTTCCGTCAAACAGTATGTCTGCCACACGGGCAAGCACCGGTGGAGATGCGGTTGCAGTGAACGCCGTCACTACCGGTACGGCGAGCGTTTTTATCACTGTGCCGAGCGAACGGTAGGCGGGGCGGAAACTGTCTCCCCACTCTGAAACGCAGTGCGCTTCGTCAATCGCGATGTGGGCGATGTGGCATGCGGCAAGTTGTTGTACGAGCTGGGCGTCTTGCAGGACTTCCGGATTTGCGATGATGATGTGCGCACCGCTGGCGATCTTTTTGAAATTGTCCTCGCGCTCTGCCACGCTTTGCCCGCCGCGAAACACTACAGATGTCAGACCGGATTCGTCGATCCGTCGTTTTTGATCGGACATGAGCGCAAGGAGCGGATATATCACGAGCGTCGGCCCGTGTAAAAACAGCGCCGGTATCTGAAAGCACAGCGACTTTCCCGCTCCGGTTGGCAACGGCACTATCTGATGGCCGCGTGGCTCCGTGTCCGCAAGATGGCGGCTTGCCGTACTGGATGGTGCAGATGGCAGACGGTCTGCTTCTGCTGTTGGCATTTCGGCAGCAGCCGTCTTTTGCATTTCGCTTGAGCACCTTGTTTCTGCTCCGGGAGAAAGCGCGTCCACGTCGGTTATCTCTGCTGCCGCGTCGAGAATGTTCGCAATGACGAGCCGCTGCCACGGATACAGATATGAGACGCCGAATGCTTTCCGTGCACACTCCGTTACCGCATCGTCGGTTGTTCTGAACTCCGATTCCATAATATAGGTATCCACGCTTATTGTATTAGAGAAAATATCACCAAACCGGATATCAGTCTCACTGATTTTTTTGGCACAGGTGCAGCAAAAATTAAAAAAATCGGCGGCGCCATCTATACTACCGGTACACTGCCGCCGCATGTGTCATCAGCCGTTCGGCCCAGCAGCGTAGGACGTGCGCGTGTCTGTGTGGCGATGTCGTGGAGCAGCGGCGTCTCTTAGGTTCCGTATGTTTTTTCGATATCAAAAATCTGGTCACGGAACGTTGCGGCGCTTTCATAGTCCAATCGATCGGCGGCTTCTGCCATCTCTTTGCGGAGCGCAGCAAGCAATTTTTTTCGCTGCGCCGGCACAAACAAGTTAACGCTTTTTTTCAATACGGACAGTTCAATCGATTCGGGTGCCGGTGTTGCGTTCGTTTCGTGTTCCAGAATATCCTGTACCGCTTTCGTAATAGTCTGAGGGGTGATGCCGTGCGCTGTGTTAAAGGCTTTCTGCAATTCTCGGCGTCGCTGTGTTTCGCTGACCGCTTCCTCCATCGCGCGGCTCATGCGGTCAGCATACATCACAACGGTGCCGTCTGCGTTGCGTGCCGCTCGCCCGATGATTTGAATCAGGCTTGTAGCGGAACGCAAAAAGCCGATTTTATCTGCATCGAGAATCGCTATGAATGATACTTCCGGTAGGTCAATGCCTTCCCGCAACAGATTGATGCCGACGAGCACGTCGAAGTCACCAGCACGGAGCCCTTTCAAAATTTCTACGCGTTCAAAAGTATCTATTTCGGAGTGAATGTAGCGCACCTTGAGCGCGAGTCCCAACAGATAGTCGGTTAAATCTTCCGCCATTTTTTTTGTGAGCGTAAGGACAAGGCTGCGTTCTCCTTTTTCGATGCGCGCCCGCACTTCTTTGTAGATGTCTTCCATCTGGCCTTCGCTCGGGCGGATGTCAACAATCGGATCGAGCAGTCCCGTTGGTCGGATAATCTGTTCGACCACCTGTGTGCTTTGCCGTATTTCTTCGGGGCGCGGTGTTGCCGTTACGTATATAACTTGATTCAGCTTTTTGCTGAACTCCGCGAATTTGAGCGGGCGGTTGTCGAGCGCACACGGCAAGCGGAAGCCGAAGTCTACAAGATTTTGTTTTCGGCTGCGGTCGCCTTCGTACATTGCGCCGAGCTGCGGTACGGTGACATGTGCTTCATCGATAAGGCAGAGAAAATCATCCGGAAAGTAGTGAAGGAGCGTTGCAGGTGGCTCACCACTTGCGCGTCCCGCGATTGGCGCAGAATAATTTTCGATGCCGGGGCAGTAGCCCATTTCGCGCATCATCTCAATGTCATACGTCGTCCGTGTTTTGAGCCGTTCCGCTTCAAGCAGTTTTCCCTGTGCCAGTAATTCTGCTACGCGCGCGTCGAGCATCGTTTGAATGGTATCTGTCGCGGAGCGCAAAATATCTTCCGGTACCACGAAGTGCTTTGCCGGATAAAACACCGTTTCATCGAGTTCTTCAACCGTTGTGCCATCTATCACGTTGAACCGTCTGATGCGGATGATTTCGTCCCATTCCAGTTCAATGCGATACGCTTCGTCAAGTTCCATGTACGCAGGATATACTTCGATGACATCACCGCGGATGCGAAAATTGCCGCGGTCGAGCACGGCATCATTCCGGCTGTACTGCAGTGAGACCAATTGCTCCGCGAGTGCCCGCGCGTTAACCGATTCTCCTTTTTCCAGATGGATGCGCATCTCTTTGTACAAATCTGGCATACCGAGCCCGTAGATGCACGACACGGTCGCCACCACAATGACGTCGCGCCGTTCCATGAGGCTGTACGTTGCTGCAAGGCGCAGTCGGTCAATTTCGTCGTTTATCGCAGCATCTTTTTCAATGTACAAATCGCGCGCGGGTACATATGCTTCCGGCTGATAGTAGTCGTAGTATGAGACAAAATATTCAACTGCATTGTCGGGAAAAAATCCTTTGAACTCGCGGTAAAGCTGCGCGGAGAGCGTTTTGTTGTGACTGATGACGAGTGTGGGGCGCTGTACTGCCTCGATGATTTTTGCCATCGTGAACGTTTTGCCGCTTCCCGTAACGCCTTTGAGCGTCTGGTAACGGTCGCCGCGGAGAAATCCTTCAGAGAGTTTTTTTATCGCTTCGCCTTGATCTCCTCCTGGCTCATACGGCGAAACAACGTGAAAGGTGCGCATGGAGCGATTCTAGCACAAGCGATAGTGACGCGCAAGGATACGTGTGCTTAACGCGAGTGTGCTGTTACAACATGCCGGAATCCGCGAGAGCGATGAATGCGTTCATCTCGTCGGTTACGTATTTGTCGTTGTGATATAAAATCTGCCGGCACATTGCGCAGGTAAAATCTGTTACGTTCAATATGGTCAGCTCTTTGTCTGTAACGCTTTTTGATATGGCAAACTGTGGCAGAAAAGAGAGCCCGTAGTTTTGTTTTACGAGTTCGATCAACACAGAGACGTTTCCGATTTCAAGAAACGGGATGATCGCTTTGTTTCGCGTGGCAAGATAGTAGTCGAGGCTCCGGCGATAGTTTTCCTGCTTTTCGGTTAAAAAGAATGTCTGCGTCAAAAGGTCGTCAATGGTCACCTGTGGCAATCGTGCGAGCGGATGGTGCATACCTGCTACAAACACAATTGGCTCCGGTGCTTCCATGACTTTTACCCAATCGGTGTTTGACCGCGTGTCATCAAGGATGTAGGCAATGTCAATCTGATTCCGTTCCATCATTGAGATGATATCGTTCGGCGACGATGTGGTGATTTTGATCGACGTGTCGGGATATGTTTCATAAAAATATTTCAACACAGACGGCAGCTTATAAATTGCCATAGACGCTATCGTTCCGATGTGCAGTGGCCGTTTGACGTGTGCAGGGCTTTTGAGTGCCGCTTCCGCCTGAGCGCATTCATGTAAAATTGCTTGCGCGTGGTGCAGAAATTCTTTTCCCGGCGGCGTGAGCAGGACTGTTTTCCCGAAACGCTCCAGCAGCTGTACGTTGAGTTCGTCTTCCAGATTCCGAATCTGCATGGTTATTGCCGACGGCGTGTAATTTAAAACGTGGGCGGCTTTTGAAAAACTACCCAATTCAGAGACTTTTACAAATGCAACGAGCTGTCTGATTTCCATACTGCACACCCTTTTAAAACAGGTGATGTATGCAACTGTGCACTCCCGCACCAGGGTGCGCGTAGCGCACAGCCATACGTACCCGACGACATTGCCATTCAGGCACTCGGCATTTCCTCAAAGATACAAGCTGCATTACCGGTCGGAACGCGTCTGCTTGCCATCTGGCGGCTAACAGGCATTCCGCTCGTTGGCTCGGTAGTGCACCTTCGAATTTGGCAGTGGAGACACATCACTTTACATTATACTCCATTATTTCATTTTTAGATGAAAAAATTTTTTTAATGTATCGATAAAAAAAATAAATTTGTGTTTTTTAAGATCTGACCGTACCATAACTGTGGGGCAGGAATCAGTTTTGTGCTTTGTTTTGGCAGCGTGTGGGGTATGTGTAGGCACAGGACTGTTCCTGCTTTGAGGAGGTTCATATGAAAAGTTTTAAACTTGGGCTGGTGCCAAAACTCATCATCGCCATCATTCTCGGCATTGTCATCGGGCAGTTTTTGCCTGACATGGTGGGGCGCATCATCATAACAGCGTCAGGCATTTTCGGGACGTTCCTGAAATTTGTCATACCGCTCATGATTGTGGCGTACGTGTCGCTCGGCATCGCCGATTTGTCGCAGGGCGCAGGAAAGCTGCTGATTATTACGGCGTGTCTGGCGTATGCGTCCACACTCATCGCTGGGACGCTGTCGTATGTAGTGTCGAGCAATCTGTTTCCTGCGTTCATTTCGAGCCGCGCTGTAGAGCAGATTGCCGCCGCTGCGAACAACTCGCTTGCCCCGCTGTTCAGCATCACCATTCCGTCGCTGCTCGACACGCTGTCGGCGGTGGTGCTCGCGTTTGTCGTCGGGCTTTGCCTTTCTGCCATGCGCGCAAAACAGCTCGGCGGAGACACGCTGTACCATGCGCTGAAAGATTTTTCTGCCATCATCGAAATGACGCTCAGCAAAGTCATCATTCCGCTGTTGCCGCTGTACATCTGCGGCACGTTTATCGACATGACAAAAGCGGGCAGGACGTTCGTCATACTCGGCATTCTGTGGAAAGTGTTCCTCGTCGTAATCATCATGCACCTGTTGTATTTGCTCGCCCAGTTTGCCATTGCTGGCGCGGTGAGCAAGCAGAATCCGTTCGTGCTCATGAAAAATCAGATTCCGGGATACACGACGGCGATAGGCACGCAGTCGTCCGCGGCGACGATTCCCATAAACCTTGAGTGCGCGCGGGCAGACGGCATCAGCGAGGAAATCAGGAATTTTATTGTGCCACTCTGCGCGAACATCCACATGTGCGGCTCGATGATTACGATTACTGCGTGCTCCGTGGCGGTGTGCTTGATGTACCAGTTGCCGATAAGCATTGCAACAGTCATCCCGTTCATCATGACGCTCGGTGTCGCGATGATTGCATCTCCGGGTGCGCCAGGCGGCTCCATCATGACGGCACTGCCGTTTTTGTATTTGATTTTCGGCCGCGAGGCAGGCGACCCGAACGGACCTATCTGCGCGCTCATGATTGCGCTGTACATCACGCAGGATTCGTTCGGCACGGCGTGCAATGTTTCAGGCGACAACGCCATCGGCGTTCTGGTGAACAGCATCTATCACAAGTGGATTAAAAAATAACGACGCGCGTACGCACGGCACATGCTGCTTGTATAGGGCAATCGGCATGCGCCACGTTTTTAATTACTTTGAGAGATTGACAGAACGCTATGAATATATTCAACATCATCGGACCGGTTATGATAGGACCGTCGAGCTCGCACACTGCTGGCGCCGTCCGTCTTGGCAGAGTGGTCAATAAAATCCTCAACGGCGTGCCGCCAAAAACAGTGCGCATCCAGCTTTCCGGTTCGTTCGCACGGACATACCGCGGGCACGGCACCGACCGCGCGCTGCTCGCTGGAATCATGGGCTATCACAGCTATTCAGAAGAGATACGCGATGCGCGTGAGATTGCGCTACAGCGCGGCATCGATTACGCGTTTGAGGAAAAAGACATTCCGAACGCGCATCCGAATACGGCAAAAATTTGCGTTGTCGCTGTCGATGGCAAGGAGACGGTTGTGGAAGGCGCGAGCATCGGCGGCGGCAATATTTTAATCAGTCACATCAACAACATGACGGTTGATTTCACCGGAGAAAACAACACGATTTTGGTTGTGCACTACGACCGTCCTGGACTCGTCGCCGCGGTGACGCACGTCATTGCAGAAAAATATCGCAACGTCAACATTGGAAACTTCAGGTTGTCGCGCCCCGTCAAAGGGGGAGAAGCTATCATGATGATAGAGCTTGACGATTCTGCGCCGACGGAGATGATCGACGACTTGAAGCGGCTGGACAATGTTGTGAACGTGATGCTCATCAGGGCGATTTGATTTTTTGCGCGTGGAGGAGGCGGCATGTTTACGTACGATTCAATAGCGGCATTAGTTTCGGCGGCAGATGCGGGCACTAAAAAAATCAGCGAGCTTGTTCTCCGCGATCAGGCGGAACAGATGGGAGAATCCGAAGCGGCGCTGTACCGTCGCATGGACGATGATTTTACTGTCATGTGCGACGCGGTCATATACGGGCAGGACAAAAATCAGCGTTCCATGTCGGGGCTGACTGGCGGCGAAGGCTACAAGATGAAGCAGTACGCCGATCGGACGCAGGGAGGATTGAGCGGTCTGTTCATGGCGCATGCGATGAGCCGCGCCCTTGCGGTTTCCGGTTGCAATGCGTCGATGGGAAAAATTGTCGCCACGCCGACGGCGGGAAGCTGCGGCATTTTGCCCGGCTGTCTGGTGTCGCTCTATGAAGAAAAGCGGTTTTCCCGCGAGGCGATTGTCATGTCGCTGTTTACCGCTGGCGCGTTCGGCATGGTGATTGCACAGACGGCGTGCATCGCTGGAGCGGCGGGTGGCTGTCAGGCGGAATGCGGCAGCGCGGCGGGCATGGCGGCGGCGGCGTTCGTCGAGCTGTCAGGCGGTACGCCGCAGCAGTGCGCGGATGCCTGCGCCATTGCGCTTGCGAACCAGCTTGGGCTTGTCTGCGATCCCGTCGCAGGGTTGGTGGAGATTCCTTGCATCAAGCGGAACGTCGCGGGAACAGTCATCGCGTTTTCTGCTGCCGACATGGCGCTTGCTGGCATCGCATCGGAGATACCTGTTGACGAGTGCATCACCGCGATGAATGAAGTGGGGCAGGCGTTGCCGTCTGCGTTGCGTGAAACTGCGCTCGGCGGACTTGCCGCCACACCGACGGCGCAACGGCTGAAGGAGCGCGTCTTTGGAAAAAATCCTGCGGGGCAGTGACCGCCGCATTAATTTTGTTGTGCCACGAGCGTTACGCGTGTGACTGCGACTGCAAGCGCTTGTGCTATACGGTGGCACCCGCGCCGTCTCGTGGCAGTGGATGTGCGTTTCCTTTATCTGATGGCGTTATCGGCGAGGCTGCGCCGCCAGAAGAACAGTCAGCGTTACGGTCTGTTTTTTGCGGCGGACGGTAAGGGTTACCGTGTCTCCGGGACGCTTACTTTCAAGTGCAGAATAGTACTCGGCGATTGTCGACACGGCAATATCGTCTATCTGTGTGATGATGTCGCCACCGAGGTAAATCGTGTCGCGCCCATAGCGCACTGCCTGTGTGCCACCGCGCAATCCTGCCGTGTCTGCGTTTCCGCCGCGCGTCGTTTGAGAGACGAGCACCCCACCGCGCACGTCGAGTCCAGCATATTGAATGATGGTATTATTGAGCTGTACGACTGATGCTTGAATGATGCCGCGGTTGACCCGGCCATACTGCATAAGGTCTGCAACAACACGCACCGCGGTTTCTGCGGGCACCGCAAAGCCGACGCCGGCAGAGCTCCCCGACGATGAATAGATCATCGTGTTTATGCCGATCATGCGCCCCGATGTGTCGAGCAGCGGTCCGCCTGAATTGCCCGGGTTGATTGCCGAATCGGTTTGAATCATGTTGCGGATGATGCGGCCGGAACCGTTTCGGATCGGGCGTCCAAGGCTTGAGACGATGCCCGTAGTCATAGTGCGTTCAAGACCGAACGGATTGCCGATAGCGATTACTTTTTGCCCAACGCGTAAGTTTGTTGAATCGCCGAACGGAATCGGTGTGAGAACGACATCCGGCGGAGGGGTAAACTGAATCACTGCCAAATCACTCTCTTCATCCTGTCCGACCACGGTGGCCTCGTACTGCGTGCCGTCAGAGAGTGATACGTAAATCTGCGAGGCACCGGAGATAACGTGCACATTTGTGAGGATGTAGCCACGCCGGTCGATGATTGCGCCTGAACCGGAGCCACCATCCTGCACGACCGGTTCCAAAAACCAGTTGACGCCGGTGACCTTTGTATTGATGTTTACGACGGACGGACTGCACCGTTCGTAGACCGAAATATTCTGCTGCTCTTCAACCGTGTACGATACAGCATCAACGACGACGGTTGGTAGGGAAACATCTTTCTCTGTTGGTATGATCGGTACTGACAGCGCTTCTTGTTCTGTCGGTTGTTCTGGATGGCTACCGGTTGCTGCCTGTGTTGCCGCGATGTTCCGTACGTATGAAATGCTCGCAGTGAGCCCGACGGCCAGCGCTGCGGTGGTGATGACGGCTGCGACGAGCGCGCCGATAAATTGCGAACGCGAATACAGTTTCATAACCGTATTGTAGCGGAACCGCACATCGTCTGCAAGAAAGCGGCAATGAGCTTGGTGTTGTTTTTTAATAAAAAAGCGATTCTTTTTCTGTATAAAACATTCTATTGTATTTTTTTTAATATTATCCTATACTAAATCAGTAAAGTCCTTTCAATGCGTTTGTTGCTGAATGAGGGGCAGTTGACGTGATTTTTTTTTCAAGAGATGTAGACGCTATACTTACTTCTCCTATTCTGGTGTTCGTTACGTGTGCCGTGGCATCATACGGAACGCTTGTTGCGGTACACAAATATGTCATGGAACGCTCTTCTCACTCTGTGGTTTCCGGTGTGTTGTCTGGAATTGTGAACGGGAGCATCGCAGTGTTCTTAAAACACGCCGGTGCGGCATTGTTTTTGACGTATGGCGTCGTGCTGTTTCCGGCACTCACGGCTGTTGAGTTAGCAGTTTTTACCCGTGATAAAATTTTTTCGTACGTATATGTATTTTTTGTGCTGCTGTTTAATTACACATGCCTTTCTGCAGCGGCACACGCAGTCACCGCGGTAATCTTTAGATTTGATTATGCATCGGCATCAGCAGCGTATCATACTGCAGCGTTTATAGTAGCGAATGTCTTTGTCATTCTGTATGCACTTTCGGTGAACGCGGTTGCGTCGTTAGTTTTCCGTGTGCGTAAACTGGTGCACTCATGGGATTATGGACAGGTGCTGTTTTTCTATTTGATTGTTATGAGCCTCGTTATGGGGGGCGCCGTGCTCGTTATATTTCCACACGTTTTGAAATTGCCCGCAGTGTATGCAGTACGGCTTTCTCTATCGGTGTATACATTTTTCGCAGCGCTTTTATTCCTTGCCTGTAGCTATGCCATCATCATCGTGCACTATCATTTGGGAAACGATTTGGAACTTGAACGGAAATTCCGTTTGCAATCCCAGCACGATTTACTCATGGCATTTATGGTCAACGTCACAAAGAAAACGCTTAACCGGGAATGCCTTATCTTTAATGTATCGCTGTGGGGAGAATCGCGCAGATTTATAGATATGATACGGCGATTCATTACCGCATGCGTCTATTCATCTGACCAGCAGCCATTGCTCAATTTTATCGACTCGCCTATGTACTGGAATACGCACGCTGTTACGGAAACTTCTGCGTGTATACGGGTGCGCATTTCACCAGAACAGATGCTGTTCGTCACATCGCTGCCGGAACACGTGCGCGCACGGCTTATATCCGTCAATAAAAAATGGCTGTGGGTGAATGTAACGTGTATGGCAACCGTTGACAGTGCAACGAATGACGTGATTGTGTCTGTGTCTGTAGAAGATATTGACGAAGCGATTTCACACGAAAAGTCGCTGCGGCGTACCGCCAGTTATGATCAGTTGACCGGTATTTATAACCGTGGCACCTTGGAATCCCAGATCCGTGAGTACTTAAGCATCAAAGGTGCGACGGGTGCATTTATTTTGTTTGACGTCGATTGTTTTAAAAAAGTGAATGACCGCCTTGGGCACAGCGCCGGTGATGAACTCTTAAAAGAAATCGCCGCCATGATAAAGACCGTGTTTCGCAGTGAAGACATCATCGGACGCTTGGGGGGAGATGAGTTCTGCATCTTTACGGTGGGCTTTAATAAAATTGATATACTCGAACATCGCGTCCGTGAGTTGCGCGAAAAAAACAATCGCGTATACATCGCTCCCGATGGACAGGAGATGCACACGTCTATCAGTATCGGTGTTGCGTTTTGTCCACGCGATGGCACAACGTTTGAAGAGCTGTATACCCATGCCGACGATGCGCTCTATGTTTCAAAGAACGGAGGAAGAAATCGGTATCAGTTTTATTCAGCGCCGCAAGAAATCCTTTCCTCACAGTGAGGTGTAGCGTTTATGGATGAGGCGGCAGAGGCGCGCTTTATTGCGCTTGAAACGCGATTTTCGTATCTGGAACGGTTTATCGAGCAGCTGAACGGACAGGTTGTTGCACACGACAGAACAATACAAAAACTCACGGCAGAAAATACGCTATTACGCGCGCGGTTGCATGAAATACAGGAAGCTGCGGATGTCATTCCGAATCGTCGGCCGCCGCACTATTGAGATGGGAGTGCACGCCTATGAAGAAAGTTTTTTTTCTGCTGTGTCTGTTTGTTCTGCCACTTACCGCTATCCGCGCGCTTGATGGCGATTTGAGCGGCACACACGGTTTACGCATCATTACCACGAAATGGTTTGATATTATTTTTCCGCCAGACTCGCACACCAGCGCCCGGCTGCTTGCCGCCAATGCCGATCGCATCTATGAAGAGCTCTATGCGGTCTTTGGGATGGAACCGTTTGACCGTCTGCCCGTTACGATTACGCCAGCGGTTGAGCAGATAAATGCGTATTTTACCAGTGCGCCGTATAACCGCATCGTCATGTATGATGCGGCGGTCACCGAAGATCTGGCGGTATTTTCCGAAAAGTTTTTGAGTATTTTCCGCCATGAATGTGCGCATGCGGTTACTTTCAATCTGAAAAATACCGGCTGGCGTCGGGCGAGCGCTGTTTTTGGCGACGTGATGAGCTGGGCAAATCTGACGCTCTCCCACGGTCGAGCGGAAGGCATCGCTGTTTTTCTGGAAAGCATGGCGGGTGAAGGGCGCATCAATGATGAATACGCCCGGCACATGGTTTTGCAAGCAAAAATTGAAGGCGAGTTTCCTGCGTATGCGGATGTACAGGGGGCAAGTGAACTATATCCAACCGGCAGTTACTATCTGTTTAACGCACTTTTTTTTGATTGGCTTGATACGCAGTACGGACGCGAAGCGTTGGTAAACTTTATACTGCATTTGAATAATTACTACACACACACAAAGCATATCACGGTCAACGGTGCGTTTGCCGCCGTGTACGGCATATCGCTTAAGACGGCGTGGGAAGCGTTTCGGGATTCGCTGCACGTCCCCGCGGTGCCGCCGTCTCCGTTGCTTGACACAGCGTATGCCGACGGTTTCTCTTTTGTGCGCGGTATGCCAACGAATGGATATTCTTCGGCAAACGGTCAGGGTGCATATTATAGTAGCCTTTCGAACTCCGCCGCGGGCATTGCTTGTATTGACGCTGCACACAGTCGCGTGCTGTTTTTTGCGAAAAATGCGGACGGCAGCTATCAAAGACCAAAAACGCTTTTCCGACGCACCGCCGTTCAGTCGATCAACCTCTCTGCCGACGGACGATTTCTGGCGATGATCGTTTTGTCAACGCGTGCCGGTGCGCCCAAAAAAGAGGCGTATCTCTACGACAGATATACCCGCCGCTTTTTTAAGATGCCGGACACCGGTATGCAGAGCGTTGCTGTGCTCGCATATGATGGTGCGTATTCTGTTGCGGCTGTGCGGTACGCAGCGGGCAGCGCTACGGCGGTGTTTTATGATTTGGTGTTGCACGACGGTACCGGTCGTATCGCGTCGGTACGCGAAGTGTATTCAGAGGCGATTTCATCCGATGCGACCGTGTTCCGCCTTGTTGACTGCGGATCCGGGCGTCTTGCCGCTTTGGTGCAGCGCGCTCGGCGTTGGTATATTGTGTTGCGGTCTGCGCTGGGCGGAGAAACATGCCGCATTGCGCTTCCGGCGGATATGGGCGTGCGCGGACTGTCGTACGCAGGCACCAGAAATGGGGCGGATGACTATTTTTTTTCCTGTACCGTCCCCGGAAGCATGCCGCGGCTTGCCCGACTTTCTGTAAATGATGGAGCAGCGCGGCTTGTCATACTGGCGGATGATGTGTCCGGCGGCATCTACGATCCAGTGGCACTCGATGAGCAGCACGTAATGTATAGCGGTTCATTTTATCGGAGCAGACGGCTTTTGGTGGCAAATACGGATCGGCTGCGTTTTGAAACAGTTCCTCTGGCGGATACGGTGAGCGTACCGCAAGGAGCGGCATTCAATTTTGTTTCAGACGGCGGTATGCAGCAGCCGGATTCGGTGATTACGGCTGGAGTATCTGCCAGTGATACTGCCGCAGTGCATGAGCCGCCTCTGGCAAGCGGAACAGCGTCTGCGGCACGTGCGTATAATCCATTCAGCGCGTTTAAATACGGCGGCGTGTTTGTTCCTCTGTCGATTGCGCGGACAGTCGGGCTGGATGAAGACGGCATGCTATTCAATCCTGCTCTCATCGGCATCACCTATGTAATGAGCAATCCGTGGATGAGTCCGCTGTTTATCATATCTGCCGGTTTTCATCCGTTGCCGCTCTCCGGCGTGCTGTGGGGCGAGCTGTTCGGCGGTACTGCGACGCAGCTCTTTCAGTATGGCGCAGTGATGTCGGTTGCGTTTGATGCAGGCGGCTACCAGCAGTTGTACAGTTCGGCGCGTGCAACCGTAACGGTCCCGGTTGGGCGGTACGCGTCGTTCGCCGTGGGGGATGAAGCGCTGTTGTTTCACGGACGGTTTGACGGCGTAAATGAGGCGTGGCAGCATCTGATTGCCGGCATCTGGTATTCATCGATCTCACCACAAAAAGTGTTTCGGGGAAATACGACGATTGCGCAGTCACTGCTGGTCAGAAATACTATGACGGCACGGTTTTCAACAGTTCATAGACGGGGGGTTGGAAGCTTTGCGTATGGCGGCGTCACCTTTTCTTTGTGGTACGATACACTGTACGAACAGCTGCCCGCATATGGCGTTCAGTCAGCGCTCTTTCACAATGCTGGCGGTTCGATTGCGTTCCGCGTACCGCGAATATTGCCGATTTCGGGGCATATCCGCCACACCTATAACTTGCCATTGTCAGGTAGTGTGTCGTTCTTCCCGTCGTTGACGCAGGCAGTTTCAGTGAACACGTCGCTGGTGCTCTATGCGTACGAAATTCAAAAGGCAATTCCGCGCATGGGGGCGTTTTTCGTCAACTCTATTGCCGTCTTTGCATTCTACGGCGGAACGGTACCCACTGCCACCGCGTCGTGGAATATCGCGCGCTCGCCGGAAATTTTTAAGCGGCTGTTTTCCACGGCAAACAGTTATCACGACCGGGTGGGATTGCGTGTGGCATTGGATATGACACCGAACATCGGCACTTTCTCAACAGCGCTGTTCAAGGCGACGCTTTCATTCAGCGTATATTACAATATCCGCGGTACGGCTGCACAGCCGGTAGCTTACGATATTTCATTTCAGTTTGCAAACATCAGTCTGTAAGGCAGCGGCGGGGTGTATCGCGTTTTGCCCGACGTGTGCTCTGGTGCGAGCGCCCGGCAGTGCATCAGACTAGAGCGTCAAAAATGCTCGGTACCCGTTGTACGCTTCTTCAATGTCCGCTTTGCTTGTGAGCTCCCACGGCGCGTGCATGCTTAAAACGGAGATCCCCGCATCGATAACGTTCATGCCGTACTTTGCCGCAAGATATGCAATCGTGCCGCCGCCGCCCTGATCCACTTTGCCGAGTTCTGCCATCTGATAGCGAACGCCGTGCGCATCCATGACGGCGCGGAGCCGCGCGATGAATTCAGGATTTGCGTCGCTTGCACTGTACTTGCCGCGCGAACCGGTGTATTTATTGAACACTAATCCGCCGCCGAGAAACGATGCGTTGTCTTTGTCATACAATGATGCATTGAGCGGGTCGTACGCTGCGTTGACGTCGCTTGACAGCATGAAGCTGTTTGCGAGCGCGCGGCGGAGCGCAATGTCAGAATACTGCCCACCGAGCCGCACAAGAATTTCTGCTACCGCATTTTCAAAAAAACGGGACCCCATGCCAGTTGCACCGACGCTGCCGATTTCTTCTTTGTCTACACAGAGGCAACACTGTGTACGCGTACCACCGTCAGCTTCCACGAGCGCGCGAACTGATGTGTATGCACACACGCGATCGTCTTGCCCGTATGCCAGCACACACGAGCGGTCAATACCACAGTCACGTGCTGTTCCCGCTGGCACGACTTCGAGTTCTGCAGAGGAAAAATCAGCTTCCGTAATATCGTACCGCTCTTTTAGCAGCGCAAGGATTGCTTTTTTGGCGCGGTCTTTTTCATCTTTCTGTTCCGCATCGCTGGCTGCTGTTTTTTTGGGCGCCGTTGAACCGACGATAACATCGAGATCTTCGCCGTGAATAAACTCTGCCGCATTTTTTTTCATCTGTTCCTGTGCCAAATGCGGCAAGATGTCAGAAATCGTCAGTACCGCATCGTCTTCATCCTCACCGATGACGACGTGCACGGTTGTGCCATCAGTCTTGCAGATGACGCCGTGAATGGCGAGCGGAATAGTGACCCACTGATATTTTTTGATGCCGCCGTAGTAGTGCGTGTTCAAATAGGCGATGCAGTCTTTTTCGTAGAGCGGATTTTGTTTGATGTCGAGCCGCGGCGAATCGATATGTGCGCCCAGAATATTCATGCCGTCTTCAAATGCCCCGGTGCCAATCATAAAAAGCGCAATCGTTTTGTCCATCAGCTGCACATACACTCTGTCTCCCGCGGTAAGCGCTGTGCACGACAGCGCGTTTTTAAATCCGTGCCGTTCAGCGAGCGCTATAATACTGCGAACGCATTCACGTTCCGTCTTTCCTGTATTTAAAAATGATTTGTAGTCAACAATCAGTTGGTCGTTCATTGTGTTCTCCTGTAAAATGAGTTTGATCACTGTAGTGTATCGAAAAAATGATGGTTCGGATAGAGCATATCGCATCATCGAGCAGCAGTGCGTTCGGCACTGCCGGTGCGCTAGTTTATTGTTGCGGCCGGAAAAACGGCACGATTGTATTCATTGCAAAACAGTAGGTATTATATTATACTGTATTGTTGTTGTACGTCTTCCTGTGGAACGGCGGAATGTAGTGTGGCATCATATGGGGAGCGAGTGCCGATCCGGCGGCAGCTGAATCGGATAATTTTTGCCTTTTAAGCGAAGATGATTTTTATCCTTGAGTTGTGATATAATACAAAAAAATTGAGGACTATGCTATGTTTGAGACGCGGAGACACATTAACACGGATGCGATGGCATCAAAAGTACATATCAGTGGTGAGCTGCCACTGCGTGTCGGGATCGATATCGGTTCAACGACGGTCAAAATCGCTGTTTTAGACGATGACGGCGCACTGATATACGGCGACTATCAGCGGCACCGCGCAGATATCCGCAGCACTATCATCACCGTGGTCAATCAAGCGCTTGACGCGCTGTTGCCGAACTGTACGCGTGGTGCAGCACAGACGCTGTCGGTCAAAGTGACGGGCTCCGGCGGACTTTCTGTTTCTGAATGGCTTTCCGTGCCGTTCATTCAGGAAGTGATCGCGGGAACGACCGCCGTCAAAAAACTTATTCCGCAGACCGATGTGGTGATCGAGCTGGGCGGCGAAGATGCAAAGATTACCTATTTTGATAACGGTATCGAACAGCGCATGAACGGCACCTGCGCGGGCGGCACCGGTGCGTTCATAGACCAGATGGCGGCGCTACTGGAAACCGATGCGGATGGGCTCAATACGTTGGCGCGCGGTGCCACGACGATCTATCCGGTGGCGGCACGGTGCGGCGTATTCGCAAAGACCGACGTGCAGCCGCTCATCAACGAAGGTGCGCGTCGCGAAGATATCGCCGCGTCGATTTATCAGGCGGTGGTCAGCCAGACGGTTTCGGGGCTCGCCTGCGGAAAGCCGATTCGCGGGCACGTGGCGTTTTTGGGCGGCCCGTTGCACTTTATGGATCAGCTGCGTCATCGTTTTATCGTAACGCTCAACCTGCGCGATGACGAAATCATCATTCCCGACAATTCGCAGCTGTTTGTTGCGGAAGGCTGTGCATTTTCTGCGGAACGGGTCATCCATGAAAACGCGCGCGTTCAGGAGTTTCCGACGATAGCGTCGTTCCGTGAAAGTCTTAAAAATCTGGTGGGTGCGGAATTGTCCGAAGTGCAGCGGCTTGAACCGCTCTTTGCTAACGAAACGGAACTTGCGGCGTTCCATCAACGGCATAGTGCCGAACGCGCGCTCCGCGGGAACCTTGCTGCGGCGACGGGGCCAGTGTTTTTAGGATTGGATGCTGGCTCAACGACGACGAAAGCCGCGCTCATCGATGCAGACGGAAGGATCTTGTGGGATTTCTATGCGGCGAATGCGGGAAATCCTGTGGAACTCGCTACGAAAGTGCTCAAAGCGTTATATCAAAAGCTTCCATCGGAGGCATACATTGCCCGCGCTGTTTCGACTGGCTACGGCGAGGCGCTGTTTCAAGCGGCGTTCAATGTGGATGCGGGTGAAGTTGAAACGATTGCACATTATCGCGCGGCAGATTTTTTTGTGCCAGGCGTTGAGTTTTTGCTCGACATCGGTGGGCAAGACATGAAATGTCTCCGTATGAAAGACGGCGCAATTTCAAATATCCAGCTCAACGAAGCGTGTTCCGCTGGCTGCGGCAGTTTCCTTGACAACTTTGCGCGTACTATGGGCATGGACGTGCGCGACTTCAGCACGATTGCGCTGCTGGCGCAAAAGCCGATCGACTTAGGCAGTCGCTGCACGGTGTTTATGAACAGCCGAGTAAAACAGGCACAGAAAGAAGGCGCATCGGTAGCGGATATTTCGTCAGGACTGTCGTATTCAGTCATCAAAAACGCGCTGTTCAAAGTTATCAAGCTGCGCAATACGAATGAAATTGGAACGAAAGTAGTAGTGCAGGGCGGGACATTCAACAACGATGCCGTGCTGCGCGCGTTTGAAAAGGTAGCTGGCGTTAACGCATTTCGTCCTGATGTGGCGGGACTGATGGGAGCGTTCGGCGCGGCGTTGATTGCCCGTGACCAGTGGAATGACGCGGTGGCGGCGCAACCGGATGGTACTGCTCGCAGTCAGGTGCGCTCAAACATCGCAACGCCTGCACAGCTTGATTCGTTTCAGGTAGAGCTTTCTCTCCGGCGGTGCGGCAAATGTCAGAACAACTGCCTGATGACAATCAATAAATTTACGGCGGGTAGTAGCGGAGAACGGTTTTTTATTACGGGCAACCGCTGTGAGCGCGGCGCGGAGCTTGATGGCGCAGTGCTTGACGCGAGCAACAAACAGTCGACCAACATCGGTGCTGAAACCGACGTACAGATGCCAAATCTGTTCGCGTGGAAATACAAACGGCTTTTTCAGTATGTGCCGCTTCAAAAAGAAAACGCGCCGCTCGGCGACGTGGGCATACCGCGCGTACTCAATATGTATGAAAACTATCCGCTGTGGTTTACCGTGTTCACGGAGCTCGGCTTCCGCGTGCGCCTGTCACCGCGCTCGTCACGCGCAGTGTACGAAAAAGGCTTGGAATCGATTCCGTCAGAATCGGTGTGCTATCCGGGAAAAATCGCGCACGGACATGTGGAATCGCTGCTCCAGCAGGGCGTTAAATTTATTTTCTATCCGTGTGCGCCGTATGAACAGCAGGAAGATAGTGGTGCAGGCAATCACTACAACTGTCCGATTGTGACGAGTTATCCGGAGGTACTGCGCAACAACATGGAACGATTGCGGCACGACGCCGATATAGTGTATCTGAATCCGTTCCTACCGATTTACGACAAAGTGCGTTTGGCGGAGCGGTTAGCGGAAGAACTCATACCGCATTTTCCGTCATTGACGGCGAAACAGATTGCAGCCGCTGTTGAAAAGGGGTGGAGCGAACAGCAGCAGTTCCGTCAAGACGTACAACAGAAAGGAGAAGATGCGCTCGAAGAGATGATCCGGCACGGCGGCGCAGGAATTGTGCTCGCCGGTAGACCGTATCACCTTGACCCGGAGATCAATCACGGCATTCCTGAATTAATCAACGGGCTGGGGCTCGCCGTATTTACTGAAGACAGCGTTGCGCATCTGGGGGAAGTGGAGCGGCCGCTCCGCGTCATTGACCAGTGGGTGTACCACAACCGCCTGTACCGTTCGGCAGCGTTTACGAACGGCATGCCAAACCTTGAACTCGTGCAGCTGACGAGTTTTGGCTGCGGGCTCGATGCGGTGACGTCGGATCAAACTGATGAAATCATGCGGGCGGTGGGACGCATGTATACGCTCATTAAAATCGATGAAGGCTCGAATCTGGGGGCGGTGCGTATCCGTATCCGCTCGCTCATCGCGGCAGTTCGCGAACGGCAGCGGAAAGGGGTTCAGGCGGAATTCGCGGCGACATCGCTCGCCATGAAGCGCCCAATCTTTACTAAGGCGATGAAAAAGACGCACACAATTATCGCACCGCAGATGTCGCCGATTCATTTCCGGCTGCTGCAGAAAGCGTTTGAGTACAGCGGCTACAATTTTGTGGTGCTTGATGCGGTTGACCCGAAAGCGCTCGAAGCGGGGCTCAAATATGTAAACAACGATTCCTGCTATCCGTCGATTTTGACAACAGGGCAGATGATTGCGGCGCTTGAGTCAGGCAAATACGATTTGGAGCATACGTCGCTGATTATTTCGCACACCGGGGGGGGGTGCCGCGCAACAAACTACATCGGCTTTATTCGCCGTGCGCTCAAAGACGCCGGCTGGGGACACATTCCGGTGCTGTCGCTGTCCGCGCAGGGATTTGAGCAGAACCCTGGATTTAAAATCACGCTGCCGCTTTTGCATCGGCTGATTATGTCGATTATGATAGGCGATGTGCTTATGCGCGTGCTCTACCGTACGCGTCCGTATGAAGCGGTGGCCGGTTCTGCAAATGCGCTCTATGAAAAGTGGAATACGATTGCGGAAAAACAGATTCATTCGCTTTCGGTGCGCGGCTATCACAAACTCTTGAAGAATATCATCAATGATTTTGATGCGTTGCCGCTCCGTCCGGTTAAAAAACCGCGTGTCGGGGTGGTAGGTGAAATTCTTGTCAAGTTTCATCCGACGGCGAACAATCAGATTGTCGACACGATTGAAAAAGAAGGCGCAGAATGTGTTATGCCTGATTTGGCCGATTTCTTTTTCTATTCGTTTTCAACAGGAATTTTCCGTCACGAAGAGCTGGCGTTTCCGAAGAAAACCGAGCGGACGGCGCGGCTGTTGGTGTGGCTCCTTGAGCAATACCGCACGAAGATGAAAAAATATTTGCGGCGAAGCAAACGCTTTGACGCGCCATCGTCTATTTATGATTTGATGAACGGCGTTGACGACATCGTGCAGCTCGGAAACATCACCGGCGAAGGTTGGTTTTTGACGGCGGAGATGGTAGAGCTGATTCATGAAGGCGTGCCGAGCATTGCATGCGTACAGCCGTTTGCCTGTTTGCCGAATCATGTGACGGGTAAAGGGATGATTAAAGAACTCCGCCGCCGTTACCCCGGCAGCAATATCAGCGCGATTGACTACGATCCGGGTTCGAGCGAAGTCAATCAGTTGAATCGCCTGAAACTGTTGCTGTCAAACGCGCCGGCAGGGAAACATCCTGATGAAGCCGCTGACGGCATGGTGGTGTTGCCCGGCGGCATCCGCGTGCAGCCGGAAGTACAGCTTGCAGAAGGCGGCGGCGCGCTCGTTGCAGAGAAACCGCCAAAACCGCAGTTCACTGGATTTAAGCTGGTGACTGAGGGGCAGCACGGTCAAGTTATCCGGCGCGCCGCTGCAGAAGCACCGGCACTCGTGGCTGCCTATGGCGCGGGAGGATGTAACGGCACCGATAGCTGTGCGTCGTGCGCCGGGCAGTGCCGATAGATGGAGGCGGTGATGCGACGATTGCTTTCTTTTATGGTGGCCGTGTGTCTGTCGGTGTATGCGTCCGCCGCGTCGCAGTTTTCTGTGTCGCATGTTCCTGATTCATCGCGTATTCGTGAACGTCTTGTGGAGACGTGGTTTGAGGCGCCGCTTTCTGTGGTGCGCATGAATATGCCGGAAGTCCATGAAACGCCGGGCGGTACGTTTGAGGTGCGCATGGAAGAGACGGAGACAACGTTTTCGATTGTTGTGGCACCGCGTGCGCAACTTATGGTTACTACGTTCTCCGCGGCTGGTGAGCGAACGGAGATACAGGACGTGTATTATACCGATGCTCCGGGGAGCTGGGTGTTAACGCGCAGCAAAGCGACGGGCGCGCCGCTGTTTATCCGTCTGTACTTTTCGTACAACAGCGATATATTTGTACAGCTGTCACCAGTTGCTGACGGTACGGCGTCGCGTACGAACGTTGATTTTATGCTGTATAACATGTATGCCACTCGTGCGGTGCCGCTCCATATGCCGTTCACCCGTTTTTATGGTGTATCACTGGGAACGCTCGTACAGTGGACGGCGCGTACTGTGCCATGGCATTACGCTGATGTGTATCCCGGTGTATACCGTGCCGTCAAACAGATGATAGGCGTTATCAGAAATCGGCTGCCGGACATCGTGTACCGCGAAGACGCGCTGTACGATGAACGCGGAAATCCCATATCGGTGGCTACCGGAAAGGCACGGGTAATCTCTGCCGCAGACGGAGATAAACTTTCGCTTTCATCGTGCGGCTTCGTCAAGTGGATTGCGGACGGACTGGTGGAACCGCTTGCAGGGGGGGGGCTCTTGCGCGCACCGCTCATTGTGCCGACGGTGACAAACAGTGCGGTGGGGTATCAAGGTGTTTTATCGCAGGCGTACAATCTGTCCCTGGCACTTGATTGGACACGCAACCTCGCTTCTGCCATTCGTGCCGTTGAGTCAGGAGTAGAACTGCGCTATCCGGATTCAGATGTTGACGTGCGGCTTGAGCCGTTCGTAGCTGAATCTACTCCCGGTGGGGTCGCTCGGGTGACCGGCTATCTGGCTGATAACGGCTACTCTATGACACAGCTGCGCGCATTGCTGTATGTGCTGGCGGTTACCGATCCCGGCAAGTTTTATTTTGGTGCAATCCGTGACACCGATCGTTCGCGCACCGTTCAAACTGTTGCTGCCGACGGAACACGGACAACGGAGCATCTGCCTGAGGTGAAAGTATTCAACACGTGTGTTGCTCTGTTTCCGTATTTTGATGATAACGGCCGGTTTGCCTGTGCCGTCTTTGCTGACGGAGCAGAGTACGAGCTGTCATCGCTCATCGCACAGTATCGGAAAGAGTTCATCCATCTGGTTCGGGTGAATGCGTCAGATCAATTTTACCCGCGGTAAAAGCGTATTGTACGCTTCCAGTCATCGTGAAAAATACATCTGAACTCGCCGTGGAGAGGCGATCAGATCTCCAGTCTTCTTGCGGGAAAGCTTTCTCCCTGTTTTGCTGACACACAAAATAGTCACCTCTGCTGTGCGTCCCTACTCGGTAAGACATCGTAGCGTTTTTTTACCCCCCCCCCACACACACAACACACAAAGGGCGATGTTCCGATGAACGACCGTATGGCAGTGGACTGCGCCATCAAAAATAATCTGAAAGAAATGGCGCGCTCATTGGTAGGTACCGTTAAATTGCCGATGCACGGCACCCAGAAAAATTATGTAGCACGCTTTGCTGCTCTATGGTATACTGATAACAAGATGACGCACGAACGCCGTGGCCGCATTACCGCAGTTGCATTTGATATTGACGGAACGCTGTATCCGCAGCGTGCGCTGTTTTGGCGCATGAGCGGGCATTTTATGCGGCATTGCATTTTTTTCTTGCACTACGGTATAATCCGAAAACAGATACGTACTTTGCCGGTACAGGATGATTTTTACCGGACACAGAATGAACTGCTCGCTGCACGGTTGCGGTGTACGCCTGAAGATGCACAAAAAAAATTGCGAGAAATAGTGTACGACGGACTCGCGCCATATTTTAAACGCATCAAGCCGTTTCCGGGGGTGTTGGAAACGTTCAAAGCTTTTTACGACGCGGGACTGAAACTTGGCGTTCTTTCGGATTTCCCGCCGGAACAGAAAGGCGACCTCTGGGGCTGCCGCGCATATGCTGCTGTAGTCTTAAGCGCAGAGGCGACCGGCGCGCTTAAACCTGCTGTGCACCCGTTTGCCGTGCTCGCTGAACGGCTGGAAACACCGCCGGAACAGATTCTGTATGTGGGCAACAGCGTTGCGTACGATGTGCGGGGCGCTCACCGCGCAGGGTTTCAGACGGCGTGCATTGTGCCGCCCGGCCGCGCGCCGGTTGTGGAAGCTGACTTTTCTTTTTCGACCTATCGTCAATTACAGCAATTTGTGCTAAAATAGTTGTATCATTCTTGAACGCCCGGCCGTATGAAAATGGCGGGACGGTTCATTCATACGGGTGGGAAAAACGTGAATGTCGTTACTATCGTAATCGCAGTTTTGCTTGCAGCAGTTATTTCCGTCGTGATCCGGCACATTGACCGGCAGAACAATTCGATGGAAAAAGTCAAGCGGTATGCCGACCGACGGCTGAGTGATTTTGACCGCTATTTTGATGCACGCGAAAGTACGTTGTCCGGGACGACTGCGGACATGGAGACAAAGCAGCTACAGGCGGTTGCCGCCGTCAATCGGTTGAATGCGCAGATTGCGGAGTCGGAACATATGCTTGACGGGCTTGCCCATGATCGCGCTGCGCTTGCTGCCATTGAAGAAAAGATTGCCGGCTATGAAAGCGCCATCGCCACGCTGATGGACATGACGGCAAAGGTAGAGCAAAACCTTGAACACCTTCATACACAGAAAGGGTCGATAGAGCGCCTTGACGCGCAGTTGGCACGACAGTCAAAGATGATAGCATCGCTTGAAGCGCACATTCCGCAGCTTGTTGCGCAGTTTGAGCAGAAAAACGCTGAACAGCTTGGTCAGGTGCGCACGGCGCTTGCGGCAGACTGGCAGCGTGATGGCGCGGCACTTGAGCAGAATCTGGCCGCACTCAAACAGCAGGCGAACGACCTGCTTGCTGCCGTTGAGCAGAGTATTGCGGCGGCATATGGAGCGGCAGCGAGAAAAGCGGAATCGCTGGAAGATACGGCGTTCACGCATTTGAGCGAGCTCGCACAGAAACGGAGCGATGACTATCGTGCGGCGGTGGAAACCCGTTCTGCTGAATTGGAAAAGCGTTTGAATGCGCGTACTGTTGCGGTGCAGAATGAAATCGAAAAAAAGCTCAAAGATATTTTTACCACACAGACAACCGCCGTGTCTGCCGCTATTACGAAACAGATTGAAAAACTGTCAGGCGCGTTGGACGCCTCGTGTAAAGACATAGATTCGCGCATCGCTGCAACGGACGGCACGTATAAAAATAGAATCGCAGAACTGCGTGCTGATATCGGTTCGTCACTTGCAGATTTGCAGAAAATTGCCGAGGCGACTCAGGCTGCTGCCGATGAGAATACCCGTACACTTACCGCTCTGCGCGATTCTTGCGGTGAACAGTTCGCTGCCGTTGAAGCGCGGTTTAATACGCTCTATGCATCGGCGGTTTCTGATGCAGAGCAAAAAGAAAAGAGTACGCTTGCACGATTTAATGAAACTGCCGCGCGTGTTCTAACAGGATATCAGGCGGAGATTCAGGAAAAAATAGACACGCTCAAAGCTGCGCTAACAGCAACACTCGGAGAGGTGACGGCGGAAGTCAACCAATCGGTGCAGGCAGCACAGGTGGCGGTTGAACGGTTACAGACGGAATGTACTGCCGCAGAAAAACGTGCCGATGCCGTTGGTCCTGAGCTTGCAGAACGGGTCGCTGCTGTCAACAAAGAGATTGAGCGGTTCGGTGCGGCATCTGAAGAAAAGCTGCGTGACCTTGCGGCAACGATTGACGGCGCCGTTGAACGACTCACCGCGCAGTGTGAATCCCGGCAAACGGATGCGCTGGCCGCCATCGACAGCCAACTTGCGGGCTATCGGAAAGATATGGAATATCGGTTATCGCGGCTTGAGACAACCGGGGGGGATATCGATACGTTTGAAAAGGATGTGCGTTACGCGATGGAGCAGGCAGAGTCCCGCGTATCCTCCGATTTTTCTGCGTTCGCGACCGCGCAGCAGCAAAAATACAGTGAACTTATCGCAGCATTTCAGACGGACTCCGAACGGCTTGATGCGGATATCAATGCGCTTGAGCGGCGCATCAATGAAATAAAAGAAACCGCGTTGACCAATGTGCAGACAACGCTGTCTGTATTTGAAGAAAAGTTCGACCACGATTTAAAGACAACGGGCGACAAACTGAATGACGACGTCACGCTGTGGAAAAATGCGTTGGAAGGAAAACTGTCTGCATATACGAATGAATATGAATCAGAGCGGCGCACACTGGAGGGAAAGTATACCGACGACTTAAAGGCAAAGCTGACATTTCTACAAGAAAAAAACGATGAACAGGCAAAACGGACGGCGGAACTGTTGCAGACGAGCGAAGCATCAATGCAGGCGCAGATTGCAGGCGTGAAAAACATGATGAATTCGTTTACGGAAGATATCCGCGCAAAGATTTCTGATTCTTCAGATTCTGCGGATGAATTTTTAAAAAAGGCGGTGGAGGAATATCGCACCTATTTGACGGTACACGTTGAGCGAATGCAGCACGAACTGAACGAACGGTTGAAGACATTTGAAGAGGCGATTGCAAACCGGCAGGAGACGAGCGCTGCCACTGCCGATGCTGCCTTATCGGATTTCAACACGTGGAAGCAGCACTTTAAGCAGCAGCTTGATGAGGCGGGCGATATTTTTGCGGGACAGCTTGCCCGCTTTAAAGAATCGTCCGATGGCCGCATTGCGGAAATGGCGAAGCAGCTTGAAAAATCATTTACAGATACGGCAGACGTGTTGTTGCAAAAGACTGATGCGTTGGAAACGCGTGTTGATTCGCTTGACCAAAAGGCGGATGCATCGCTTGCATCATACGAAACGCAGTCAAACGATATTATTGCTCGGCTGCAAAATATGTATGAAACAATGCTTCAGGATACTGAATCGCGCGTGCGAGCCCAGCTTGACGATTCTTCTACGACGCTCAATAATTTAAAAGAAGAAATCAAAAAGACGGCGGCAGACAGCACGGCAGCACAGGCGACATTTAAATTGAAAATTCAGAATGATGCTGATGAAATGCAGAGCCGCATGAGTGAGATTGCAAAAGAAATTCAAACGATACGTTCCCAGATGCAGGTATACGAGCGGGCGGAGCAGATGAAAGCGCAGCTTGACGAACGCATCGCTGCCCTTGAACAGGATTTTTCCCGTATTGAAGAATACACTGCCGCCGCCGCCGACCTGTCTGGAAAGTTTGCGACGCTTAATCGCATGAACGGAGAAATCAATGCACGTATCGCTGAATTTGAAAATCAAAAGGCGCGAGTAGACGGCATTGAAAAAGATTACGACAGGATGCTGCAACTGACCGGCAGCATCGATAAAAAAATGCAAAATCTCCAGACGACGTCGGATGACCTGCTGCGGATTGAGGTGGATGTTCGTAATTTCCAAGATTCACTGACGCGAATTTCCGGCTCATATGAACGGCTTGAAGGAAAACAGGAAATCATTAATCGTGTTATACAAGATATTGACGCGTCGTTTACGAACCTCAAAGATTTGGAAGATCGCCTCAAAAATTGTGTGCGGCAGACGGATGCGCTTCCCGGCGAAATTAAAGACGTGCAGGCAAAAGTTGATGCTTTGATTCAGAATAGCCCCAAGATAAGTGATGCAGCAAATCGTATGGAGTCGCTGCGAGAGCTCCTTGATGAGACCGAACAGCAGATTGAAGCGATTGTCAACGCGCGCGCTGGCATTGTGCAGAGCGAAGCACGTCTTACAAAGTTGGCGGCCGATGTAGACAATAAAATCGATATGTTACGAGAGATCACTCGGGCGGATTTAAAAAACAATCCGCTCGCTGCACATGACGGCGTTTCACAGCAGGAACAGGAGACGATTCGTTCTCTAAAACGCCGCGGCTGGACGATTGAGGAGATCGCGCGGCGAACAAATCACTCTGTCGGTGAAGTCGATTTAGTACTTGCGATGCCCGACGATAAATAAACCTTGCACGAACGCGATCCTGTGGCGAATGATTCTTAAAAATGCAACAATGAGCGAAGCATCAGTTTCAAGAGTTGTTGCCTCAGTGCGCAGTTGTGCAAGCGCACACGTGAATGAGCGAGTTTTCGAGAGAAAACTCGGAGGTAAAAATCCCGCGCTATTGTAGCGGCGTTTTTAAACATTCCTTGAAATTGCACAAGCGAGCAAATTTCAATTTGCGAGCGCGTGCAGTTGGTGCGCGTGAGCGTACACGTAGATACGCGAGTTTCTGAAAGAAACTCGAAGATAAAAACGCCGCGCTATTGTAGCGGCGTTTTTAAACGTTTTTATTCCTTTCAATCTGTTTCACCCCGTGTCGTCCGTTTGTGAGCGACGTCTGCCGTGTGCAATCGAAAAAAATGCTAGAACACTATTTTTAGCCCACCGGAAAGGAGCAGTCCGTCAATTCCGTGTTTTGTTGCCAGCGAGCCAATGGGAAAATGGATGCGGAATTCTGGACCGATTTTTAAATTGGAATTGTTTATCTCAAACATCCACGCAACGCCTGTTCCGATGTATAAAAACCGCGCGTTTTGCCAGAACCATCTGTTAATCTTTGTTATATGCGTTTTATCTGCGGTACTGTCAGCGCTCGTAGCAAACCGCAACAAGAACGCTATGTCAGCAAAAAAATCAAGGGAACTTTTTCGGGTGATGTTGAGCGTGAACACCATCGGCAGTACGAACAGCAGCGAAAATGAAACCGCCGTGCGCTGTTCTATCTCTACGGGATAGGCATAGTTGTCTGTGCTGTCCCAGCCGTAATAATTCAAAAAAAACGAAAGGCGCGGTTCAAAAGCGATAAAGTAATTATTCGGCCATCGAGCACCGATCGCTATGGGAAAAGTGATTGTGGGCGGCGTACCTTTTTGCGTGTTCCCCCTGTTGAGGATAAAGAGCGGCGCAGCAGTAATAGTTACATCGACCTGTTTGAAAAAATCAGCAGCAGAGGTCGGGCGATGAAAGGTGCGGGACAAAATCGCGCGTCGTTGCTCCATAATGGAAATCGAAGAAGGCGCTTCTGTTTCTTGCTCTGTTGATTCTTCCGGTATTTCTGCGGTCGCTTCCTGTGCCGCTGCCGGAACGACATTCAGACAGATACCGCTAGTGAACATCAGTATAAACGCGTACGTGTGCAATTTCATTGTCCGTGTCCTTTCCGCTGAAAATTATACTCCACTCGATATCAGTTTGTCGAGCGCGACGGCAAGAAAACCGCTCTTTCCTGTTTCGTAAAACGAACGCTCTTCCCAGGCTACGTACATCGTCGCTCCGCAGATAGCAAAATCGCCGTAGACACATCCTGCGGGCAGCGGCGGCAGCTTAAACGCAATCGGCGCGCCGTTGTTGATGATCGGCCTGTCGTAGAGCGCTCCACTCAAATAGACGGTTCCGTCTTGGAACACGGCACACGCCCAGGTTTCTGCAATGCACGCTTGCGCCGAAAGCGGTACCGCTTCTGTCTCTTCGTACCGTGCATCGGGAAGATGCTGGACGTATGTCCGCGGAGATACCCCCCCCGCCGTTGCGCAGGTAATAAAAAATGGAATTGAAGGGGGAACAGATTGCAGTAAATCAATAAGCCGCGCGGGGGCTGTAGCAAACGGTACTGGAGATTTGACGGCACGGAACGCCGCTTGGGTTGACTCCTGCATAAACAACGCGCGGGCGGCGTGTGCGGGCGTCAGTGCAGCAAGTGCACCAGTCGGCTGCCACGAACGGTAGGAAAATGTCGTACGCTCCGCCGTTTCGGTTTTGATTTCACAGAGCCACACGGTGCCATCCCATACGAAGTCCGTTACGTTTGCATCGGCTGGTAGCCCAAGGTTTTCAATGGCAAGTACTGGTGTGCTGATATGTGTGACTGGCGAGAACTGTGCAAGAAACGGGTGGTAGTGCGTGGCAGTGATATCAGTGCGACGATTGAAAAACGTGTTTGTGTACAGGGAAAAAAACGGTGTTCCGTTGACAAAGACCAGGTTACTGGCGGTCGTTTCAGAAAACAGGCTTACATCAGGATAGAGCGTCGCCTGTCGTTCGGTGAATTCAATGATGCCGCTCCGATTGACGACGGCGTACGCTGGCGGAGCGGATATACCGGTGTCGGCAGCTGTTCCCGCCGCAGAAATGCGGATGGCTTCTGTCCACGGGCGTTTTGCAGTTAGAGGAACGCGGTGAGGAGACGTTGTCAGATGCATGCCGGTTGCATCAAAATAGTACCACGTATATAAAAGCGCATCCGATTCCCACGCTGTTGCCGGCATGTCTGTGACGGGCAGGACATCGTTCTTTTTTTTACAGCCGGACACGGCAAGTGCTGCAGTTAAAAGCACCGGTATGAGTGGTGAATATTTCATTAATGCCAGTGTACCCCGACACGCACATTATGGCAAGAGCAGTGCCGGATGCGAAAGAATGTGCAGTTTTGGCGAGTGGCAACAATATGCGGTTTCGCTGTTGCTTATTTCTTGCTGTTTGAGTATCCTACAGGGCGTATATGGTTCGCCTCTTGAAAAAAAACAGTGCTGCAAAAAAATCGCTTATAGCTTCCGGTATGTATCTTTCACTTATGACGCTTCTGTCTCGGATACTCGGGCTCGTGCGCGAGATGACAAAAGCAGCGTTTTTAGGAACTAGTCCGCTTGCCGATGCGTTTAATTTTGCGTTTGCCCTGCCGAATTTTTTTCGTCGGCTATTTGCAGAAAACAGTATTTCGGTAGCGTTTATCCCGACATTTCGCAAAGAGCGTGACGCCATTACAACCGATGAAGACAAAAAGCGGACGCAGGAGTTTGTGTCTGCCACCTTTACGCTCGTTACATTTTTGACGTCGCTTGTTGTTGCCGCTGGAATGTTTTTTGCGCCGTATCTGATACGGTTGTTTTACAGCGACGTCACGGTAGAGACGCTTCCTGAAACAGTGGTGCTGACGCGCATCATGTTTCCCTATCTTTTGGTCATTTCGATAGCAGCATTTTTTCAAGGGATATTGAATGGGGAAAATATTTTTTCGCCGTCAGGATTTACACCCGTATTGTTCAATATAGTCGTCGTTGTGTTTACGTTTGTGCTATCGCCGCGTATACAAAATCCTGCGCGGGCAATGGCGGTCGGCGTTATTACTGGGGGGGTAGTACAAGCACTGTTCCAACTGCCGTTCGTGTTGAAAACCGGCTGGCGCGTTGCTCTTGTACCGTTGAAACAGTGTTTTACCAATCCAGGAACGCGGCGTGTTGTTGCACTCATCGTACCGACTATAATAGGGATGGCGGCCTACCAACTCAATGATTTTGTGTCCGCATCGCTTGCCGGTCGCGCCGGTACCGGCGTGTATTCGAGCATTCAATATTCCCTGCGCCTTCAAGAATTGATGCTCGGAGTTTTTGCCGTATCGATTGGGACCGTTATTCTGCCGGATCTGTCAGGATTAGCTCGCGCAGAAGCGTGGGATACATTTTCAGACTTGCTGCTCAACGCAGTGAAACTGGTAGCGCTCATCGCCATTCCGGTTACCGGTTATTCATTGATTGCCGGCCGTGAAATCATCGCGTTGCTGTTTAAGACGCACCGTTTTACCGAAGAGTCGGTGCACCTCACGCTCGGTGTGTTTCGCTATCATATTGCAGGGCTGTTTTTTATCGCCGTGAACCGCATTGTACCACCAGCCTTTTACGCACAGGGAAACACCAGGCTGCCGACGCTCGCCGGCCTTGTCAATTTTGCGGTCAATATCGTGCTTGCGTTTACGCTCGTGCAGCCGATGCGCGGGGCCGGAATTGCGCTCGCGCTTTCGGTGGCAAGTGCGGTGAACACGGTTTGCCTGTTGCTGTTTTTGCGACGGATGCGTACAATACGGACGGGATTGTTCGTTAAATCGATGTGTGGCTATACAGCAAAGATTGCGGCATATACGGTGCTCGCAGCATTTCCAACAGTCTTTGTTCACCGTGCAGCAGTTGCTGCGTGGAGCGGACACAACCGGCTGCTGTCGTACGGCGTGCCCATTGTTTTCAGTGCAGTGCTCTTTGCTGCAATCGGTTGTGTGGCACTTCTGGTGACCAAAGACGACATCATGTGGCGTGTTGTCCGCCGCCTCAAACAAAAAGCGATGCGCCTCAAACGGTAGAATACGCGACGGCGCAGAAAACGAAACTACACTGGTGGCGCGTACAGAATGTGTGTGCTGCCTAAACAGAAGGATGAATTATGATGATACCGTCACCAGAAGCAGTGAAAACGATGTATGAAACACGGCAGCGCCGCCTTGCCGCTGAATTAAAAGCACGCGATAGTGGTGCCGCCGTTTTTATAGACAGCGAAGCCACCCGCGAACCGTCGGTACGATATCTTACGGGGCATATCAACGATGCGGTGGTCATCGTGTTTGACGATGCATACACGCTGCTCATTCCGTGGGATGAAACGCTCGCGCAGCAGACTGCCTGTTGCCACACAATCATTCCGTATACAAAGTACAAAAACTCCGCGCTTGACGCAGTGACGGACATTCTGACGACTACCTCGCATTTCAAAAATAAAAAAGTCGAACTACCGCCTGCAACGCCGTACTTGGAGTTTTTGAAATTTGTCGATGCGCTCGCCGGCATAGATGTGCGGTGTCGCGA